>JANXSX010000049.1 GCA_025356475.1 Isosphaeraceae bacterium | reverse complement strand
CAGCGGGTGTCCTATGGAAGTGGTTCCGGAACAGTTCGTGAACCTTGGTCACACCGAGCCCAAGTTCCCTAGCGAGGTCAGGAACACCCGCGAATTTGCATGGGTCGAGCCGGATCTCGGTCGCGAGAGCGACGACCGCCTTATAATCAGGGTCGAAGTCGCGATAAAATGAGCTGGGACGGCAGCGTTTACAGGCTCGAAGCCCGGCCCGGCGCGCATCCTCTTCGGCCAAGAAGAAGCGAACGTTCTCAGCCTTCGGCTTGCGGGCTGGGCATGACGGCAGGCAATAAATACCAGTCGTCCGGACCCCGACCAGGTAGCGACCATCAGCCGACCGATCGCGGTCGTACATACCCTTCAGCATAAGATCTTGGCTAATCGGTTCCATGTCGATAAGGATAACCCGCCCCTCGACCCAAGTCGTCCTGATTTCTTCGCGAGATGTCGGTTTGTCCATCATGTGCTCCTTCTGAACCAAGGTGAGGGGGTAAGCCAATTGTGGTCCTTGAATGATCCTTGTTGAACAATTGGGGAAATCTGTCATAGTTAAGTCCAGTAACGTAAAGCAGGCAGGGGGTGGACCATGATCCGAGTTCTAGGAAGTCCGAAACAGCTCTGCGACGGCTTGACCAGACGTGACCTGCTCCAGGTCTCCTCGCTCGGCCTTATGAGCTTGGGAGGAAGTCGCAGACTCCTGGGTGCAACCCCGTCGACAGCGGAGCTCCCTGGATTCGGTAGGGCCAAGGCTTGCATCCTGCTCTTCCTCTATGGGTCTCCCAGCCAGCTCGAGACGTTTGATACCAAGCCTGACGCCCCCTCTGGTATCCGAGGCGAGTTCGGGGTGATCCCGTCAAGCATTCCTGGTTTCAACATCTGCGATCGTTTGCCACTCCTCTCCAAGGTCATGGATAAGGTGGCAATCATTCGCTCGGTGACGCACCCGTACCCACTTCATGGGGTTGCTTACGCACTTTCTGGGATCCCTCGGATCATCGGGCCCGAGGAACTCAACCCTCGCGACCCGTCGCACCACCCCTTCATCGGCTCAGTGGTCGATTACGCAGACCGGCTCGGTTTTGAGTCGAGTGCCGACGTTCCTCGGAACTTAGTTCTTCCCTGGGCTTTCAGCAGTCAGCGCATCGGAGAAGTGGCCCGTGCGGGGCCTTACGCCGGGTTTCTTGGCGGAGCTTTCGACCCGATCGCCGTCGAGTTCGATGGCAAGGGAACCGTCAAAGCCAAAAAAACCC
The DNA here is from genome assembly GCA_025356475.1 of Isosphaeraceae bacterium. GTDB lineage: Bacteria > Planctomycetota > Planctomycetia > Isosphaerales > Isosphaeraceae > JANXSX01. The sequence continues at coordinate 29,558 of JANXSX010000049.1, read as the reverse complement.
TCCAAGAGAAAAGCTGGGACGACCTGGAGCCCTATCGCGGTGTCACCCCGGCAAGCCGCTTTCGTCTTGGGGTCGATCCGACCGCCACATCGGTCACACTCGACCGACTGGACAAGCGGAAATCCCTGCTCCATCAGATCGAGGCTTTGAGGCACGACCAGGACGCCGACCGTTCAGGGATCGACCGGCACCGCTCGATGGCCTATTCGTTGCTCGAGTCGGCGAAACTTCGCGAGGCCTTTGACCTCGATCGCGAATCAAGCCGGGTTCGCGAGTCGTACGGCATGACATTGTTCGGCCAGGCCTCGCTGACGGCCCGTAGGCTAGTCGAAGCCGGGGGCCGGTTCATGACGGTGTTCTGGGACGAGTACGGGCTCGCGGGGACCGGTTGGGATACGCACTGGGATCACTTCCCCCGGATGAAAGATGAACTCCTCCCCGGCCTTGACCAAACCCTTTCAGGCCTACTCGTCGATCTTGACGAACGAGGGTTGCTCGACGAAACACTCGTGATGTGCTTGAGTGAACATGGTCGCACACCAAAACTCTCGACCGATAAAGGGGGAGGCCGCGACCACTGGTCGAGGTGCTACTCCGCCGTGCTGGCCGGTGGTGGCATCGGACGAGGGGTCGTCCTCGGCAAGTCCGACAAGATCGCAAGCGACCCGATCGAACGACCGATCAGCCCCAAGGATATCCTTGCCACGGCCTATCACCTCCTTGGGATCGACCCCAACCTGACCCTCACGGATCGCCTGGGGAGGCCCCAGACCATCGCCGGTGAAGGGCGGGTCATTCCCGAGATCCTGGCCTAGGCCTAGATTCTTCCCATCCCCTCTCGACCGGATTGGGGATTGCCGAAGCTCGGCTGAGGTCCCGGATCAAAACGAGCCGTGAACCTTAACGGCCCCAGGCTTTTCATCACTGCCCCGATCGTACAGGACTGAGCCGCCATGCCTGAAACATACATTGACGCCCACTCGCATGTTTGGACCCCAGACCTGGCTCACTACCCCTTGGCGAAAGGGTTTACCGTCACGGACATGAAGCCCCCATCGTTCACAGCCGAGGAGCTACTCAAGCTCTGTCGACCTGCCGGTGTGGGACGTGTCAACCTGATCCAGATGAGTTATTATCAATTTGATAACTCGTATATGCTTGACATGATCAAGCTCTATTCCGACCGATTCGTAGGGACCGGGATCGTTGATCCCTTGGCCCCCCATCCCGACGTGGCGATGAGAGACCTGGCCCCTAAGGGTGTCCGAGCCTTTCGCATTCAGCCATTCTTTAGCAAGCAACCTCCGGCCAAGTGGCTGGAACCGGCAGGTTACCAGACGATGTTCGCCGAGGCCGCCAAGAGTAAGCAGGCCTTGAGCTGCCTGATCGATCCCAGCGGATTCCCCGAAGTCGATCGCATGTGTACTACGTTTCCCGATACCCCGGTGATCATTGATCACCTGGGACGAATCGGAGTCGATGGCACGATTCGCGATACCGATGTTGAAGCCTTATGTCTTCTATCAAAGCATGCGAACATTTACGTAAAGATTGGCGCGTTCTATGCTTTGGGCAAGAAGACACCGCCCTATGACGATCTCGGTCCGTTGATCAAAAAAGTCGTCGCCTCTTATGGATCAAAGCGATGCATGTGGGAAAGCGATTGCCCATTCCAGGTCGTCGACCACACCTATAACCAAAGCATCGCCCTGATTCGCGATCGACTCGACTTCCTGACCAACGACGACAAAGCGTGGATCTTGACCAAGACGGCAGAGACGCTCTTGTTCCACAAATAAACTCACCACATCTTGTGTTCATCTCCAAACGGGTGAGCGGATCCCTCACGTTTCGGTTTGGGCAGGGCCTGTAGAATCGCCGAGGCCAGTTTTAGATCAACGGCTGTCGTGATCTTGATGTTCGTCGACGAACCAAACACGAGCATCACTTTCTCGCCGAGTGCTTCAACGAGTTGGGCATCGTCGGTGATCGCAGAGCCGAGTTTGGTTCGATTCGCATAAGCCGCCTCTAGCAGGTCACGTCGGAAGACCTGGGGCGTTTGCACGCCATAGAGCCCCGCCCGTGGCACAGTCTCGACTACCAACCCCTCGGAGTCACCTCGCTTGAGCGTATCGGCGACGGCGACTCCGGGGATCGCTGCTCCATACTGCCGAGCAGCCGCGATGATCCGATCGATCAGTTCAGAGGTGACGCAAGGGCGAGCGGCATCGTGAACGGCGACGTATCGACAGTCATCGTTCAGACAGTTCAAGGCGGCGGCCACGGTATCGTGTCGTTCGGCACCACCGTCAATGACCGTGATTCCCAGGAAGGCAACATTGGCGCTATAGCGACGCTCGAAAAGTTCGCGATCCTCCGGGTGGATCGCTAGGATGATTTGCGCGATGTCGTCTCGGTTTTGGAACGGCTCAACCGCTCGGAGCCAAACGGCGCGACCATCCAGGTCTGCATAGATCTTCTTCTGAGTCGGGTCGCCGAACCGGGTCGAGGTTCCAGCCGCAGGCAGGATGAGAGCAATATCAGCCATGATTGGATTGTCCTAATTCCAAGTGTGGCCTACAGTTTCAAGAAGAGGACGGCGACTCGTCAACTCAGGTAAGACCGATTTCCCTTGCACTCGACGGACCGGTCGACCATTCTGGAATGATCGGATTCTGAGAAGAGGTCACAACACGAGCCTGTCCGGGAGCATGAGTCGCAATGGATTGTTTGGGTCCGCAATGTGCACAAGCGTTGATCGAGTGGCTAAAAACGCGTAGCGAAGACGAAGCCTTATCGACGGATTCGGCCACCGCAAGTTCCGCGAGTCAGGGTTCTCTGTTCCTATCCGCCCCATATTACGACGACGCTCCGGCAATCCGCTCGAAGGCTGAGCTGGCCGGGGCTCTTGAACATCTGGAGTTCTCGATCTTCCGTCGATACCAGAACCAGCTCACCAAAGCCGAACGAGCTAGGCTTGATAACACGATCGAGAACGCGTTGTTCAAAGTCGATCGATACAGAGCCAAGCTCACCGACCCGGTTCAACAAGCTCGCGTCGAAGCCGACGTCAAGGTGATGCGTGATACCGTTCGCGATGGGCGCGAACACGTCGAACGACTCCGAAACCAGGCGAAGCGTGCGGATCTGAAACTCTCCCAGCTACATACCCTCACACCAGAAGGCTTTGAAGAGTTCGTAGCTGAGCTGTTCGAGGCCATGGGTTACGCGGTTGAGCGGGTCGGCGGTTCCGGCGATGAAGGGGCAGATCTCCTTGTTCGGAAGTCGGGACTGGTCGGGGTTGTTCAGTGCAAATACTATAGTAAGGGTGTTGTCGGTTCCCCCGAGCTTCAAAAGTTTCTGGGAACCATCCACCACACACGAAGCCACAAGGGGTTTTTTGTTACGACGCGAACATTCACTCTGGCGGCTGAGAAGTTTGTCGCCGAGCATCCCATCGAGCTAATCGACGGTCCACGACTGGTCGAACTTGTGCAAGATGCCCTCGGGCCAGGCGCACGACGCGAACCCGAGCCTGTTTGGTTCTGATCTCTTCACATCTCACGTCTCATTGTCTTCTGTCCCGATTCGTCGGGCGATCGGCACCACGAGTGACTCGTCGGCGCAGTCGTTCATGCTGTACCCATCTTCAGGTGTTCGCCTACTTCACTTCATTTGCTTCGAAATGTTCTTGACCGGAGAGTCGAGGTCGGTTTAGCCTGTGCTTCTGGCGTGGTGGAATCTACGCACCGACTTCGACATTCCGGCCAAGGAGGGTTCTCAATGTCCAGCCGCGACAAGTCGTCCGCACCTCTTCGTTCGCTCAACTTGCCTGCAGAATATGAAGATCTTGAGGGCCTGATTCAGGCTGATCTCAAGGCGGTTGTCAATGTGCTCACCAGTCGCGCCCATGAGCGTTTGCTCTTGACCCGCCGCGAGCATCGAGAGCTTCAGGTTGCGCTCTGGAATCGGTTGACCGAGGTCCTTGGCGTGACCATGGAGCCCCTTACTGCGGAGGTCCGCTAACCGTGGCTCGCGTACTGTTGGGCGCGACCGGATCAGTCGCCGCGATCAAGGTTCCCGAACTGTACGCGACCTTACGCGATGCTGGCCATTCGGTCCGGATCGTGGCAACCGAGCCTGCCCTTTACTTCTTTGGGCCCAACGAATTGATCGGCGATGCTGCCGAACAAGTTCTCTACCGCGACGCCGATGAGTGGCCCAGCGAAGGCTGGAGTCGCGGCGACCTCGTCGTTCATATCGCTTTGCGTGAATGGGCTGACGTGTTCGTCCTCGCACCTCTGGATGCAAACACTCTCGCCAAGATGGCGATGGGGCTCTGTGACAACTGCCTAACGTGTGTGCTCCGGGCCTGGGATTTCGCACGCCCCATCGTTCTGGCCCCCGCCATGAATACGCGAATGTGGGAGAGCCCGATCACTCGAAGGCACCTCGGGCAAATTCTGGCCGATCATGGAGATGGTCGGCAGAGTCAGGGATGGTCACTCGACGAAGCGTCGGAAGTTTTCGCCAAACATGCCTCCAAAGTCGTACTCATCGCCCCTCAAGCCAAGCGATTGGCATGCGGAGATTTCGGCGTTGGTGCGATGGCGGCCGTACCTTTGATTGCAGAGGCGGTTCGGCGCTGGGGTGCGGGTTGAGTGAACTCTTGTATTGTGCCATCATCCGTTGTGGAAGAGCGAAACGCTAACCTAGCAACAGATGTTCGGCCATGATCACTCTGAGTCCGTGACGTATCTGCAACAAAGACCTGAGTCTTGGCAAAACTCTCTCCCGGGTCGAGTGGCGCAGATTCTGCTTCATTCGGATTTGGATGATCTGGCACGACTACCCCCATGCCCCACACTTGCTGCATATCGTCCAATCGCGTGGTCGAGGTCTGCTCCAACAGCGTACCAATCCGCAGCAATCGCGACTTCATCGGAATCGGAGTCGGAATCGCCATAGTTGTAATCGTCGAAAGTCCCGCCGACATCCAAGACGTGAGCGAACCCGTCTCTCAGCGAGGGACTCGCATAAAGCAATCCTGTGTAATCCGTGTGACCCATGATATAGCCCCGTCGATTGATACCTATCCATCGCTAATGTCAGGCTACAGATAGGCTCGTCTAGCGTGCCAGGGCCACCCGAAAGTCTGGCCGCTCGTCGATTTCAAGAGTCTAACTCAATCTTAGCAAGCGAGGAAGCGGGGCCTACCCGGCGATAAAAATCAGTACCAGGGTTAGAATTCATGTTCGTACCAATTGTTGGCCAGGGGAAATTGGGACCGTACTCAACAGTTCTCTCTGACCTCGGTTTTCTGGGTTACATGGCAGAGACAGCCCGCAGAAGGCTCTACGGGCTGTCTCGACTCAGTACCGAATCTGCGAAGCAAAGATCAGCGAACGATCGCCTTAAACGTCACGTAACCTTCCGCGTTGGGTGCGAGGACTCCTGGCAGGTCCCAGCGGAGTTCCGTGGAGCCAACCTTGTTCTCGGTCGCGCTGAAGACGGCTCCCTTTGTGCCATCGGCGCTCTCAGGGACATACTTCAAACGGGGGAGAAGACTATCAATCACCGAGACAGCCGCGATTGGAGTGTTACCCATGTTGCGGTACTGGATCGTGAATGTGACGGTGTCGCCAGCCTCGGCATCGGTGACATCAACTCGTTTGATCACGGCAAGTCCCGGCTTATTGGGCGGAGTCTCCAGGCCGACCATCTCGTTAGGTTTCCAGGTCGAAACCGTCTCGTTGGCCCCTTCGACAATCCCTGTCAGCACGGCGCTCTCGACGCTTTTCTGGAGCATCACGCGGACTTGCTCGCCCATCAGACCGGCCTTCTGGCGGCCTTTCCTGGCCTCAACGCCAACAACCTTGACGTTGCCTGCGATGTGGGTCAGGTCGATGTAGCCGCTCAGGACGCGAAGCTCACTCTTCTCGCCGGCATAGATTCGGCCCCGAGCCATTGACGCCCGAGCTCGGTGGAGACCGATTTCGGGGCCTTGGTTCTGGGTCATCTTCTTAGGCCCCTCTTTCAGGGCCGCCATTTCCATGCGCTGGCGGAACTCGGACTTGGCTGTGCCCTGGACCGCAATATTGGCGTCGGCCCCGACACTGACTCGCACGAGTGCAAAACGCGGAGCGTAAATACAGACCACGTTCGTCGGAAGAACCTTGGGCTTCTTGTCACCTCCAGCCACCGAACGGGCCAGGCGATCTTGCTTCGCAAGATACTCAGAGAGGCTCAGCTTACCGGCATCAAACTGAGCCTTGAGCTCGTCGAACTGAGGCTGGAGCTGGTCGTAGTTCGCCTGGCGGAAGTTGATCACAGCGTCGCGTGGGTCGATTCCGCGAAGCGTTCCATCACCCGCAAAACCGACCTTGCTGCCACGGTCGCCGCCATCACAGAGGAACTCGTCCTTGGGGAGCCAGGGCCGTCCTGCAGGGGGAGGAGTTCCACACGCCGGTCCACAGGGCAGTTTGCAGTGGTCACCCGACGAGAAGGTGAACGGACACGCTCCCGAACCATTCAGCGACATCATCGCGAACGACCCGGCTGTGGCATCGAGAGCGATCTCGTCCTGGGTCGGTCGGCGGCCACCGATCCGCACGAGAGCCATCACCCGTCCAAGAGCTGACGACACCTTGAGCGGGTCTTCCGCAGGAGTTAGCGACACGATCGGAATCGCATCCTTGGTCGTATCAACAGGTAAGGCATGGTCGGGATCTTCCAGATAGATCGCCTGAGTGACGAGCCTACCACGATCAACCGCATCATCAAGATCTTCGTCCGAGAACACGATGCGAATTGGATATTTGGAGGGATCGATATGTTCGGGCCTGTGCAAGTGGCCGACAATCTCGACTACTGGGTAGAGTTCTTCGCCAGGTCTGTTTGGCAAGTTGGATAGCCTGAGGCGATAGCCCACGCCCACCTTCAAGCCGACCGTGGCCAACCCATGTCCATCGCCCTGGGGGACAGCCTCGGGCATCGGGCCAAGTACTTCAAGCACAACCCCTTCCGGTCCGTGGAACCGGACAATCTCGACCCCCTTGGGCACGCCCGGGAAGGTCGGCGTCGCGGCGACAATGGGCGCGGTGTTATCAATGATCTCGGGGAGCGCGCCTGAGAGAGGTGCAATTTGCGACGGATTTGGAGTGCTTTCGATTGTCGGTTGCGGAGGTGGAACAGGCTGTTGTGCCATGGCGGTCGCGCACCAGGCCAGGCCCAGCGGCAATACCAGCCGGGCGGTCCAGCCGACGGCCCGGCGGCAAAGGTCTGCGTGTCGGCTCATCGCGAGTATCCTAAAACCTCGCAGTCCATCATTCGCACGTGTGAACTCATCGTAGATCGGGCTTGAACCCCACTCTACGAGACTCGACGATCGCGTCGAACTCCACACTCAGGCTTAGACAGACACGTGGTGATGAGTTTGGGAAGGAAGTAAGGAACAACCCCGGCGGATCGCGATCCTCCGCGTTCCGCCGGGGCATGAGAGTCAACAAGGCGACAACTGTCGGCTCAGGTCAGATCGGCAATCGATCAATTACCACTGGTTGGGGCGGGGACAGGAATCGGCAGTTCCGGGCTCGGCAGGGCCGGGGCCGGTGGGATCAAGAGGGCGGCGTCACCAGGGGCCGGAGCCGGGGGAGCCGGGTCTAGCAAGACTGGGGGGGCCGTCAGAACTTCAGGGGCTGGGGCTTCGGCGGGCAAGGGCTGAACCGGGGCCGACTCGATGATTGGCAGGCTACCTGGCTGCAAAATCGTGGTCGTGCCGGGGGCGATTCCACCATTGTTGACCGGGGCCGAGACCGCACCACCGACGTTACCCATTTCCAGGTCGATCTGGCCGAGGCGAACGATCATCAAGATGGTGCCACGCTTGTCGGCTTCGAGGATCGGGTCAACACCAGGCTCAAGCCGAGTGGAAACCAGGGTCTCGACGCCGGCGATCGCCAGCTCTTGGTACTTGGGATCGGGCAGGTAGATGACTTTGGTGACAAAGTTGCCACCGTCGATCACCTGCTCGAAATCTTCAGGGGTGAACTGCAACGGAATCGGGTTGTGGGTCAGGTAGGCGTCGGTCGCCGGGGTCGAGGGTGCAACCTCGATCGTCGGGTAGAGCGCCTGGTCGGGGTGGTTGGGGATATTGGTGAGCTTCAAACGGTAGATGAAGCCCTGGTTGAAGTTGTATCGGAAGGGGACCGGCTGGTCGTGGGTCAGGAAGACCCGCTGTTCGCCCTGTCCGCCCGACTGCCAGCCAATGTTCATCTTGGAAGGGTCGAGGAAAAAGACCTGGCTTCGGGTGTTCGGGAACCGACGTCCCGACTGCGCACCGCCAGGGCCGCCCCCTTGGGGAGGCTGGATCATTCCACCGGGAGGGGCGGGGCCATCAGCCACAACGTGAGAGCGAAGAAGCTTCTTGCCTCCGACGCCCGGCTTGCTGTATCCCAAACCAGACCCGACGGTCGCTGCCGCCAGAGCTAGAGCGAAAAACGTATTCATCGTCTATAGACCTCCTGCTATGACTTCAGCACATACCAGCCAGTCCCTCGACAGGTCGATGGCTGAAGTCCGTCCGCGTTCCTAACCATCCTGGTCGGATCGCAAGGCTTGCAACTTCAGTCGAAGTGAAGTGGCTCACCTTGCTCTGCGTTGTGCGAGTTGGGGGTTCGACTTGGCCTTGCCCACTTCCACGCTCAGGGATAAGATCGGGCGTTCCATCCCCACCCTTGAGAAATTACGGCGCAACCCCATCATGCCCACCATTCGAACCGCGTTGACGTTCGCCCTGGTGGCGATGGCATCCAGTATCTTTGCTTTCGCACAGGCACCTGCTCCGGCGCAACTCCCTGCGACAACAGTACCTGCGGTTATTGAGCCCCCTACTGAGGCCGAGACCTTCCTCGACGCCGCCATCGCAAAGGTTAAAGCCCTCAAAACCGTTACAGCCGATATTCTCCAAAAAGTCATCATGCTCGGCCAGAACTTCGAGCTCGCCGGTCAGTACATGAAGGGGGGGGATTACCAAGTCTCCATGAAGTTGACCCTCTCGGGGCTCGGCGATGCCAAGGGGACCATGCTCTCGGTCTGTGACGGCAAGACCTTGTGGAATTATGAGCAAATCCTCAAAAGCCAGAGTTACCGCAAACTCGAAATCGCTCCCATCCTTCAAAAGCTCTCCGCCTCCGACGTCGATCCCACTTTCCGCGAGAAGGTCCTCACGACCCTCGGCTTCTCCGGACCAGATGCGCTCCTAGTCGGGCTCCGCAAGTCGGTAAAATTCGACAGCAAAGAGTCGGCAACCGTCGATGGCAGACCCGTCTGGATCCTGGGCGGAACCTGGAGAGATCGCGACGGACTGATCGGACCCAACAATCAGCCGCTCGGCCCAACAGTTTCGCTCCCTCCTTACATCCCCAGCATTGTCCGTTTGACGATCGGTCAGGACGACGGCTGGCCCTATGAAGTCATCATGGAGGGGAAGGCCCGCTCGGTCCTTGAAGACAATCGCCGAACCGGGCCGGATGGCCGACCCATCGGTAAGCAGGCCGCCGCGCCGAACGTCGCGCCTTCAAGGATTGTGATCACCTACTCGAACGTGAAGCTCAACGTCGAGGTCAAGCCCGAGAGCTTTGCGTTCCAGCCTCCCCAGGACGCCCCCGTGCAGGATCAGACCCAGGACCTCGTCACCGGCATTGACGGCGCGATCCAGATGGAGCTGAACCGCAAGAAGCAGCAAGCCGCGGCTGACAGCCAACAGGGGCTCGGCAATACGATCCCGCTCCCGAAGCCCGGTGACGTCCCCCCAAGCCTGCCCGCCGCACCCACGCCGCTGCCAGGCGCTCCGAAGTAAGCAGGTTGACGTGAGCGGGCCGGTCGCGGCTAGGTTGTCTTCACTTGGTGAGGAATCCCTCCTTGCGGAGTTCAGAGACGAGAGTTCGGAGCGTCGGATTCTCGCGATTGAGCTTTTGAGCCTGTTGCTCAGCCACCTCGGACTGATCCGTGCCCGCCTGTGACTCACGAAGTTCTGCCAAGAGCGTACTGATTTGGGTGTAAGCTGCTTTCGAGCGTTGCTTCGCGAGTTCCTCAGTTTCGCGCAGGGTCCGAGTCGGATTGGTCGCAATTTCGGCGAGCCTTTTCGTTCTCTCCCGAGCGACTCCCTCAGCTTTTTTGCGATCCGCCTTCTGATCGATCGCTTCGGCCGTAGCCAGCAACGAGGAGATCGTCCGATCTCGGCGAACGGTTGGCCAGACCGGCTCACGCCGACTTTTCTTGAACTCGGCCAAGATCTGGTTTCTCACGGTCGCATGTGATTGGGACATCAACTGTGCAAGCCAAGCATCTTTTATTGTTTGCGATTGGCCGCGAAGCCACTCCGGGTACGAGTCCTGGGGGTCGTCTTGGGTTGCGAGCGGCGGGCTTTCCTGGGCCGCAGCGGCGACCAAGGAACCGCTGAGTCCATACAGTTCCGCCAATGCCCGTTGCGCATCCGAAAGCTGTCCCAATCCGGCAGGGACCGGTCGTTCCGTCGTTAGCTCGGGATCATGTTCATTATCGCATGCGATTGCCAAATGAGCGAGGTACAACGGTCTCAAATCGCCCGCGAGAAGCTCAGCACGCAGCGGAAGCAGTCGATCGAGAAGTTCGTCGAATTCCCATAATCCATCCAGATCCCCAGGTTCATGAGAGGGCTGGATGGAGAGGGTTCCGCCCGGTCCTTTCTTGTCTTCGACGAATTCCAGCGCACCCGCGTTGAAGTAAAGCTCGGCCTCTGCAGCGTTCGGCAACCCGAACGGATACCGGATGAGCAGCTTGCGAATCCCAAAATCCGCATAATGCAGGTGCACATCGTAGCCGCGGCGGAGCATCTCAAGGGAGTTTCCCCCGAAGTCCCCGAAGTGGTACTCGTTGTCGAACGACCAGGGTGTAATCCTCGCCCGCGAGGACTGCTTCCGCATGTACTCGAGGTCGCCGGTACCAACCGGGCCGTCGATAGCTCGAAACGCAACGATTTGATGTTCGCTCATACGTTTTTCCTTCGTTTTGCGGTGATCATACTCGCACTGGACCCAGGCGGAACAGTGTGCCTGGGACGGGGACTTACCCGGCTAAGGGTGCGAAAATTCAGAGGGAATTGTCAACAGCGATGTCGTCGTCCGAACAGCACAGCCGACGCCCCCGGTCCACAGTTGAAAGGCTGTCACATCGTTGGCTCAAACCGAAACTCATCGGGTCAGCGTCAGGCGATTCGCCTTCAGTTCGACTCAAATTAGGCCGAGCGTCAAGTCGGTCAAGTCTTGCGGAATGATATTGTGGCCGATGAGGAGTTCTCGTTGCTGGGGATCAAGCGAAGGTGCTATGCCGACATACTGCTGGGTCCACCCTTGATACTTCGGCATCGTTTTGAGAAAACGCTCCACGTGCTGCTTGAAGCGATTCACGTCTGAGAGCAGCTTCTTGGGAGAGCGTTTGCAGGAGCCAAAGCGGATCGACTGTTCACGCTCATTGACCGCCACGAGATCAATCTCCGTGTCGGACTTATCCCAGTAACCTTGAACTCGATGACTGAGCGGGAAATCCCCAATCCCCTTCCGGCTTCGCTCCTCGTAGAGTTGGCCAGCGAGCTTCTCCAAGGCTCCGCCTTCAACTTCAGCAAGGCGCTGATCCGCTTCATCGATCAGGTCGGAGAGAGGTCGAAACGCAATGGCGGAAACCGGATTTGCCAGCGCTGCTAACCATGAACGGAGAAAATTATCCGTGACGTAATAGCGGCCCCGCTTCGCCTCTGGCTTGGCAAACACCGGTAGCTTTCGCTCAATCAGGCGGTACCGTTCGGAGAGGATCTTCAGGTAGCCACCGATTTGAGTATCTGGGCTGCCGCCCTCCTCTCGAATCGCCTGCACGAGGTCATTGTGAAACCGCCCGGGATTCCGTGCCACGAACTTCAAAACGACGTCGTATCGACCTCGTAGCTCACGAAGAAACCAGTTCTCAGCCTCCGAACGGAGCGGCGACGAACTCTCGAAAAAGATTCGGCGCAGCAGGGTCTTTCTTTCGGCGGCAAGCACCCCTTGCTCGTAGCAGTCCCTGTAAAACTTTGGTACCCCTTCGAACAGGTTCCAGAGGAAAAGCAAACGCTCTGGAGACGAATCCGAGTGCTCTCGAATGATGCTAAGAATCGAACCTATGTCGAGATGTGTAAGTTCAATCGTGTCCGTGAGGCGGTTGTAGAGCGGGGCCGTACGGTCTTCTAGTAGGGCCATCATCTCTGTATGGATCGAGCCAAGGACGATCAATCCTCCACGGACGTGATCGGCCTTGGCAGCCAAACGATCTACACATGCTTGTAAATATGAGCAGAATTCTTCATAACTTTTGCGATTGAAATATTGGAACTCGTCAAGAATCAGGATATATTTGTCTTCTGCCATCGTCTCTAGTAACTTTGCGAGCTGTAGTAAGTTGCAAGGTCGAGGATAGCGGTCCGTAGGCACTTGGAAGGTCTCCAAGGCATCATTCACCGCTGAGAAGACACCAGTTGGCTCAGAGTCTGGTATCTGAACGTAGAAAACCGGCTGCTTGCTGCCAATTTCTCGCATCGCTTGCTGGATAAGCGTGGTCTTACCGATTCGGCGACGACCGGTAACCTTGGCGAAAAACCACCGTTTCCGTTCGAGCACCCGCTCCAAATCCGCAAGCTGTTCTTCTCGACCGTAGAACTTCCAGTCGGCCATGGTGAACCCGGAGAGATAAAGCCACTTTATCAAAAAGAGATAAGAGCACTTTACCTTACAAGAATCCATCTCGCAAGTGCTTTACAAGTCGTAGGTTAAGGCTGAGTGTTTACCACTTGTCCGTAGTAATCTCCGCCATCAGTTCCGCGTCTCCTTCGGACTTCGCCGGGTTGTCACGGATATCCAGCCAAAGTAGTACGAGGCTAACCCCGAGTGCGATCACGACCAGCCACTCCCCAGGTTTGTTCCACCAGGCAAGCACCCCTCCAGCGGAAAATACCACGGACACCGCAAGGATAATCAGTGAGAGCCACCGGTGGAACTGGCCGACGTCGGTCTCCTGGAACTCGGCCAGCGAGCGGTAGACATGCCGGCCTTCCTCGTGAGGCGTGCAGAACGTCTTGAGGACGCACGCGTTGCACGACGAGGCCGGTGCTTTGTAGATCGCCAACTTGTTCCGGTCGTCAAAGGTCTGGAGGGTGAGCAACTCACCCTGTGGGCATTCATATCGGTCAAGTTGAAGATCGAAGGCAAAGCCCTGATGAGCATGCTTCTGAGCTTTATGGTAGTGAACCCTCGCCAGCAATTCGAGAACCCAACCGCCAACCCACAAGATGAGTAGGTACGCCAGCAGGAGGACAAGCCCCAGGTCGAACGTGATGCCCCACGCGGTCAGTTTCGGCAACATCGCAGCACACCTCCGACATCGTTCGGTTCCGTTCAGCCAACACTGGTTCCGCCTCTCGCAACCTCCCCAGTCGGCGTGATCTCCGTGTACAAGCTTACTTCGAGAGCGGCCCCACTATGGTCGACAGGGGGCGGAGACTTCCGCGTCCGAAGCGCGATCTTCAGGGTCATCCAGACCAGTGGGGCCGAGCCTGCCATGAACACCACATCGCCCGGCATCCGCGCCCAGGACAGCCATGGATAATTGAGGAACCATTCTGTTCGCGCGTGCCAATAGCCGTTGGTCACGACGTCGCCAAGCTGGAGGACCCCCAGCGGGAACAAGTGACCAAGGATCATCAGCATCAGGCCTATGTTTGTCGCCCAGAACGAGAACCGGACCAGAGACTCGTTCCAGTCTCCAGGTTGGGCCAAGTAACGCGTACAAAACACCAGGAGCGCCAGAGCGAGCATACCATACACACCCATGAATGCCGCATGACCGTGGTTCGATGTGAGCAACGTGCCGATCTCATAGTAACTGACGACCGGCAAGTTGATCAGAAAGCCGAACACCCCCGCCCCCAGAAAGTTCCAAAAACCCACTGAGGCCAGAAACAGAACCGCATAACGATGGGGGAAAGGTGCATCGTCGGCGCTCTGTTGCCGACTGCCAAGCTGGAGGAACGACCAAGCTTCAACGGTAAGTAGGGTGAGCGGAATCACCTCAGCCGCCGAGAAAAATGCGCCCATCGCCATTTCAACGGCGGGACCACCACTGAAGTAGCAATGGTGGAGCGTTCCGACGACTCCACCGATCGAATACAGCATCACATCAAAATAGATTAACCGCGTTGCATATCGCTCTGAGACAATCCCCATCAATACAAAGATCAAGGCTACAAGCATTGTTGTAAACAGTTCCAGGAAATCCTCAACCCAAAGGTGGACAACCCAGAACCGCCAGAAGTCGCCGATCGCAAACGTGCTTTGGGTGTGGGTCATCAGGCCGATTGAGTAAAACGCGGGAATCGACAGCGAACTGTAGAGGAATAGCCAGGGGAGATTCCCCCGGCTCTCGATCGCCAGCCGAGGCCGAAGACCACGGTAGATGATCACAACCCACAACACCATGCCCACAATCAGTAAATACATCCAGAACCGTCCCAAGTCGAGATATTCCCACCCTTGAGCGCCGAAGAACGATCTCAAGCCGCGCGGAAGCATGCCGTGAAAGCTGAGATACTCACCTCCCAGACTGCCAAAGACGACGACGGCTAATGCCCCGAGAAGGATTGCCGAGAGAATTCCTTGCCCACGTGGTTCACGACCGGCGATGAGAGGAGCAAGGAAGATTCCGGCGGCCAGATAGGCGGTCGATACGAAGAAGATTGCCAATTGAAGGTGCCAGGTGCGTGTCAAGTTATAAGGCAGATATTTGGGGAGATCGATCCCGAAGAACCCCCCCGCCTCAACCATATAATGCACGGTCGCGCCGCCGAGCAAATTCTGGATCAGGAACAAGGCGGCAACGACCAGAAAGAACCAGGCGGTCACTCGCTGGGCCGGGGTGAGTGCGACCGATGAAGGTGGTACGAACCGCACGCGTCGCTCCTCGGTCTCGTGCCATCCAACGACCTGGGAATGCCGACCATAAACGCCGAGAACCAAGCCGGTACCGCCAAGGAGCGTTACCAGAGATAAGGCACTCCACATAATTGCATCGGCCGTGAGTGTGTTGCCAACAAGTTCCTCGGGAGGCCAATTGTTCGTGTACGAATAGGTCTGATCGGGGCGGCGTGCCACAGCGGTCCATGATGTCCAAGCGATGAACGCCGTAATTGCTCGGCGATCTTCAGGACTTGTGATCATATTCGGCTTCAGCCCGGCACCGCTCTCTGTACGGTTATAGACCGAATCGCTGAGATGCTGATGAATCACTTCAAAGGCCAAGGCTTGCCCTGCGGTCCAAACCAAAGTTCCCGTTGTGGGATCATAGCGGTTGGCCTGAAGCTCACGTCGCGTCCGCTCCCGCGCGACCTCGTTATCACCATAATGCTTGTTCATAAACAAGGCCATCCGGTGCAAGTAATCGGCGGTGAAGTCCGGCCCAAGATAGGCTCCGTGTCCGTACACAGTGCCGAACTGCATTAACCCGTAGGTGAGAAACTGCTCTTGCCCATCAAGTATTTGTTTCTTAGTGAAGAGCACCTTGCCCGACTCGTCAACAATCTGTTCAGGGACAGGGGCCGAGTCCTGGTAGATTCGTAGCGCAGAGAAGGTCAAGAACGAGAACCCGATGATGAACGTCAGAATCGATCCTTGCACCCAGAGCGGCGAAACCGTAAGCGCACGACGACTTGTCATGGGTACGAACCTGGTTCAAAGGAGAGGTGCCCAGTTCAGGAAATCAAAACGCCCAGAGTGACCTGGCCGCCTTCTTTCATGTCGCGATTAGAACGCGACCGCTCAGGTATTGATAGAGTGCTCCGCATCAAGAGAGCGAGTTCCTGGTAGTGTTGGGTTGATCCGGACGGTACAGCGTCGCATCTATTTATGATTTTGTTGATTTGTCATCATTACTCACCCGGATCAACGACTCCACCCTCAGGCAACATCCCTTTGAGTGGGCACTTCTCGCACTTGGGGACGGTTGCTCGGCAGAAGTCGCATCCGACTCGGGTAAACCATTCAGAAAACTCGGCGAGCTTCGCGGCGGCGTCGGGGGCGAGGCTCTCAACAATGGAGCGGGCTTCTTCGTAATCGGCGGACGAGTCGAGCCAGCCGTGGCGAATGAAAATGCGATAGGTCGCTCGATCGAGCGGATAGCTCGGACGATCGAGGCCGTGGAGCAAGATCGAATCGGCAGTGGCGGAACCTACTCCGTTGAGGGCGAGCAACTCATCACGAAGTTGAGATGTCGAGACATCCGGATCTGTCAGTGATCGAGCATCGCCATGGTGGCGTTCGACGACCCACTTGGCAAGCTTGCGAATCGGCGCTGCCAGCTTCTCCGGGTGCCGAATCCTTAAGGGTTGCCATGCGTCGACCAATTCGACAGGGTCGGCATCTGCAAGAACCTCGGCGCTCAACAAACCGGCCTGGCGCAGAGCATCGAGCGCCATTGTGATCTGCCTTGCGTCCAACGCTTGGTCGAGAGCTACCCTGATCAGACGCTCGAACGGGTCATCTGGATGATCCGCAGGCTTCGGGGTCCCATAATGGTCTGCCAGTACTCTTGTGAGAGTCTCAGCTCGTGATTCAGAATGATTTGATGTCATGAGGATCACTCCACTTGTTCTGACCAGTCGAGTGACTCAACCACGCGCGGACATTCGGGAAGCGAACCAAGAAAGGTTCGTCCATACGGCTTGGTCAGGACACGTGGGTCGAGGACAGCCACGATCCCCGTATCAGTCCGCGAGCGGATCAATCGGCCGAATCCTTGTTTGAGCTTGATCACCGCCTCGGGAATCTGTTGCTCGACGAACGGATTTCCACCCCGTTTGCGAATCGCTTCCAGGCGAGCCTCCAGGAGAGGTTTGTCGGGGACTGAGAACGGCAATCGAACAATGATCACATTTCGTAATGCGTCTCCGGGCACATCCACTCCTTGCCAGAAGCTATCAGCGCCGAAAATTACGCTCGACTCGTCGGCCTTGAACGCATCGATCATCTTCGAACGCGGGACGCCATCGCTCTGAGCGATCAGCGCGATGTCGTGCTCGGCGAACCAGGGGGCAAGCTGCCGGGCAGCCCGTTCGAGCAGACGATGCGAAGTGAAGAGCACAAACGCCCGACCGTGGGTCATCGCCAGGTAGTGAGGGATCACCTTGATGGCCGCATCCTCAAACGCCGCCGCCTGTTCCGATGGGTCTGGCAGGTTCTTGGGGATGTGGATCGTGACCTGGTTGCGATAGTCGAATGGGCTTCCCAGGTGCAATGTATCACATTTGGTCAAGCCTAATCTCGCTTTCACATACGTGAATGTCGGAGGCGTCCCTACCGTCAAAGTCGCTGAGGCGAGGATACAACTCGGTACCCGGTTGAAGAGATCACGTCGCAAAATTGGTCCGACATCCAGCGGTGAACAGGCCAGTGTGACTCGTCGTCTCGAGGCGGGCTCAGCCTCGACCCAATAGACGCTCTCCTCGGACTGAGATTGATCGAGCCAGGTCGCGAGTGTGGCTGCCAGCCCCTCACACTTCTCGCGCATCGCAACGATCTCGACCCGCTGTTCTTCCTCCTCAATCATCTCGGCTCCGACGGCCAAGGCTGTTGCGAGCTTCCGAAGTTCCTCACCAACCGTGTCCGGCCATTCGGTAGGAGTGCGAATTCGACCGTTGCTGCTCTGATTGCGCATCCGCCAATTAGCGACCCGTTCGAAGAAGTTCTCCGACGCACTCCGGGTGCGCTGAACCTGGGGAAGGGCCTCCGTCAGATCATGATAGACCAGCAAACCTTTGCGAGTCCGGTCGTTATAGAGACGCGTGAGGACATACTCGATCTGACTGGAAGTAATCCTTAATCCGAGGTGATCGCCAGCGACGGCTTCGAGCGTGTGAGCTTCGTCGATAATCGCGACCTGGTAGTCGGGTAGGATACTAGCCCCTGCACCTCGGAGCGCTAGATCGCTCATGAACAGGGCATGGTTCACGACCAGAATGTTAGCGTTACGCATGCGTTGCCTGGCAGCAAAGTAAAAGCACTTCTTATGCTGGGGACACTGCTTTCCTAGACAGTTGCCGTGCTCGCTACCAACGGCATCCCAGACTGCACCTGAAGGCTTGAAATCGAGGTCGGAACGGCTCCCATCCGTCGTAGCACCGGCCCACATCCGTATTTGTGACAATTGATCGAAATCATCCGGGTGCTGAAATGTCGATCCCGCGCGACTGACGGCCGCGCCGAGCCTCCGCAAGCTCAGGTAATTGGACCGCCCTTTCACCAGCACCGCCGAGAATTCCTCGGGCATGACCGACCTGAGAAAGGGCAAATCTTTTTGGAGGAGTTGTTCTTGAAGGCTGATGGTATGGGTCGAAACGAGGACTTTTTTCCCCTGTCGGGCGGCTGCGAGGATCGCCGGGACCAGGTAGGCGAAGCTCTTGCCGACCCCGGTTCCAGCCTCGACGATCAGGTGCTTCCCCTCCTGGATCGCGTTTGAGACCGCCTTGGCCATCTGGGTTTGCTCTCTGCGAGCTTCATACCTGGGCATCCGCTTCGCAATCATGCCATCCGGCCCAAGGATCGGCATCGGGTCAAGGTCAGACATCCGTGCTCATCCTTAGATCTATTGGCGAACTTACGTGAATTCCCCGATTCATCGAGATTTTCATCGCGTTGGTGTCACAATCCCATCCAGCGGACTGGACGCTGTAGCATAGAGCTTTCGAGCAATCCGACCAGCTCCTGCCGCGAGCCGACCAGCCTCGATCGCCAATCGCATGGCATGTGCCATACGCAAAGGGTCGACCGCTCCGGCAATTCCCGTGTTGAGCAAGACCCCATCACATCCTAATTCCATTGCGATCGCAACATCGCTGGCGGTCCCCACCCCGGCATCAACGATCACAGGGTAGTTTGGGTCGTTGGCTTTCAGATCTTCAAGGATGATACGTATATTGTTGGGATTGAGGACACCTTGACCACTACCAATTGGGCTTCCGGCGGGCATGACACTCGCGGCCCCCGCCTCTTTGAGTCTCCGCGCCATGATCGGGTCATCACTTGTATAGCAAAGGACTTGAAAACCCTCAGCGACGAGCACGTGTGTCGCTTCCAATGTTGCCACTGGGTCTGGAAGCAAGGTCCTGGTGTCTGCCAGCACTTCGAGCTTGACCCAATCGGCTCCGGGATTCTCGATCCCGAGCAGGATTTCCCGACCGAGACGGGCGGTGCGTAATGCTTCATCGGCGGAAAAGCAACCGGCAGTGTTCGGCAAGATCGTATAGCGCTTGGGATCGATGAAGTCGAGCAACTTTCGGCCGCTCTTGTCTTCGAGCCGCTCGCGACGAACCGCGACCGTGACGACCTCAGTACCGCTGGCATCCAGGCAATCGCTCATGAGTTCAAGGCTTTGATACTTGCCGGTTCCCACGAGCAATCGACTCCGAAACGAATGCGTGCCAATCACCAAGAAGGGGGTTTCGGGAGCATCCACCCTAGTGCCACTGCCCCCCCCAACCAAGGTTACTACTTCGAGGACATCCCCCTCGGCGAGTCGAGCTTCCTCATGCCTGGTCCGGGAGACGAGTTCGCGGTTCACCTCGACGGCGACGTGCTCGGGCTTGAGGCCGAGTTCGCGGATCAGCACCGCCAGGGTCAAACCGTCGGAGATTTCGCGAGATTGTCCATTAAGCGTGATCGTCACAGCCGATTCATCCCTTCCCAATCCAAGGTGTTGACAGCCGTTCATCGTAAGACCCGCTGTCGAAACGGTCAAGCGAGGGGTTGGACGCTTGACGGCAAGGGAGAGGTCTCGACAATGGGATTGGGTGGTGATCGTGACGTTTCCGGCACGCAAACGAATCATCAATGGACTAGGGAATTCACATGTGTGTCCCCACCGGCGACAGGTAGGGCCTACCAAATAGAGGGGGGTTCAGATCTGGGAGGAACCTGGCCCCGACAGCTCTTCAGGATGCATGACTTGGTCGAGCAGAGGATTGGCGTTAAGATAGGATTTGCGTTCTCTGGGCTCATCTCTTGATAAGTAGACTCGGTGAGAAGCCAGGACCGGTCGCTGGCAATCGAGTGGGGGAGTCCAATCCATGACAGATCGTGAAGCACTGATCCAGGCACTCACTCAGCTTGACCCCACTGCTCTCGAAGAAGTGGTTAATACGGCGTACCGACAGCGTGACAATACGAGGAGCACAGCTCCGGCAAGCCCAAGCAACCATGCTACTCCCGAACAAATTGCTCAGTGGCTCACTCAACGCCACCTCTCAACCGATGCGGCGATTGAGCTCGCGGTGTACTTGCCGACCGGTGCTCCAGACAACGAAATCCGGTTACTCGAAGTCAATCGATTCTTGCGTTCGTCCGGTACTGATGCCATTGAGCCGCTTGACTTTACACCCGAATGGAACTTCCCCTACCGTGTGTTTGTCGCGGATATCACAGCAGATCAGTGGGATCGCGCTCAGGAGAATCCCGGGGCCATCCTCCCTGCCGGATGGGAGTTGGGGGACCATAAGATTTTTAAGAGAGGCTAGTTGTGCCGCTCAACGTGCCCCAACAGCTTATGATCAATCAGGCTCGGTCGGATTATGAAATCTTTATACACCTTCGCGGAGTCGACGTTTGTCACCGCTTGCACTATTTGCAGATGTCTACTGAGAAACTGGCGAAGGTCTATTTCTGGCGGAATATGTCATTCCCAGGTTTTAGCCATCACACCTTTGAACCGTTCCTCCGATCTCTAGAAGCTCGCCCTGATTTTCATCAGATGTTCGGATATAGAGATCGGCGTCGATTCGATCTTCAGAAGGAACCGATTTTCGATCTGGCGACCCGGCTCCAGAACCTCGCGCCTGCAAGCGGGAACGATGGTCGAAATCCCGAATACCCATGGCCGCCGAAACACCCTTCAATCAGCCCACTTTCCTTCAAGTATCCCGAATGGCAGGATTGGAGTGAAACGACCCCAGGTCGTCGCCTCAAAGGATTTGTCGAGAACCTCCTCACCCATTACCTCGTTTACTTTCCTTGATCGCTCCGAGTCACAATCCAGCCGGAAGGACATGCATCCTATGAGTGGTCCCATCGTTCGCAAGTACGGGTTCGCCAACTTCTCCAAGATCTTTGGCGAACGACCGATCGAGCACGGGCTCGATGAGGCCGATCAAAAGAAAGCTGACGAAGCCAAGGCTCAGGCCAAGGCCGATGAAGCTGCGGACAAGGCCAAGAAATCGTCCTGATCGCAACGAGCCGGAAATGAGCAAGCCCCGTTCGAGCAAAGGACGAGCCGGAATGATCAGCCTGGGTGTTGCGGTTTGGATGATGATTCCGTCCGTTCTTGGGGGCCAGATTCCGGCCCCTGGGGCGGTCGCTCAGCGCTCCGAGGCTCTCCGCCAGGACAGGCGGGCGATCCTCGATCGCGAGGCCGCTGCGCTCCAGGCTCTTGCGGACCGGCTCGGCCAAGCAAAGCCGGACGAGGCCCAGGAGATCCGGTCGCTGCTCCCCGCCAAGACTTCTAAAGATGGCGCGACCAGGATCACACTCCTGCCCGAAATCGTCCCGTCGACCCAGCGGAACGGGTTCGCCAATATCCCTGTGATCAAAGGAGTAGGGGAGCCCTGGAGGGCTGAACTCGCGGGAATCCGCGATCGATCGGTTGAGAGCCTCCTGAAGGTGGCCAACCTGGCCGCCAAGGCCAGTCCAAGCCAGTTGAGCCTTGCCGACGCCTGCCTACGGGACATCATCGCCCGCCAGCCTGATCACGCTGAAGCTCGGCGGATTCTGGGCTATGTCCGACACGATGGGGGCTGGGCAACTCCCTACGCGGTCCGGCAACTAGAGCGTGGGCTCATCACGCATCCAACGTTCGGCTGGGTGGAATCGTCCTGGGTCCCACACCTGGAGAAAGGCGAACTTCCCGCCCCCAGCCGACCTCGACAGCCCATCAGATGGCTCCCCGCCCAGGAGGCGAATGCCGCTCGGACCCGATTCGAAGACGGCTGGGAGATCCAAACCGAGCACTTCCTCATCAAGACGAACGTCCAGCTCTCCGAGGCGATCGGCTTTGGTCAGAAGCTTGAATCGCTCGATGATGTCTTTCTCGCCCTCTTCATTGATGTGCTCCCGACCGACCGCCTGCCGCTCGCACTCCGGTTCCGATCCGCCAAGCTCGACCCAGGTGGCGAAAAACGGACCCATAAGGTCTTCTATTTCGCCAGCAGGCAGGAGTTTTTGGACCATCTCCAACCACGCCAGGGGAACGCCCTCAATGACTCATTGGGGTTCTACGACGATAGGCTCAAGACGAGCTACTTCTACTTCGACCCCAACCCGCAGATTGACCTCGAGTCGACGCTCTATCATGAAGGGTCGCATCAACTTCTGTTCGAGATTGCAGGCAAGAGCAATCGCGAGAAGAACACCGGCCAGTACTGGGTTTTCGAGGGGCTTGGCACCTATTTCGAGACCCTGACCTTTCCCGGTGACGGCAGCGTGGCCGAAGTCGGTGGACCAATCGGCCCCCGGCTCACCCGAGCTCGAGATCGGCTACTCGACCTGAAGGAATTGATCCCGCTCAACCGATTCGTGGCCATGGACCAAGATCGGTTCAACTCCCCTGTAGGCGATATCTACCTCAATTACCTAGAGGCCATGGCGCTCACTGTCTACCTGATGCAGCACGATGGTGGAGCCTTCCGCGAACCATTCCTCGACTACGTCCGCGACGCCTACCGAGGACGGATCAAGAAGGGCGCAGGTCGATCACTTGAGGACCGGGTCGGACTGGCCTACCCCATCCTGGCCAAAGACCTGCTGGACTATCTTAAGACAGTCTCGCCCACACCAGTGCCATAACGGCAAGAGGGCCATACCTATCTTAAACCAGCCGGGTGGCCGGTGGAATAAGATGGGTCTGGCCCAGCTCTTCGTGGACTCGTAGACCTTACTCGCCGACGTAAGGAATAAGGGCCAGGAACCTTGCGCGCTTAACAGCATCACTCGACGCACGCTGGAAGGCAGCACAGTTGCCGCTCCGCTTACGGGAGAACATCTTGCTCTGGTTCGTGCAGAGTTTCTTCAAAAGCCCGACGTCTTTGTAATCGACATAGGCGGGGCGAGGGCAGCCTTCGGGGGTGCAGAACCGGCAGCGGTTCTTACGGTTGCGGCCAAACTTTTTCCGCGGCATAAACCTGGAGTCCTCAGTCGAACGAACCTCGAATATCCTGAGCGAATGCGAGCCGCGCTCGGGCCGTTCCTGCCCTTACATGCGGGAACCTGTAACATTAACCCCCAGGGCGGCGACTCGTCAAGGTCAAGACAACAGCGGGAGGTCAAAGCAGATGGGTTATGAGGTCGAAGTGAAGTACAGGGTCGCCGACCACGAGGCTCTGGCCGATCAGCTCGTTGGCCTGGGGGCCGAACCGGGGGCCCCGATCGACCAGGCGGATGTCTACCTTGCCCACCCCAGTCGCGACTTCTCCCAGACCCATGAAGCGTTCCGAATCCGTCGCCAGGGGGACGATAATCGCCTGACCTACAAAGGCCCCAAGCACGGCGGGCCTACCAAGACTCGCCAGGAGATCGAGATCGGCTTCAATCCCGGTGAGAAGGCGTTCGAGCAGATGGAACAACTCTGCCACGCTTTGGGGTTCCGCCCTGTGGCCATCGTCCGCAAGTCGCGTCGCCCCTTTCACATCACCATTGAGGGAGTCTCGCTGGAAGTGACACTCGACAATGCGGCTGGACTCGGAACCTTTGCCGAGGTTGAAGCACTCGCGGAGAGCGAGGACGATCTCCCAAGAGCCCAGGCCGCTGTCCTCGCACTTGGGACGATGCTCGGGCTGACCGACGTCGAGCCGCGATCTTATCTACGGATGCTACTATCTCTGTAACGTGGTTTCAACTCGCTAGCATTTAGGTGGATTCCAGACCTCGTTCCCTCTCCAATCGGGTCGGGGTCTGGTTCACCAACTCTGTCCGTTTAGAGCCTTTTTATTTGATACCCAAGCAGCTTCAGCGCCTCGCTCACCTTGTTCAGATGATCCCCTTGGATCTCGATTACGTTCTCTTTTACGGTGCCCCCAGTGCCGCACTTGGCCTTGAGCTTGGCGGCTAACCCGTCGAGATCATTCTGATTGGCATCCAAGCCGCTGACACACGTGACGACTTTCCCCTTGGGACGCTTTTCCACCTTCAATCGGGCGGTTTGGGTCTTGGGATCGAGGTACGTCTTCTCGGCAACCAGAACAGGGCACGAGCATTCGCTCTCCAGCTTCCCGCATCGGTCGCAGGTGGGGGGACGATCGAACGGGGTGCCGGAGAAGAGCCGGGACATGTCAACCTTCGCGTGAATATCTGGGGGGCAAAAACGTGTTTAAGTTTCCACGCTTGCCATATAGGAACCGCAAGTGCGAGTCAAGGTGACTCACATACTTGACTACGATTTCGGTCAAAGTCTGCTTGCCCACGACGCTATGGGTCCCCCAACGGGTCCAGTCACTCTCCTTGCAGTTCCGCAGAATCCGGGTCATCCATTTCCTGTTCAAGGCGAACAGGGCCACGGCATCGGCGGCGGGGAGATCCTGGCCGTTGAGCCGTTCGATCCAGTCGTTCTCCTCGTAGTTCAGAAGCAAAGGTTCATGCTCGCAGATGACCCGCTTCATTCGGTCCGCAGCAACCAGGTCGCTATCGACCATATGATTGCACAACTCGGCGATGCTCCAGTCTCCCGGACCCGGCCGGGCCTTCATCTGCTCGTCAGAGAGCCCCTGGATCGAATACGTCAGGAGGTCCGCCCCAAGCTCATAGCGATCGATCAACTCGGCGAGATTCTCTAGGTTCATGTCTCAGCGATCCTTACGCCAGATGGCGAGTTGCGTGTTGGTGTATTCTAGAAACCAGATCTCATCCTCAACGCCAAGCTCTTCAGCGAACCGGTGGGCGACCAAGTGGTTGACGATCTCTTGCGAGGCCTTCATCATATTCGGTATCCCGTTCACATCGTGAAAAATGAACCTGATGACCAGGACTCGCTCGTCGATCGCCGCACCGGTCGGCCCAAGGTAGCGACCGTCCATCTCGTAGATCGAGTAGCCCCGAGTGGCGTTGCAGAGGGTATGAACCCAACGATCGACATCAAAGTTCGGGTCCCGCTTCTGACTTCGTGTGATTTCTCGCTGGACGTACGGGACCTTGCGGATCGCCAACTCACTAAAGAGGTCTTCGAGAACCTGCTGAACCTTGCCAAAATAACCGAGCTTCTTGGGCAGGATCACTTCGTACATCCGGGCCGCCTTCGGCCCTTCCTGATGATAGCCAGCCATGGTCGAATGGACTCTCAAATGAATTGGTACGCGCCCGCGAGGTGATGCGTGCGTCTGGGTCACGGGCGTGTTGTTTGTTGACCGAGATGGCGGCTGGTGGTCGATGGCGGAGGCTCTGTTTGGGTTTTGGAACACCCGCCCTCCTTTTGTCCAGGGTGATGCCCCAAGGCTTTCATATTATGCCCTTGTTGGGGCAGAATCGCTCAGCGAAATTGGGCGAATGAAGCCAATAGCTTACCCTAATGGAGAGTGACGATCCCAGTGGAAAGAATCGAACCGCCCTTATCGGCGACCATTCCTCAGGTTGATTGAGCCTGACCAATTGGTTATGATAAATGGTCAGTAAGATCATGCAGTAACCGATGTTTGATGCCCGGATTCCCGACGGGAGAGAGACGCGACGATGCAGGACCCGAACCGTGGCGGCAAGCCGAGCAAGGTCGAGGGCGTCAAGCTCAAGAGCGAATACCTCAAATTGCCGCTACTGGACGAGTCGAGAAACGATCTCGACCACTTCACGGAGGAGGCGATCACGCTCCTGAAGTTCCACGGCAGTTACCAGCAGGATCACCGCGACCTTCGGACGCAACTCAAGCGAGAGGGCAAGGATAAAGCGTTCTCGATGATGGTTCGCGTCCGAATCCCCGGGGGCAAGCTGACGGCGGCTCAGCACCTCGCTTGCGACGAACTGGCGCGGACCGTGGGCAACGATAGCTTGCGGATCACCACTAGGCAGGAGTACCAACTCCACGGGGTGATGAAGGAAGACTTGGCAACAACCATTCAGCGGATCAACGCGACTTTGCTCTCAACCTTGGCCGCGTGCGGAGATGTCGAGCGTAACGTCCTCTCGTGCCCCGCCCCACTCCGAGACGGGGTCCGCGACGCGATGCAGGTTGACACCGACCGCTTCGCCAGCCACTTCGCACCCCGGTCGGCCAGCTATTTCGACCTCTGGCTCGATGGTGAGAAGGTTGAGTCGTCCCTCTTGCCCACCGCAGGTCCTGCACTGATACCCACCGCCGGCGATGATGCGGTCGAGCCCATCTATGGGCCATCGTACCTCCCCAGGAAATTTAAGACCGCGTTCAGCCTTCCCGAAGACAATTGCACGGACGTTTATGCCAATGACCTCGGCTATCTCGCGGTGGTCGAAAACGGCGTTCTGGTGGGATATGACGTGCTCGTCGGCGGCGGGTTGGGGACGACCCCAAGTGCGGATAAGACCTTTCCCGCTCTGTCAAAGCCGCTCTGCTTCGTGACCCGGGAACAGATCCTGGCGATTGGTGAGGCGATCATCAAGGTCTACCGCGACTTCGGCAATCGGTCCGATCGCAAGCGAGCCAGGCTCAAATATGTGATTCACGACTGGGGAATGCCTGCCTTCCGGGCCAAAGTTGAAGAATACATTGGCCGGCCTTTGGACGACCCTAGAGGTGTTCAAGTCACCGGAGTTGAGGACCATCTCGGCTGGCACGAACAAGGGGACGGCAAGCTCTTTTTGGGGATCCCGATCGAAAACGGTCGGCTCAAGGATGTCGGCGCGCACCGAGTCCTGAGTGGCCTGCAGACCTTCTTCACCAAGTATGGGACCGATGCACGTTTAACGTGTTCACAATCGATCCTTCTGATCAACCTGGAACCCGCCTGGAAAGCCGACATCGAAGCTTTGCTCGTCGAGTATGGGATCGCTCAGGTCGAGAAGGTCTCGATGGTTCGCCGCTGGTCGATGGCCTGCCCAGCGCTTCCCACGTGCGGCTTGGCCGTCACCGAAGCCGAACGGGCCTTGCCGACGATCATGGATCGACTGGAAATCGAGCTTGAGAAGCTCGGTCTGACCGAAGAGCGGTTTACTGTTCGAATGACCGGCTGCCCGAACGGCTGTGCGCGACCTTACAACTCCGACATCGGACTCGTGGGTCGATCGGCTGTCAAGAACGCCGATGGTACTCCAGGCCCGGGAACCTACACCATCTTCCTGGCTGGAAGCACACTTGGGGGTCGCCTCAACGTCGAGTACAAAGATTACGTCCCCTTCGATCAAGTCGTCCCGGAACTGGTGCCGATCTTCGCAAGATTTAAGGATGAGCGACACTCAGGCGAAGGCTTTGGAGACTTCTGCCACCGGGTTGGGGTTGAAGCTCCCGTCGAAACGATTTGAAGCTTATGGTGGCGAGATTCGCTGCTGGCGAATCTCTACCACCTGTCTGGAGATCAAAGACGACGAGAGGATTCATCCCGCAGGGATGCCAGCAATGAGCCGGTGCTCGGGCGAGGATTCATCCCGCGGAATGCTGACGAAACAACTTCCCGATTTCTCGCCCATTCACGAATTGCTCTGCCTTACGAATCACGCACCAAAACTCGTTCCCACGTTCCTCCGTGGGAACGAGTCCCGTGAGCAGATCGGCTCAAAAAGAGGAAGGTTATTTCGTCAGCGTTCCCCGGGTGCGACCACTGTCAGACAGATATGCTCACCTGTGCCGTACGTCGTAAAAAGAGTGCAAAAGCCTCATATTTGCCGGACTTGATCCAGCAACCGAGGCGTTCTCCCAGGAGTGATTTGCTGATTCATTATTTTTCTCCGAATCTTTCTTGACACGCCCAAAACGGTGAGCGATCATGCCATTGTGATTGACCACACTGTCAAGACCGCTTCCCTCCTATGCTGGGCGTTTTTGGACGGAATACACAATTGACGTTACCGACAAAAGCCCCGACTGGTAGTCTAGGGTGGATAAGAAGAATGCGAAAGATCGACTGCAACCCGATGCGCCTTATGGCTTTACGGGGCCAAGATTGTCGATTTTCCCATTAATCTCGTCCGATGAATATGGACAGGCGTTCAATTTTGTCGGTGACGTCACAATTGGATTAGGCAGAGTCAATTCTGCCTAATGCTTGTTAGGCAGCAACCGCCCTCGCCTTTGGCGTAAGGCGTTCGTTGTGAAGTAGTCCCCACCTTGTCAACGTGAAGGAGAAGCTATGCTCAATCGCAAGTCGGTACACACCCTGGTTACCCTCGCCTTGCTCTCCTGTCCTTTCCTGATCGGATCTCGGGCCGAGGCCGACATGATCCCCGTCGTCAACGCTGGTTTCGAAGCTCAAATCCTTGGAAACGGGAACTCCAACCCAGTGCTCACCGGATGGAAGGGCGACGGCGGTGCGTTCAACCCCTCTGCGGCCGACTTCCTGGACGAAGCGCCCGAAGGCGTGAACATTGCCTACTTGAATGGCGGAGTCATTTTTCAGGTTTTATCGTCCGAACTGGTGCCCGGCGTATACACCCTCGCCGTTGACATGGGCCGACGGCTGGGCCACCCTTTCCCAGGCTACTCGATCCAGCTGCTGGCGGGTTCGGTAGTTATCGCTGAGGACGTCAATTCGCTCCTCCCTGCTACCGGAACCTTTCTGACGACAACCGTTAACTACACTGCGACCGCGAGCGATTCAAATCTTGGTCAAGCGTTGACTATCCGGCTTACTTCGGTCGGTGTTCAGGTGAACTTCGACGACGTTCGCCTGAAGTTCACCCCCTCGGCGGTCCCCGAGCCGGCAAGCCTCGTCATGCTGGGCACCGGTACGCTCAGCCTGCTGGGCTACGGCTGGCGTCGGCGTAAGGTGGCTACCGCCTCTTAAGGAACTGTCTTCCCATGGGTCGTTGACGGCCCGATCGCGTGATGCCGTTTGGCGAGCCGGGCGCAGCCAATCCCCCTCCCCGTTCTGCCAGGCTTGAACTCATTTCGACATTGGCCACAGTCGGCGGCGAGCCGTCTCTCTTGCCCGAGAGCGTCGGACGCCGTCAGCCTCACCTCACGATGGCGAGACAGGCTCCAGACGGTAACCCAAGGCCGATGCCTGACGCGACAACCCCGATAGCTTGCGGACTCTTAAGGAACTGCCTAGCGCTCGGCAGTTGGTGCGCGCGTTTGGATTCGTCCGGAGTTACTCAAGGCCCCCAGGACACCCCGAACTACCAGTTCAGGCCATAGATTGCCTTTCCAGACAGCGATCTTTACCCAAATTCGCGCACCAACTGCCGAGCGCTCAGGATTTTTTCCTAGCGCTCGCCAGTTGGTGCGCGACAAAGGGTGGAGTACGTAGAATAGGCAAGATGCTTCCGGATAATTCCGTTCAGGAGGTAGCG
>JANXSX010000208.1 GCA_025356475.1 Isosphaeraceae bacterium | reverse complement strand
GTCGTCCGGGGAGATCATGTCGGTGCTGATCACCGATTCCTCGTTGTCCCACTCGTCGGGCGGAATGCCCAGCAAACTGAGGGCTTGGATCCGATTGGCAGAGGACAATTTCCCGTCGAACTTATCGGAGCTTACCTTGCTGATGAGGTATGCCCAACGCTCCATCAGGAACAGGCAGCCGTGATAGCTCGTCTTGAGTCGAGCGACGATCTGACCAGGCTTCTTCGTGAGCTTGGTCGCCAAGGTCTCGACCCGGGCGCGTTGATCGACATCCCAGACGATCCCGGCCCTGTAGATCAGCCAGTTCCGCTTGGTGATTGCTCGGTCTTTCGACTGTGCAAGCCGTTCGCGCTCGGTTTTGAGACAAATGTCCACCTGGCGGATCGACCGTTTGAAGATCTTGGACGCAGGGATTGCACCCGCGAACGTGGCATTGGGTGACATAGTCATCGTCGTAATCCCGTAAATAAGGTGCTACATCGCACTTCACGGAATCACTATCGGTATGCGGGATCACAGACTTTGGGGATTCTGGGTGGTTTTGAGAAGATTTCTTGGTCAGGTGGTTTTGAAGTCTTGGCAAGAGGAGGTCGAAACGGAGACAGATTTCCTCCTCCTAATGTCGATCGGTTTAGGAATTCGTTCCCAAGGTCCTTCGTGGGAACCGGTTTGGATTCATCGACCTCTTGTCCACCCGCCCCCTTCATCTTGTTCCGACAGCGCTCGCAGGCAATTTCGACGTGCATGAATTAACGAAGCGGGAGAGCTGAACCATCAACTCACCTTCACCATTTTGGAAGAGGTTGTGGCCAGCTCTTTCGATCTTCTGAATCTCAGTCCGACCAATCGCGTCTTTGGCGAGCTGATCTGTCATCTCATCTGGAACCACAGGGTCATTGAGCCCATGGGCCAGGAATACTGGGCAGTCCAACCGACCGATCTTCCATCGACTGTCGAACTTATGCCGGAGTAACACGCTCGTCGGCACCCACGGATAGTGAAAGCGGACGACATCAGCAAGGCTCGTGAATGTACTGAACGCTGCGAGACCTGCTGGCTGGGTTGTTGATGCCAGATCAATCGCGACAGCACCGCCGAGCGAGGTTCCGGCAATGATGATCTTGCTTGGATCGACGTCGCTTCGCTTCTTGAGATGAGCCAGGGCGGCCTTCGCTGTGTACCGACAACCGAGTTCGCTCGGCGAACCCTCTGCAAGCCCGTAGCCGATGTATTCCGGGATCATCACGTTCATCCCCTTTCGACGAAACAGCTCAAGCAGGCGCTGAGCACGCGCCAGGCTGTTGCCGTTACCGTGGAAGAAGAGCAACGTCGGGCAAGAGGCGGAGTCGGGTCGAGTTTGGCCTTCCTCGCTGAGAGCGCTGGCAAAGAGTGCGACCGTCTGCTCTCCTCGATCAGTCAATAGTCGGATCAACTCCGATCCCTCGGAAGGATGAACCTGAGCGTCTGGCCGCCCCTGGTTCCACGAACCGGGAAAGACCAACGAATCCTGGAAGAGATCAAGGAACAAAACGACCAGTAGGTAAGCGATCAGAAGGAGTCTTGCCAGGTTGAGTATCCACCGAAGTCCTTTTCTCATACGATCTTAACTCCATCCTCATAAAAAATGACTCTGGCGTGGTCTGCCCCAGGCGAAGTGCATTGTCTAGAATCACTTAGAGATCGAAGTCTTTTTGGAGACCAGTTTCACACATGACCACCGCGACTGCCAGTCACATTGTACGTGTCGGACATAGCCCGGACTCTGACGACGCCTTTATGTTCTATGCCTTGACCCACGACAAGGTTGACACCCAGGGATTGAAGTTCGTCCACCAGCTCGAAGACATCGAAACGCTCAACGGTCGTGCGTTGAAAGGCGAGCTAGAAGTCTCAGCGGTGAGCATCCATGCCTTCGCCTATCTGGCCGACAAGTACGCGCTCCTCGCCTCGGGTTCGAGCATGGGGGATAACTACGGCCCCACGATTATTACGCGGCAACCGATGACTCTTGAGGAGTTAAAGGGAAAGCCGATCGCGGTTCCCGGCAAGCTGACGACTGCGTTTCTGACCCTCCAGCTCTTGCTCGGCAAAGACACCCCTCACGTGATCATGCCGTTCGACGAGATCTTACCCGCCGTCGCAGAAGGCACGGTTGCCGCCGGTCTGATCATCCACGAAGGTCAGCTTTACTATGGTGATAAGGGTCTGCATAAAGTCATCGACCTTGGTCAGTGGTGGCTCGCCGAAACGGGCTTGCCCCTGCCCCTTGGTGGCAACGTTGTTCGCAAAGATCTTGGCGTCGAGCAGGTCGAGCAAATTGCGGCCATGATCAAGGCCAGCATTCAATATGCCTTGGATCACCGCCAGGAAGCACTCACCTACGCCCTCAAATATGCCCGCGACCTTGACCCAGCCCTCGCGGACCGGTTCGTCGGCATGTATGTCAATGAGTGGACTGTCGATTACGGCCCTCGTGGTCGCGAGGCGGTCCGATTGCTCCTCGACCGAGCCGCCCAAGCTGGGATCATCCCCCACAAAGTGGATGTGGAATTTGTCGGATAATGAAACCGTACGAGGATCGTCCCACAGGAAACGTGTAACCCAGTCTCACGATTCCTCGGGCGTTCCTACCTTGTCGGATCGGTGATATGCGAATCGATCTTTCAGCCGTAGGATCGGCTTCTCGATCACGTGCCAGGATACTATCGCAACGACCACCGTTGTCCCGAGTTTAATCATGTTCATTCCAATCGTTTGATCATAGTTAAACCTCTGCCCATCCGGGAAAATGTAGACCATAGGGTGGTACATATAAATTCCGTAACCGATCATGCCCAGGTATGCCAAAGGTTTGAGTCTCAGCGGCCAGAGGAGCCGGCCAAACAAGGTAGAACTGCTCCTCAAGGGCCAGGGCCCACGAGTGATCGAAGGCTCGGTGGAAGGGAGGCGTGGACCCTCGCCAAAACGAAGGAATGTTCTGCGTGTGAGTAATGGCGTAGATCAGGCCTGCCATTGGCTGAGGTTCTCTCAACCAGCCATTTGTTAGTACCAAGATGAACAGGGTCAGATAGTAGATCGGCCAGATACGAAGGCCTCGACGCATGTAGAAATTTCGATAGAATCCAGGCGAGTGACCGTTCGTGATGATGATCGATGTGATCAAGTAGCCCGAGAGCACAAAGAACAGGTCGACCCCGGTCCAGCCGAACGGGAAGCGGTACGGGCTGAGGTGAAAGACCAGGACCACCCCAGCCGCGAGGGCGCGTAAGGCGTCGAGGTAGCCGTTCACACCTAGGGGAGGCTGAGAACAAGGAGTCTCCGAGCGTCCTCCGGGGGGTGATCGACCATTTTGAGCCGTCCGCCCGCTTCAAAGTGCTTGAGTTCAAGGATTTCCAGGGTGTGAACGGCTACCTCGGTTTGTCGTGCTCGGAACGACCGCCGTCTTTATGGCCGGAACGGAGTCGGTTCCACACTCCTCGGTCGCGTCGTTTGATCCGACCGGAGAAGGAGTAGCGGCTGCCCGCACGTCATGAGATTCTGTGGCGTCTGCGTGGCACGGCCGGTACAATCCCTTCGACAAAACGGCACAACGACCATCTCTGGGGCTCATCCACGATGAGGTTCTCAAAGCAGTTCATTGGCGGCGTCCTGGTCGGTCTGGCCTTCGGTATTCTCCTCGGTGCTGCCCTGGTCGAGCGAGAGAAGGAAGTCAACTATACCAAGCTTGCTGGTGTGGGCATTCTATTGGCCATTACCGGCGTGGCGACTGCACGGGCGGGCTCACCCAAATCATAAGCGGTGACACTCCACCGAGAGGGCACCTCGAGAACATCGGGTGGCACTGGTGAACATTTCTGGGTGCCACTGGTCGTACCCGACCAGTGATTTCGGCGGGAGGATCGACCGTGCTGGCGAATCGCCTATATCTTCATGCCGGAGCACGTTCACATCCTCATTCAGCCCACGTCCCATGACTTCCGAATCGACCTGGTCCTGAGAGCGCTGAAGGCCCGGTTTTCGCGACGAATCTAGAGACTCTTTGAGGCCGCTGGGAGCCCGCTGAAAGAACGCCCAAAGGTGCTGGAGCGGTCGGGAATCCACCGTGTTCGATTCTGGCAAGAAGGGCAAGTTCTGATCGAAACCTCCGGTCAGTGAAGGCCGTTGAAACCGCGATTGCCTACATCCACGAGAACCCATTCCGTCGGCAACTCTGCGAAAGGTCGGCCGATTGGCGATGGTCCAGCGCCCTTCAATACAAACAAGCCGGACAAGAGGCAGTGGCAATTCGACTCGAAGTCCCTCCAACGATTCACGGGCTAACCTGGGACTTCTACGTATAGACTTTGCCGGGTCGTCGAATGCA
The DNA here is from genome assembly GCA_025356475.1 of Isosphaeraceae bacterium. Lineage (GTDB taxonomy): Bacteria > Planctomycetota > Planctomycetia > Isosphaerales > Isosphaeraceae > JANXSX01. Next base: position 2,413 of record JANXSX010000208.1, on the reverse strand, counting down.
TGAAGAGATTGGTCGAGTACGTCCAGTGGCACCCAGAAATGTTCACCAGTGTTACTTGCCGGTGCGCACCAGGCGACCGCCTATAGCCCTGCGGGAGTGCCGGGCACTTGAGTTCCGTACCAAACGGCGACGACCCAGACCGCGTCGTCTTGGACACGATAGAAAAATCGGTAGGGTTTGACGTAAAGTTCGCGGTACGGAAGCTCCGGAAACTCGGCGATGGCCGTTCCGGAATTCGGGAATTGTACCAGTCGCTTGAGGGCAGCGCCCGCATTTTGACGGAAAGTCCGCGCCGCGCTGGGATTATGCCTCTGGATCGCCTCGATCGCGTTCAGAAAGTGGAGCCGCGCGGAAGGGGTGAACAGGACATCCACAGTCAGCCTTTTCGGAGTAGAGAATCGGCATCGGCCAGAACGTCATCAAGTTTGGATCCCACACCCGCTCGGATCTCCTTTTCGCCACGAGCCAGGAGCATGAGCAACTCACGTTCAGCTTCGGATCGCTCATAAGCTTCGAGACTCATTAAGACGCCGGTCGCTCTCCCCCGCTGGGTAATGAAAACCGGCTCGCTCGATTTCTTCAAGTCGTTCAAGACGCGCGCGGCATCTTGCCGAAGATCGGACACCGGGATAATCGCCGGAACCTTTGCCATTGGTTGTACCTCCAAATGTACGTTCAATCATACCGGGCAACGTGGAGTCTCACAAGCTGCAGAGGGCCATCAAGCTGCGATTCACGCACCAGTATCGCACCTCGAAACAAAGTCGGGGCGACAGGGCACGGTTAGAACTTTTCATTGCGTGCATGGCTGGCTGGGGAGTCGATTTGAAGGGTAGTCTGAAGGCGATTTAACTCGCCAAGCATAGCCATGGACTGTCTATGACAATTGTAGAATTCAGAATGACCCCTTTTCTTTTTCCTAGTACTTCCAAATACCTTCGATACGCGGTACTTCACCGTCTCCATGTCGGCACCATACTCGAAAACACTTGATCGTCACCTTTACATTCATCTGAAGTACCCCCAAGGCGTGTCCAAGGAGTTTCTCAAAGATTTTGGACAACTCATGGAGGCGTTTGAATCTCATGTTGTCGAAAAGTCCAAATAGCACCCTTAACCAACTACTGTGCGAGCAGGGACGTCAGAACTCCTGATCATGCCTTGTAAGGCGGCGTTTGTTTCCGACCGCTCTGGGAGGGTCCGGCAACTCGAGTTGGGGATCCTTCGTGGTCGCATATGGCTCTCAGCCAGCGGCGTCTTCAACTACAGGCCCCAAACGACGAACGCAAGCACTGGCCCGCAGAAGTAACTGGCGATCCGTGGCGACGACGGGAAAGTTCAACTTGCTTTTCGGCCCCCGAATCTGTTCGAGCATGTCCAGTGGATCGGTCAACGGAATCCATTCAGCCTCGGTCATTGTTCACCCCGCCTTTTCCACCATCGACGGTCGATTCTTCTCGTCAAACACCCAGGGCAATTCCACGGCTTCCATGCGGTCGATCAGGGCATCAGTTCCATGTTCCTGCTTGAAGGCACGCTCCTCGTCCGAGATCGGGATATGCCACAAGAACGAAACCTTGTCACCCTCGACCTCGAACACAAAGTTCTTGTGCGACTTGATGAGCGGCAACAGGAAGAACGCATTCTTCCAACGAGTCCCAGCGACCCCTGGATGCTCCCAGGCAATTGATTGGTGGCTATCGAGGTAGAACTCATCGAATAGCGGGAGCCATGCCATGTCGTGCAAACGCCGGGCATGGCCCTCGGTGCATTTCGGAAAATACTGGATCAACTCTCTGCGATGCCATTCCGGTGTGTAATCGGGATTGACCATACGTTGATCCGACATCCCGTTGGTCACGGCCACGTCTATGTCGCCGGAGCCGGTTTCCAGGGTGTATAGGAAAATGTCGATCAGAAACCGCTCATCGGGCTTCTTGAAGAGGGCATGTGGCGGGAAGCCCGCCGAGGGCGTGCAGCCAAACAACTCTTCGTAGGCTTTCGCCCGAACTGCGGTCAAAGTTTTGTGTTTTACGAGGGACATTTTTCACCTGGGACCGAGTGCCCGCCGTGGAGGAAGCGGATTTTCATGAAGGAATTGGAGGAATTGTATCTTACGTCATCGTCGCCAGCTTCATCCCTTGCCCCCAAACCATCTCATGCGATGAAGAAGCTCACCTTCTTGTATGCCGACTGGTCGTGGGGGTATGCCCTGATCTTACTTGCAAGTGTTCCGAAAGTGGCGACGGGATTTGAACTCTGCAACTTCCTTGCTACAAGCGGTTTACAGAAATTTGCGATGCCTCCTTGCGAAGAATCATGCCACTTCGAACTCAATCTTTCCGTAGAAATCAGCCGAAAACAGCAAAATCCAATTTGAAGTCGGGGCGACAGGACACCGTTAGAACTTTTT
>JANXSX010000154.1 GCA_025356475.1 Isosphaeraceae bacterium | reverse complement strand
CCAAATTCGCGCACCAACTGTCGAGAGCTAGGAAAATTTCTTCCTTATGGAAGGGAGGGCTACCTTCGTGCCGCGATTGGAACATTCACAACCGGTGTCGCAGTTGGCGGAAGTGTCGAGACTGGGGCTTGGGCAACGCTTGGTGTGATGATCTGAGTAGGGGCTGCCATCACCTCGGCTTGCCGCGCCGACCGACCAATCTGTCCCACCAGGAACCCAATAATGACGAGAATGATGCCCGTCAGAAAGAATCCTGTAGTCCACATGCTTGGTGCATCAACCCCATTCACTTGTCGGTGGTAAAAGTAATAGACGCCAGTCCACACTGCCATCAACGAGCCCGTGGTGATGTAACCAATTGCCATTGTTGCCGATGTCGCTTGTTTCGGATCGCCAGACATGGTCATGCTCCTTCGCACTTAGGGGCTCTATCGAAGACGCGAAAGTGACGTGCTTCTCAATGCGATCCGACCAAAGCAAAATCGAGGCCAATTTTAAGAATCGTGAATTCCAGCCTCTTCGTAGGGTTCCCCATCATTGTTTGGGAATAAACCTGCGCAATTCCTGTCGAGAGGATTCGCAGTATTTGGTAAAGAATTCGTGAAAAATATAAGACACGCCGAACACTCTTGAGGTCGAACACGAAACGGGATCAGGTACCGATGTCGCCGTCGATTCGGCTGAATCAAAGTTGCTGCTAAACGCGTTCTCGAAGTAGCGAGGAGCGATCTAACTTCGTCACTGGGTGCGTCCGTACTCGATTCAGGTCGGGCACGCTTCAGGAGGGGCCTCGCGCGCTGGGAAGACAATCCAGAGGAGGCAGGTTACCCGCGAGGGTGGCACTTGGCGTGGACTGCCCGAAGCTGGCTGAGCTCGACGCGAGTATATATCTGAGTCGTGGCGATTGAAGAATGCCCGAGCATCTCTTGGACTACTCGCAGATCGGCACCTCCAGCGAGCAGGTGCGTCGCGAAGCTGTGCCGCAAGGTGTGGGGACTGACCTTCCCCTTGAGGCCGGCAGTGCGAGCGTGTTCGGTCACGAGTCGCCAGAGACCGGCCCGCGTCATCGGGCGACCGTGCCGAGAGACGAAGACCTCTTCAGTCTTCGGTCGCTTCATGACAAGCAGCGGCCGGTCGTCGCTCAAGTAGGCGCGAATTGCGTCGCAGGCCCGACGCCCCAGTGGCACGAGCCGCTCCTTATCCCCCTTGCCGATGCATCGGGCAGTCCCCGCGCTCAGATCCAGGTCCCGAGGCCTCAGGTTTGCGACCTCACTCCCCCGACAGCCGGTGGCGTAGAGGGTCTCGAGCGCAGCGCGGTCTCGACGGCCCAACGCGGTGTCCGCCGGTGGCGTGTTCAGGAGCTTCTCGACCGATAGTGGGCTCAAAACGTTGGGGAGCCGGTCCCACACGGTCGGCGCGATCAAGAGGCGGGCGACGTTTTCAGTGACCCTGTCATCGAAGACCAGAAAGCGAAAAAAGGTCGAGAGGCTCGCTAGGTGGCGACCAATGCTGTTTGGGGCCAGTCCAGTTCCGCTAAGGTGATCGACATAAGCCGTCAAGTCGTCGATCGACACTCGTTTGAGAGGGCCAGGAGCGTTCTGCTGACGCCACTTCGAGAACCTGGCAATATCACCGCGATATGCCGCCAACGTGTGGGGAGAGACCCCACATTCGGCCATTAAGTAGTGCAAGAAAGGCCCGATCGGGTCCCGATTCGGGTCGGGCTTGGCAGCGTGCGGAAGAATGCGAACGGGCATGCGAAGCCCTTCAGAAAGCGACCAGAAACGGCAAGAACCGTCCTACCACTTGTGATCCATCGGCTGATAGGCAGGGCAGCTTGAGTGGTCGCTCTCGGGAAGGATCGCTCGCCTGCCACGAATCGGATAGGGCGTAGCGGTTATTCGGGCAATCCAGTCACGGCAAATTCTAACGGCAGGGTTGGTTTGTACATTGGTTCATCAGCCAGGTATCGACATCCGCCAACATGGGGCTCGTGTGCCGGTGTCCGCAGGGGTAGGCTTGGAAGGCCACTTGAAGTCCTCCTGCGCGGAGAACGGAAACATCGCGTCGGGCCTGCTCGACGGGTGCTCGACCGTTCCACTCGCCGTGGACGATCAAAATTTTGAGGTCTCGGCAATCATTCAGGCGAGCCAAGGGGCGAAAGCCTCCCGGGAGCCAGCCATTGATCGCGACAACCCCCGCAAACTTCTCAGGGTAGGTCAGGGCGAGCCGATAGGCGACAGCAGCTCCTTCACCGCTCCCGACCAGGAAGATCTTCTCCGAGTGGACATGGAGCGCCCGCATCGTGCGACGGATCGAAGTGAAGATGTGATCTTCAAGCATATCGACCGGGTCGCAAGCTTCGTCGTTGAGACGGCGGCGAACGGCCTCGACATCAGGAACGGCTCGACTGGGAGTGACCAAGCGGTCAGCTCGGGCGAAGTCGGGACCCCACGAGTGACCGACGACCCGGCCTCGCTTGTGAAGCTCGTCAGGACCACGCAAGCTGACACCCACGTAGTTCCGCCAGCTCATGCCGGGCATCGATCGCATCATCTGGTCTTCGTCGCCCCCCCGCTGGTGGAACAGGACCAGCAAAGGATAGGCGTAGTTCGGCTCGTACCGCTGGGGCACGAAGGTCGCCTCAACCAACGGCTCGACCCCGAAGCTCCATGGCTGGGCCGAAGCCGATGAATGAGCCGGGCGACGTTCGTGGTACATAGCGGCAACTCCCGAAGATCGGCCCGTTCAGCGGCGACGACCGCTCGACAAGCCTGTGTCAACAGCCACAGCGGTGTTAACCCTCAAGCTGCCAAAGCATAGCCACGAAATGGCCGCTCTTCAATAAATCCACCAGGATTTTTGGGGAGAGAGTGAAGTTTTTTCCGATTCTGACCGAAACATGGGCAGCCTGGCCAGAGGGTCGCGATTACAACGGATAATCAGCCTAGTTTCCGCCCCTCCCCTAGACTCTTCGTCGGACCTGGAACAAGAGTCGGAGTTCCTGAGGTAATGGATGTGGGCAGAGCTGAACCTACCCAAGCGATTCTCGGAGCGGCAGCCAGGTGTCGTGGACTGCCGGGTTGACTCACAAATTCAACGAACCGAGGCGATCCTCCGGTGGGGAATCGCCTCGGTTGAATTCGGGATGATTGAGTTTACTCAGGCGTTAGCGAACGGGTTCTCGCGAGGAACCACCTCGGTTCCGAATCCCATTCTTGACCTCGGCTCTTGTGATCTCTGGATAGGTTGGTGATCAGATGTGGAGAAAGTTCTTGATGGAATTACCAAACTTCTTGGCACCCGACGTGACCTGATTACCGACATTGCTCTTGGATTTGGTTGAGCGATGGCCGGTGCCATCGCGACTCCCGGTGCCCGGCCCTACTTTCGGGTTCAGGGCGACGGTTGTTGGGGTCCCGCCTCCCTGATTCGCCTTGGACTTCTTTCCGTGGACTGAGGTCGTCCCTGCGGGAATCGGCGTGCCCGGAGTGGTTGTCGTGGAGGTTATGGTCGTCAGTGGGACATTGCCTCGGAGTTGGGTGGGGACGGTACTGTTACCGTCGCGACCCACAACTCTCAAAGTCGTCGGATTCGAGTATGATGTGTTGTTCGAGTGAAACAATTCATCAACGCGACTCTCGGGATCGACAATTGCGACCACTCGACCCGAGCCACCCGAGCTCAGGTTCACTCCGGCGGGGAGTCGACCTGGAAGTCGCACGGTTGCAACGATGTCCTGACCAAAATTCGCCTTCAGCCCGGAGACGTGTACGGAGCCGAGGTTGACAGCAAACGAGGTCGCACCCGTCGGCCCGGTCAGGATAAATCGGACGTCGAATGCTCCAGAGTCCACGCGTCCCAGGTTCTGAATCGAGGTAGAGACCTGGAACGACTGGCCCCAGGCGATTGGCCCAGTGGGTGCCAGTACGCCTGCTGTGGCGAGGTCGGGAAGCCCGGTGACTGTGGAAACGACACCCGCAGAATCAGTTGTGGTGACCATGGGTGATGTGGAACCACCGGTGAGTGTGATCCCCGCCCTATCGACACCGAGCCCTTGTGTCGTTGTGTGAGGATACATCACATTTGCCTGGTAGTCGGCATCCAAGACGAGTGAGACGTCGTACTTGGCATAACCCGAAAGAATTGCAGGGATTACGGGGGGCAGGCTGACTTCCTTGGAGACATTCACCGTGCTATATGGGCTGACAGCAGGGACCTGAATGTCGCCAATATTGAAGTCGAAGCCAGTCCCTGGTGTAATTCCATTTGGGGTCAAGACGACACGAGCACGAGTCGCGGGAGCACTGCCGGCCGCGTTATTATTGATTTGGGCGCCGACTGTTACACTCCCGCCCCAAGCAACGGATTTTGAACTGAGTGCGAACGAGGTTGTTTTCAGATTTGAAGACCGCTGAGGCACAATATAAATTGCGGTCGTATCGATACCCTGGCCCTGCCCTTCGTTGTTGATCTTGTTCTGCTCGGCAACGATATTGGCGGGATCGACTCGCAATTCGAGATAAATTAGGCCGTCGCTACCAACCTTCGGGATCGCACTTGGTGGCAGCCGGACATCCTGGTTGATCGTCACGCTCTTACCGGCCCCAAGTCCTGCGGGGATCGCAATCGAGCCGATCGGCACGGAATTGATGTCGATCTTGGGTGAGGCAGAGACATAGACGTCCGCCCGGCTATCGACCTTGGTCGGTCCCCCACCATTATTGGCGAGGATGCCCGACACGTGGACGAGCTGATCCCAGTCGTAATTGCCGCTCGCTGTGAACTGAACGGCGACGAGATCAGGGAGCGCAGCGGTGCTCACGGCCATCAACCCGCGGGCTTCGAGCGAGTCGAAGCGAAGAACAGCGGGCCCACGCCCCCAGGCTTTGCGACGGGCTGCCGCCCGACGATCGCTGGTTGACGAGATCATGGCAGACTCCTCCGTGAGTAACCTTCCGACCCCAATTCGACCCATCCTGGGTCGTCCGGGAACCCTACCCGCACCGCCAGGCCGCGTCAAGACGGATCGAAAAGCCATCTCCGACCGACCTACAGACAGGTGCACGAAGCGTCCACGCCTATCATCGGTAACGATCGTGCGGATTCTTCAGGAAATCGGGGGAAGTCGCATTTTGCCGATTCCCCTTATAGACCCCTTCCCTCCGGCGCGTCGCAAAGCTGCGGCTGACCTCCCTGAAATGAAAATACTCCGGAATCCGTTCCTCTTTCAGGACGGTTCCAAGTGAGCGACCGGGCCAACTTGAACGGATCCGATGCCCACGAATCGCGTGGTCATCCGATCCGATTGGACCATCTTACAATCCGTCGGAGCTAATGATCTCGCCGCCCGACTTGGTCGCGATCGCGCCCCATGTCCCGAGATTGACGGTGTCCTTGACGAACCGGACCGAGCCGTCGAGCATTCCCACATTCACACCACCGGCATGGTAGGAACTCGCCCCGATCATACTGCCGAGCGTCCAACCGGAGTGCGCCGGATAGCCCTGATTCATATTGGAATAGGTGCATGCTTTTTTGTTAGGAGGCATGATGTGGCTATACCCACCACCGACACCACAACCCGAATCGGCCCAGGCGAACCCTTTGGTACTGAAGTTCTGAGTCTTGGAAGCCAGGCAAATGGCCCCGACGGTTCGGAGGACATTTTCGAGTGAGCCGCCAGGCGAGGCGGGAGACATGGGGGAAAGGCTCAAAGGGATATTCACAACATAGACCTGCCAGAGGCCGTCGCCCGCGACATTCTTACCCATCTGCCACTCACTATGCATCGCCGTGTTCGAGAGTCCATCCGTGATCGATGCCAACGTGACGACTCCGCCGTTTACAGAACCGATTGTGCCAATACCCGCGACGTTAATCGAGCCCATCATGTAGGCAGGACCGTCATAGATACCGCCATTGAAGGTTGCACTCGTGCCAAGGTTGTTAGCGTAGTTGGTGTCTCCGAAGTTGTGTCCTGGGTAGTTCGACATTCCCCGGGCCAGGATCGTTCCATCCGAAGGACAGAGAAACGTACTGAGCGTGACCTCCGACGATGTGCCGTTTTGAACCATGTTATAATCAATCGACTGGTTCAATGAATTATAGAGTGAAGATTGCTCTATGTAAGGCAAGATTCGCGTTTTCATCGAGAAGTCGTTGGAGTTGCCGGTCATCGTATTTTCCGGAACCGCAACACCGGTCGGCGGCAGTGCTAGGTTCACATCCGCATAATTCTGCATCGCCAGGCCGAGCTGCTTGAGGTTGTTGACGCATTGACTTCGCCGCGCCGCCTCACGCGCGGCCTGAACCGCCGGGAGCAATAACGCGATCAAGACGGCGATGATTGCAATCACAACAAGCAACTCAATTAGTGTGAAAGCTCGTGGAAATATTGACCGATGAGGTCGTGATGAAATCGACATGCGAATCCTCCAACGGGATGAAAGGGTCAACCGAGAATGAAACCGATCTATCACGTTAGCAAAGATGCCCACCGATCACAATATTGAGGGGTCGACCGCACGATTCTCTACAGTGGAGTCGTCACCCTCCGGTCTAGCAAACTTGATTCGATCGAACCAGTCGCCTTGCCCGGAACGACGAACTGGCGTGATCGAGGCCTCAGATTGCCTCGATCACGCCAGTCACAATCGCATACCAACGGTTCAAGCAGATGGGCTCAGAGAGCAGGACCGAGCAGATCTTTCACGGCATCGCGTTCGGAGAGGAGTTCCGCAGCAGAGGCGTCAATCTTGGTCTGGGTCGCTTCATCGATTGACAAGCCTTTGACCACGGACCAGGTGGTCCCGTCGGTGGTGAGAGGGAAGCTATAGATCAGGCCTTCGGGAACGCCATAGCTTCCATCGGAAGCAACACCCGCGCTGAACCAGGTGCTGGTCGGGGTCGCCACCGAAGCGGCTCGCACGGAATCGATCGCGGCACTGGCGGCGGAGGCGGCTGACGAGCCTCCTCGCGCCTTGATCACAGCGCTACCACGTTTGGCGACGGTCGGGACGAAAGTCGTTTCGAACCATGCATGGTCTTTGATGACCTCGGTGGCGGGCTTGCCGCCGATAAGGGCGTTCTTGTAATCCGGATACTGGGTATCGGAGTGGTTGCCCCAGATCGTCACGTTACTCACCTGCCCGACAGGCACTCCCGCTTTCTGAGCGAGTTGGGCAGCAGCGCGATTTTGGTCGAGCCTGGTCATGGCGAACCAGCGGTTGGCGGGCACTTTGGGGGCATGCGACCGAGCGATCAAAGCGTTGGTATTGCAAGGGTTAGCGACGGTGAGCACCCGAACGTTCGGGCCAGCCGCTTGGTTGATTGCCTGCCCTTGCCCGGTGAAGATCGGCCCATTGGCACGAATCAGGTCCGCCCGAGTCATGCCGTCTTTGCGGGGCAGTCCCCCGACCAAGATAACCCAGTCGGCCCCTTCAAACGCTTCGGTCGCCTTGTCGCTGGCTTTGACGTTGGCGAGGAGCGGGAACGCGCAATCGTCCAGCTCCATGATCGTCCCGTCCAAGAAGGGCAAGCTCGATGTGATTTCCAGCAACCGCAGTTCGACCGGTTGGTCCGGCCCAAACACAGCCCCGGAAGCGATCCTAAAGATCAAGGCGTAGCCAATCTGGCCCCCGGCCCCGGACACGGCAATACGAATCGGCGAAGTCATGGCAGTCTCAATTCCTCGGAA
>JANXSX010000149.1 GCA_025356475.1 Isosphaeraceae bacterium | reverse complement strand
AGAAAGATTCGGCCGCTCGAACGGAACCAATCGCGTCTTCTCAGGATGGATCGTCAAACCGGAACCGGTGAAGGGGTCATGAACCGGTGAAGGGCCGGGGCGCCCTGATCGGGACACGCTCTTGAGGTCCTATGCCCTCGCATGGTTCCAGACGTCGAGCCCACAACGCGGCGTCCCCTTTTCTCTACAGGGTCCAGGAGGACCTGTTCCCCGGCTTCATCGAGACTACGAGACGCTCCGTCCCAACCGCATTGAGCCATGAGTGATCAAGCGTCGAATGAAGATGTTTCCCTTGATGACAGAGCCCCGACCCGTACTCCGTAAACGCTTGCTGGAAAAGCAGGATGCGGCTTAAGTTCATGCCATTCGGGATAAGGACTTTGTACCTCGGCTGATTTCCCAGTTGGTCGTCCTGGCTTGACTCACTTCCTTGGGTAGATTTGTAACCCGAGCGAGGAGATTCGGGGTTTGACTCAGCTCGCGACCGCCCCGTCACAGTGGATTTTCGTGGGCTTCGGGTCGATAATCATTGTAATCAGCACAGTTCGACTATCGGTCAACATCAGGCTTGGCGTATAATTAATTTACAACGGATCTTGAACTTCGCGGATCGGATCGAGGATCGTATGGACACGGATGTTATCCAGGATCTGGAAGGATTCGTCGAACAGAACCTTGGATTGTTGACGCCTGTCGAACAAGCGTGGCAACCGAGCGATTTCTTGCCCGACCTGACCGGTGACGATTGGTCGGAACAGCTCTCCGCATTCCGAACCTCAGCGCTCGCTTTACCCGACGACCTGCTGGTGATCCTCGTCGGGAATATGATCACCGAAGAAGCACTGCCAAACTACGCAGTCTCATTGACCCAGATTGCTCGAGATGCCACGGGGCCAGGGACTAGCGCCTGGGCCAGATGGTTGCGTGGGTGGACGGCCGAGGAGAATCGGCATGGCGACTTGTTGAATGCATACCTGCGTTTAACGGGTCGAGTCAACATGCGACAGGTTGAGCTCACGATCCATCACCTGATCAAGAACGGCTTTAGCTCCAGGAGTAGCGGTGACGACTACGGCGGTATGATCTATGCCGCGTTTCAGGAACGGGCGACGCGGATCACCCACGGGAACGTTGGGAAGCTGGCAACTCAGTATGGCGAGGACAATCTTTCGCGGATCTGTCGACGGATTGCAGGCGACGAAGCCCGGCATGAGACCTTCTACTCTCGTGCTGTGAGCGAAGTACTCTTACGAGACCCCGAGGCCTGTGTCCTCGCGTTCCGGGCCATGCTTAAGAGCAACATTGCGATGCCTGGGAGTCGGATGTACGACGGCAAAGATCCAGACCTTTTCGATCACTTCGCCGCCGCCGCTCAACGCCGAGGGGCCTACACCGTTCAGACCTACTCTGAGATCATCGGACACCTGGTCGAAACCTGGGGCATTGCGAAGTTGTCAGTGACTGGGAAGGCGGCGAAGGCTCAGGACTATCTCTGCCGCCAGTCGGAACGATATCATTTCTTCGCCGACGAGATCGCTGCTGGCCTGGCCAAGCAGCCACTGCACGAATTCTCATGGGTCCAGGGCTCAATGGCCTGATCGAGTGCCACTCAGGCACTCGATTCCAGGAGTTCCCAGCGGGCGTAGGCTTCGGTCAGTTCGCGTTGCACGGCTTCGAGCCGTGCATTGGCAGCGCCGATTTCGGAACTCTCCTGACGATAGAACGACGGATCGGCCATCGCCTCGTGAAGCTCGCTGAGCGACTTTTCCAGGGTCTCAATGCGGGCAGGGAGCGTTTCGAGTTCGCGTTCCTCCTTGTAGGATCGCTTGCGCGAGGCCTCCTTGGCCGGGTTCGCCTGCTTGGGCAACTCGGCAACATCCGGCTTGGATGAGGTTTCCGCACCCCTCGCCCTCAGGTAATCGTCGTAGCCGCCGTCGTATTCTTTGACGAGTCCGTCGCCCTCAACCGCCAAGGTACTGGTCACGACATCGTTCAAGAACGCCCGGTCGTGGCTGACCACGAGGACTGTTCCCTGGTACTCGACGAGGAGACCTTCCAGAAGCTCCAAGGTCTCGACATCAAGGTCGTTAGTCGGCTCATCAAGGACCAGCACGTTCGAGGGTCTGGTGAACAGCTTTGCCAGAAGAAGTCGGCTCCGTTCACCTCCGGACAGGAATTTCACAAGGGTCCGGGACCGTTCGGGCGGGAAGAGAAAGTCTTGGAGGTAGCCAACAATGTGCCGAGACTGGCCATTGATGACGATTGACTCGTTTTCGGTCACATTCTTCTGGACCGTTTTCTCTTCGTCGAGATTCGCTTTGAGCTGGTCGAAATAAGCCACTTCGAGGCGAGTCCCTTGTCGAAGTGTCCCGGCTGTGGGAGTCAGCTCGCCCAGGAGAAGTTTCAGGAGGGTCGATTTCCCGGTGCCGTTGGGGCCGATGATCCCGATCTTCTCACCGCGAATGATGGTCGTCGTCAAGTCGCGGATGACCGGCGTGTCGCCATATGCGAAACCCACACCTTTGGCTTCAAGGACCATCGCTCCACTTCGTTCTGCCTCTTGGAGCTGGATCTTGGCAGTCCCTTGGCGATCCCGCCGCTCACTGCGGACCTCTCGCATCGCTTTGAGGGCACGCACTCGCCCCTCGTTGCGGGTCCGACGAGCTTCGATCCCTTTGCGAATCCAGGTTTCTTCTTGGGCCAGCCTCTTGTCGAAGAGCGCCTGCTGTCGCGCCTCTCCCGCGAGTAACTCATCTCTTCGTCTCAGGAAGGTGGGGTAATCGCAGTCCCAGTCGAAGATCCGTCCCCGGTCAAGCTCGATGATTCTCGTGGCGAGTCTGCTCAAGAAGACGCGATCGTGCGTGACGAAGATGAGCGTGGCCGACTCACGAAGCAGGGTCTCTTCCAGCCATTTAATCGCGTCGATGTCAAGATGGTTCGTGGGCTCGTCGAGCAGCAGGACCTCTGGCTCGGAGACCAAGGCCTGCGCCAATAACACCCGGCGTTTCATCCCGGAGGAGAGGTCGTTAAATCGGGCTTCGGGCTCGAGCCCCATCCGCGACAAGATGGAATCGACGCGATGGTCATGCACGCCGTGGCCATCGGTCAGCCCCTCCGCGACGGATTGGACGACCGTCTTATCGCCCCCATCAGGCACCTGCTGCGGCAAGTGAGCAACCCGTAGCCCCTGCTGGCGGAAGATCTCCCCTTCGTCGGGTTCGAGTTCGCCTTGGATCAACTTCAGAAGTGTGCTCTTGCCCTCCCCATTACGGCCAAGCAGACAGACACGTTCACCCCGCTCGATCCGAAGGTCAACCCCATCCAGGAGGCGGGGGCCTCCAAAGGCCAAAGTCACACCCGAAAGACTCAACAATGCCATGAATGCTCTCGTTGTCGCCGATGGAATCCCAGCCGAATGTCGATGCTCTGGACGAGATAGGTTCGGTCTTTAGGGCCCTCGTCGTCAAGGCAGATCGTCAAGTTCGGGGAATCTCTTCTCGACCAACTCGGTGTTCGTTCAGAATTAAGCCGAACTCTGATGCGTTGCGAAACCGCGTCGGGTGGGCTACATTGCAGGGTCATCGGTGTCGATTTTGCTCGGTACGATTCCATACCCGTGTGCTAGCTCCCCGGCGAGGGCGTCCATGGACTCACAGCGCGACACCTTGTTAGGCCTGTTGGCCACACGGAATGGACTTTTGGAGGCATCGCGACTGGCGGAAACGTCGAGCGGGACCATTGGAGAGCCGCTCGGAGACCGCTTGGTCCGTTTGGGCTTGATCGACGATCACGCTCGGACGGTGCTCGAACTGTTGGTCGATGTTGCAATAAAGCACCACGGAGGCGACGTCGCCGCGACTGTTGATGCGACGTTTGGCAACGGGGATGGGTCCAGTCTCAACGCCCTCTCAGCCGGGGTGCCAGGGAACAGATCAAGCGCATCGACCCAGGTCATCGTCGATCTTGGCGACGCACCCGCAAACGCGGTCACACGGGATGAGGGTCAGGATGGCCACGTCGTGCGGATCACGGCGATCGGGACGACCGGTTCAAGTGCGACTCGGGAACGATACAGCCGCACGAGACTTCATGCACGAGGTGGGATCGGTCAGGTCTGGCTGGCTAAGGATTCTGACCTCGGTCGCGAGGTTGCCCTCAAGGAGCTTCGGCCAGAACGTGAGGCCAGCGCCAACGCCACGGCGCGATTCCTGGAAGAAGCTCGGATCACGGGCCAGTTGGAACATCCCGGTATTGTGCCGATTTATGAGCTGGCCAAAGGTCCAGACGGCACACGACCGTTTTACACCATGCGGTTCGTCAGGGGCCGCACCTTGTCGGAAGCGATCCAGGAGTATCATGACCAACGTGAGGCTGGGACTGCGAGCCAACTCGATCGTGTCTCACACCTGAACGCATTTATCAGCGTTTGTAATGCAGTGGGATATGCTCATGCTCGTGGTGTGATCCACCGCGACCTCAAGGGCCAGAACATTGTCTTGGGCGATTTCGGCGAGGTGATGGTCCTTGACTGGGGTCTTGCCAAGTTTCTCGATCAGCCGGAAAACGACCCTGGAATCACCGACGCGATCGACCCAATTTTCGAAGCCGGACGCCACGCAACTCGGCAAGGGCAGGTCCTGGGAACTCCCGCCTATATGGCCCCGGAACAAGCGCAAGGTCGTCTTGATCTTCTTGATCGCCGCACGGATGTTTATGGCTTAGGGGCGATCCTCTATGAGATCCTGACCGGTGTGCCTCCCTTCACAGGCTCGAATACTCAAGATCTCTTACGCCGGGTTCGCGAGGAGCTGCCGCCCGCTCCCCGACTCCAAGACCCACAGGTCCCTCACGCACTTGAAGCAATCTGTCTGAAGGCGATGTCAAAGAGTCAAGATGAGCGCTACGACACGGCGATCCTCCTGGCCAACGATATCAAGCGATTCCTTGCCGACGAACCGGTAAGCGCGTATCCAGACCCTTGGACAACTCGTCTGGGTCGATGGGCAAAGCGTCACAAGCATGCGGTTCAAGTCTCGGCGGCAGTCCTCGTCGTCGTGGCAGGGGCACTGGCGATCACCAGTGTTGTCGTAAGCCGCGAACGAGACCAGGCAAACACGCAACGTCAACTTGCTCGCCAGGCAGTCGATGACATGTACACACGTGTCGCCGAAACTTGGCTTGAGAACAACGACGATCAGCTTCAGCGCGAATTCTTGACCAAGGCTCGCGATTACTATGTTGGATTCGCAAACGCCCCTGCCAACGATGTCGCGACTCGGATTGAGAAGGGGCGTGCGTTCGCTCGCCTGGGTGACGTTGAACGTAAACTCGGTGATCCCGCCAAAGCAACTACGTCATATGAACAGGCGATTACAATTCTGGAGCAGGTCGCAGCAACCGAACCGAAGGCGATCTACTCGCTCGTTCGAGCTCAGATTGGACACGGAGATGCTCTGCTGGCATCCGGTCAGTATGAGAAGGCCAAATCCCACTATGACGAAGTGATCCAGCGAGCCCGTTCCCAGCGCGGGAATGCCGATTTGACGGCCGCTCAAGGGCTTGCCGACCGTCGCTTGGGCGATCTGCTCAGGACTACGGGCAAGGCTCAGGAGGCCGAAGTCGCTTATAAGGAGGCGATCGAACTCTTCCAAGCCGAGGATCTCAAGACTGCGACTTTCGACACGCGCCGGGACTTGGCCCTGGCCTACGACGGACTGGGGCTGACGCTCAAGCAGTCTGGTCGTGTCGAGGAGGAAGAACGCGCCCATCGCGAGGCGATCACGCTTTTGGAGTCGCTTGTCAAGCGAGCCCCGACAGCTCCTCAGTATCGTGAGGCATTGGCTCGTTCTGCGAATAGCCTGGGACTTCTCATGCGAGAAACCGGGGCGTCCGACGAGTCGGAGGCGTTACTCAAACGCCAGATCGCCTTGGGCGAGCGGCTCAGCGAAGACTTTCCCGATCGTCCCGACTATCGACGGGCTCTTGCGCGAGCATCCATGAACCTTGGGACCGTGCTCCGCCAGTTGAACAAGCTCCCCGAGGCCGAGGCACGATATCTTCGCGCACTCGAAATCGATGAGACGCTTGGTAATGAATTTACGTCTGTTGTTGACTACCGGCGTGACCGTGCCCGATGCCTCGCGAATCTCGGCGAGATTGCAGCTACGAATCGGAAGATGAAGGAGGCGGAAGCGTTTGATCAGCGTGCCATCTCAGAGTTCCGAAAACTCGTTGCCGACGCTCCGGAAGTGCCGGAATATCGTGGGGCACTAGCCGGCGCTTTGGTCAACCTCGGCCAGCTCCAGAGCTTGACCGACCGGCGCGCTGAGGGGCTGACGACCTACCAAGAGTCTGTCGCCCTTTACGATAACCTCGTTGGCCAGCACTCCCAGAACCCAGATTATGTCCGTGGCCTGGCTCGGGTACTTGGCAATGTTGGCACGTTACTCGCTAAAGAAAAAGATCCAGCGGCATCCCTCACGTATTCGAAGGCAATTTCTGCCTACGAAACGCTGGTAACCTTGCCGAAGTCCCGCCCCGCCGACCTCGCTGACCTTGCGACCTGTCTGAGTAATCAGGCCGACTTTTTAACCCAGGCCAAACTTTCAGGCGCCGAGCAAGCCGCCGATCGTTCGATCGAGATCCAGACCAAGCTGGTGGCGGAATTTCCCAAGATTCCTTCTTATCGAAGGTCGCTCGCGGCGGTCAAGATCAACCTCGGCGAGTGGCTCGAAGGTCAGGACCGACTGGCGGACGCGGAACGAACTAGCCGTGAAGGCCTCAACCTCCTCACAGGTTTGGCCGGCGAGTTCCCCAAGAACTCGACCTACCAGGGCGATCTTGGATATGTCTTGAATAACCTGGCAAAACTCGCAACGGTCGCCAAGCGAAATGATGAGGCCAGGGATCTACTGGAACGGGCTGTCAGGGCGGACCGGGCGGCCACCGACTCAAGTCCGAACAACGCCAAGCTTTTCAAGCCCCAACTTTGCAACCACCTGGAAAGTCTTGCGAAAGCGCAACTGACAGTTGGAGGTCATCTTTCAGCGTTCCAGGCAGCCGACGAGTTTTCGCGTCTTGGGGCTGAAATTCCCGAGATAAAAGCATGTGAACATGCTGCGCGGATTCTTGTTGAGTGCATCCAAGTCGCGGATACCGACGCGTTGCTCTCAGAGACGCGCCGGAGTTCGCTGGTGGCGACTTACGCCGATCGGGCGATCGGGTTGCTTCGCGAGTCCATCGAACGTGGCGACACCGACGCTTCCAGGCTCGTCGAGGACTCGGCTTTCGCAAAGCTGAAAGATCGCGAGGCCTATAAGACGCTGCCGATCGCTGGGACGGATCAACCTTCAGGTCGTTGAGGTTTTAGTAGTTGGTCTTGAGGAGTTTAGTCGCAAGGGTCTTAAGCTCGGCATCAAATTCGTCGAGATCCCCCCAACGGGACTGGGCATCTTCGAGCCGAGACGCGGGGGTGCGACGTCCGTAGATAGCCTGGAGATAGGCTTTGAATCCTTCGCGGCGCTTGGGGTCGGCCATAAGGGCATAGGCTAGCAGCCAGCCCTGGGCATAGCCGAGCAACAGGACGAGAGTCCCTTTCACCCCACGAAGAAGCTCGTCGTCTGTCAGTAACGACTTCAGCGGAATCCAAGCGACGTTGCGACGACGCAGCATCGCCAGGTTCTCCAGGCGGAGGGAATTTACACCACCTGGCGGACTCGGAGCGTCGAATTTGCGCACTTCGCCGAGCATCGCCATTCCTTCAACGAGAGCCAGCGGGACATCCCCCTCTCGATTCAATAAGCCCGAGTTAAAACAAAGTTGATGGGTCGTCTCATGTCCCAGCGTTCGCAGATTTGCGTATCCCGGTCGGAGTGGGGCCTGAGGACCGGAAGGGCGGAAGTCGTAGACCACAAGCCGATTGGTCGACTTGTTGTAAAGTCCGTTCAGACCTGGGTTTCGAGGGATTCCTAGGAACGTCGAGAACGCCCGGTCATCAGAAAGGACAACCACCGAGAGCCGACTCTTAGGAGGAGTAATCGGGAACGAATGTCCCTCATAAAACCGATAGAAGTCGGTCGCGATGGCTTCGCAGTCTTTGAGAGTAAGCCTGAGAAAGCCATCTTGGGCATCGCCAAAGATGCGAAATCTCGGTGACTCCAACGTATGAAAAGGCTTCAGCTTCGCTTTCGCCGCGATTTCGTAGACGGACTTTGTTTCGTCATCCTGATCGCACGCTCCTGGATTTTGCGCAAAGACATGTGGGCTAACACCGGCGACGATCAATGAGTTCAAAAAGGCTCGCCGTTGATTCAGAGTCATCCCTGGGGCTCCTTTGCTGACCCATGACAGTTCGCCAAATCGGAGGAACGGCGATTCTGCGTCCTCTGAAACTACGAGGCCGTCGACGTTCTGGCAACATGGCAACACAAGTTCATCGGTTTGGAAGTCTCCACATAACTGCGATCGCGAGCCCTCGCAAAGTTCTTCATTCGGCCTGATTTAGGAGAGTGTGCTTTACAAGATCGATGAGAGAAGCTAAATATAGCATCTGTTCGATCGGGTTGAGCCTTGGTTCGGCTGTCATGCAGAGCAGTCTCGGGAGAGTCCTGTTATCTTCAAGAGGTTGGAACATGCATCGCAAGCTCTGTGGAGAGGGGATCCGGAAAGCCATCTCAGAGTGGACAAACCCTGCCCAGCCTCGGAAACTACGGCGACCGATATGTATCAGAGGTTACACCTGTCCCAAGTACAGAGCCTTCCGACTGTGTGCGTCTGCGAGTAGCTCGGACTTCTTGATGTCCTCTCATGAAGGTCCGGCCACCATGCTCCAGAGTCAATCACTTGGCTTGCGGATTCTCCTGGTCGAGGACAATGTGTTCACCCTTCGTTTTCTCGGGGAAATGCTTCGCTCACGCGGTTATATTGTTCACCCGGCTGCAAGTTTGCGTGACGCACGCCAGGTGGCTGCGGCGTTTGAATTCGATGTTCTGCTCTCGGACATTGAGCTTCCGGACGGCAGTGGACTCGAACTGGTTCGAGAGCTGGCACCTCGTGGTGTAGCCGCCATTGCGCTGAGTGGGTTGGGGTCCGAAGACGACATCCGGTCGAGCCTGGAGGCAGGTTTTCAGGAACATTTGACCAAACCATTGGAGGTCCGTCAGCTCGAATGTGCTTTGGACCGTGCTGCCTCTCGTGGGGCTATCTGAGAATAGGCTTTGGACTTCAGCGGACTCACGAGTGTGCATCAGTCTGGGCTACCCTGTTGTCTCGGTGCCGCTATTACCCGTGCAATCGAGGCTTCGAGTCGTCGTACCTCAAGCGGCTTTGTCAGATGTTCTGAGAAGCCGGCGGCTTGACTGAGCAGGATATCATCTTCCGATCCGAACCCACTCATGGCGATCCCACGCATGCCTTGCTCTGACAATTCTCGCATCAGCTCGAGTCCGCTACCATCGGAGAGTTCGATATCGGAAAGCATCAAGTCGAAGCGAGCCCCCTTCGCGTGGTTGAGCGCTTCTGCGATTGTGGAAGCACCAATGATCTCGTGACCACGGCGTCTCAGAATCTCCGACAGATATCGTAATGTGTCCCTATCGTCTTCGACCAGAAGAATTTTCAAAGGCGGAACGGTTGATTCAATGCTTTGCTTGGGAAGTATCGTCACAGTGGGCATTGGTAGAATGGGGGCCACGGTCTCAAGTTCAAGCCGAAAGCGAGCACCTTGCGGACCTGACCTGTCCGCAACTAGCGTGCCGCCCTGCGCCCTGACTAACTCTTTGGAGATGATGAGATCAAGTCCGAGTCCTCTGGTCCGACACTTTCGTGCCACTACTGCTCGTTGCAACGGTTCGAAGATTTGAGGGAGAGATTGAGGATCGATGCTCGTTCCGGTGTCGGTGACCTCAATGCAGATCCACCCCTCCCTGGGGTTCGAGGTGCGGACGGAGACTCCCCCCCCCACTGGTGTGAGTTCAACCACGTTCTTGAGAAGCTTGCAGATCACTTGTTTGATCCGCGAATGATCGACTTGAGCGTGATGATGACCGGCACCGAGGTCACGCTTGAGTACCACTTGAGCGGTCTGAATGGCTCTGCCACACGATTCGAGGGCTAAACTAATACACGCATGTAGATCGACAACGTCCAGATTGAGAGTCAGTTGACCCTGCGCAATCCGTGACAAATCGGAGAGGTCGTTGAGCATCGCGGTCTCGATCTCGACATTCCTCGTGATCAGCTCAAGGAAGGGCCGAAGTTGCGACGAATCGTCTTCTTCGAGGCGCGAGGTCGTCGCAAGAACGATCGGGGTGAGCGGAATACGAAGTTCTCGACTGAGTATCGAGAGAAACTCAGGGTTTGCTAGCTCATGAACCCACTGATGGTGAGATAGCATCGTACCCGTCGCTGGGAGGCTAGCTGTGACGGTGTGTGAGCTCTCGCTATGATCCCGAGAGTGTCCGAATCGACGGCCAGTTCCACCGAGTTCACCGATGAAGGTGCCGGCAAGGTCGCGAAGTTGGTCTACGTCGTGATCGTTCCAAGCCCTGCTCTCAATGGTGAATGTGCTCAACGTCCCCAAGATTTTACCGTCCAAGTCGACTAACGGTGCCCCGAGGTAGCTTGCGATCATGTGTGGGGAATTGAGCGGTAGATCACACGTTTTCTCGAACTCATGAACATCGACCAGGCGAACAATCTCTCCCGTGTTCATCACGATTTGAGCAAGGGCCGTGACAATTGAATTGGCTGGTGTGCGATCGGGGGGCAGAATTCCTGCGTCATCCGTGAATCGACTGGGCGAGTCTACCTTCATTTGTGAGAGGTCAACTTGAGCCCCTGAAACCTGCAGGGATCGCGTGGTGATGCGTATCCACCGTTCAACCATCAGGCTCAAATCACCCGGCGGATCTGCAGGTATCCGTCGGCTGAACTCCAGACTGCTCAACTTGGGGAACTCCAACAACTGCCGCGTTCACGAGAGTCAAGCAGGGGAAGGGTGTTGATTGGCTTTCAACCCGCACTTAAACCGAGTGCGGATTTCTAGGCCATGAGATAAGCTTTCGCAAGAATAAACGAGCAAGGTCAAAAAGACCAGATCGAATCAATTCCGAAGTATCGCCATCAACAACATCCAATGATCACTATCATGCGAATCAGGGAGTCTCCTTGCCAGAATCGTTGCAGTCCGACGGGGAAGAACCCTGCTCAAACGAGGGGGACAAGCTCGGAGATGGCGTCCTGAACTTGCTTCATTTTGACCGGCTTGGTGAGGACAACAAGTCGATCGTCGGTAGGCAATTTGCCGGCGAGATAATGCTGACGAGGCCCGAGCAAGACGAGAGCGGCCAGGTCATGCCCATCATCATGGGCTTTCTCGTGCATGTCGAGGAATGCGTCGAGAGCCTCGTCGCCAAGTCCATCGGCGTCGAAGATCACGGCGTCGGAGGGGGACTCGCGATAGCGCTCGGCAGCGCGTTCTGGGTCGCCAACCAACCAGACGCGGTAGCCTAGCTTCGAGAGAGATTTGCGAAATGCCTCTTGGATGTCCGGTTGGATTTCAACACACAGCAAGCTCTTACCACCGTGAGCCTTCATCTCAAACGCTTGGAGTTCAAAATCATCGGAGTCGGTATCAACAACCGCATCGACCACCTTTTGTTTCTGTTTGGCTGCGCCTGCCGTCGGTTTCTGGAATGAGGCAGACGACAGATGCTTGGTTAGCGCTTCGGCCGCCTGATCCATGCTCTGGTAGCGTTGCTTGACGTCGATCCGCATCATCGTTTCGATGATTTCGCAAAGCTCAGGCGAAGGGGCTTGGCGATGCTCCGAAAGTGGCTTGATTGCGCCAAAGCTCCGCTTGAGCATTTTGGCGAGCATGTCCTTCGTTTCCACCTCAGGAAGCGGCAGGGTGCCCGTCAGCATCTGATAGAAGACGCAACCTAAAAAGAAGATATCCGATCGGGGGTCGCCCTTGGGACTTCCACAGGTCCGTTCGAGTGCGGAATAATCGACGGTTCGCTGGCCGTGGGCAGCGTTGACTTTCTTATCCCCCTCGACTCGGAGGGTCGCCAGACCGAAGTCGACCAGCTTCGCCACTCCATTATTACTGATCAAAATATTCGTTCCCTTGATATCCCGGTGGGTCACACCCAGCGAGTTGGCGTACTTCAGAGCCCCAGCAAGGCCTACCAACAGGGGGAGAGCTTCCTGTTCTGTGAGCCGACCGCGAATTTGGAGGAACTCACGAAGGTTCGTCCCTTCGACATACTCCATGATCATGTAATACTTTTGATTTTCATTACCGTATTCGTACGTGCGAACAATATTCGGGTGGACGAGCTTGATGCCGTGCTCGGCCTCCTGGTTGAACCGCTCGATCGCCCCCGCTTCGGAGACGAAGCGTTGGCGGAGTACCTTGACCGCGACCGATTGGTTCCCGGGCATCTTCCGGCCCCGGTACACGCGGGCAAATGTTCCCTCGGCGATGTGGAAGAGAATTTTGCATCCGCCGTAGAAGAAGCCTTCGACTTCGCCCTTCCGTATCTTGTCCATCTGCCAGCTCGTCATGAACTCGTTACGGGCGAGCGAGCGACTCATTGCATCAATCGAACCATCATCTGCCCCAGCCCGCGCTTCCCGCGCTTGCTCACGCGTGATCAGGCCCAACAAGCTTGCTTGTTCGATCAGCATCTCGGCATCGAAATCCGACATGAATTGATGTCCTGATGGAACGGCTAGCGTGTGTTTCGGGAGAGAGAGAAGAGGAGAGGTCACCGCCCGGACGACTGACCCGTGAAGCCTATCTTATCATCCCCGAAAGGCGACGCAACCGAAGACCTCAAAGGGACGGGGTTTGGAACGAGTCGGAACGCTTTCGGGATGGATTCGGTAGGGGAGGGTCGCCTCGGCTCTGAGTTCCGGCTACCCTATATAGGAAGTGAGGTGCCGGTTGCCTTGTGACGGCTCTGGCTGCCGATAGTGACGGTCACGTATTCAGCCAGCCAGTGTTATTTATGCGAATTTCGCTGTTTATTACGTGTTTCAACGACACGATGTTCCCCGAGACAGGTCGTGCGGTCGTGCGGCTGCTCGAGCGCCTCGGCCATACGGTTGAGTTCCCGATGGGGCAGACCTGCTGTGGCCAGATGCACTACAACACCGGCTACCAGCGGGAGGCGATCCCCCTGGTCCGTCACTTTGTCGACGTGTTTCGCGAGGCGGAGGTTGTGGTCTCTCCATCCGCCTCGTGCGTGGGGATGGTTCGACACCTCTACCCAGCGGCGGCAGAGTTGGCCAACGATCCCAAGCTCGCTGAAGAGGTCGAGGCCCTTAGGCCTCGTGTCTTTGAACTCTCGGAGTTTCTGGTCGGAAAACTGGGAGTCGAGGACGTTGGGGCCTATTACCCACACAGGGTTACGTATCACCCGACATGTCATTCCCTGCGGATGCTCAAGGTGGGCGATGCCCCGTTGAGGTTGCTCCGTGCAGTCCGGGGTATCGACCTGGTTGAGCTTCCCCAGGCCACGGAGTGCTGTGGTTTTGGCGGGACCTTCGCCGTCAAGAATTCGGACACCTCCATGGCGATGCTAGGCGACAAGCTCCGTTGCGTCTTGGAAACGAAGGCGGAAGTCTGTTGCTCGGCCGACAACTCGTGTTTGATGCATATCGGCGGAGCTTTGCATCGGCAGAGAGCAGGGGTGGGGACAATCCATCTCGCCGAAATTCTGGCCTCGACAGGGACGGAAACGGAGGATCGCCATGGGCTCTGAAGGATTGCCGACGGCACCGCCGATCCCGTTTCAAGATGCGGCCAAAGTCTCGCTCGCCAATGCGCAGCTCCGACGAAACATGGGAAAAGCGACTCGGACCATTCGCGGCAAGCGTGAGCTGGTCGTCGCCGAGATGCCGGACTGGGAAGGGCTCCGAGAGGCGGGGCGTGCGATCAAAGAGCGGACGATCCGGCACCTCGACCGAGCCTTGATCCAGCTTGAAGCCTCGGTCCAGCAGGCTGGAGGCCAAGTCCACTGGGCGCGGGATGCCGAGGAAGCTCGCAAAATCGTCGCGGACGTCGCCAAGAGTCATGACGTCAAGGCTGTGATCAAGGTGAAATCGCTCACCACGGATGAGATTGGCCTGAACGCGGAGCTGGAGGCAGCGGGAATTGAAGTCACTGAGACCGACCTTGCCGAGCTGATCGTTCAACTGGCAGGAGATCGCTCATCCCACATCCTCGTACCGGCCATCCACAAGAATCGGTCCGAGATCCGCGAGCTTTTCCGCGAAAAACTCGGGGCTGAGAACCTGTCTGACGAGCCCAAGGAACTCGCGCGAGTCGCCCGCGAACATCTCCGCAAGAAGTTCCTCACGACGACGATGGCTGTGAGTGGTGCGAATTTCGCCATTGCGGAGACAGGAACCGTTTGTGTCGTCGAGTCGGAAGGGAACGGCAGGATGTGCCTGACTTTGCCGAACGTCCTCGTCTCGGTCATGGGCATTGAGAAGGTCATTCCCGAGTGGAACGATCTTGAAGTCTTCATGCAACTCCTCCCTCGGTCGTCGACTGCGGAACGGATGAATCCGTATACGTCGTTCTGGACCGGGGTCACTCCTGGCGACGGTCCCCAGGAATTCCACCTGATCTTGCTCGATAACGGACGAACCAGAGCCCTCGCCGATCCCCATGGTCGGGAGTCGCTCTATTGCATTCGCTGTAGCGCTTGCTTGAACATTTGTCCTGTCTATGAACGGACAGGGGGCCATGCGTACAACTCGGTCTACCCTGGGCCGATCGGTGCGATCCTGACTCCGCTGCTTGTTGGCGAGCAGAACGCCCCTTCCTTACCCTATGCGTCTTCGCTCTGTGGGGCCTGCTACGAGGTCTGCCCAGTCAAAATTAATATCCCTGAGATCCTGATCCACCTCCGTGGTAAGGTCGTCCGCCACAAGCAAGATCAAGAGGGACTGCGAGGTAGACTTGACCCCGAAGGGCTTGCGATGAAATTACTGGCTTGGACCTTCCGCGAGCCAGGTCGCTTTGAGACTGCCCAACGCTTGGGGCGAATCGGCCAGTGGCCGCTCGTTAAGAATGGCACGATCGAGCACCTACCCGGTCCCGTGGCCGATTGGTCGGCGATGCGTGACCTCGTGCCAGTCCCCGAGCAGAGCTTCCGCGAGTGGTGGAGAACTCGAACATGACAACCGCACGCGACCAGGTCCTGGAGCGGATTCGATCGGCGATCCGCGATGTTCCTGAGTCGGAACAACCCGAAGATGTGGTGGTCCATCGCAACTACTTGGTCGCGAACTCGGACTCCTCGCGACATGGGATCATCGAGCAGTTCATGGAACGGGTCGCCGAATACAAGGCGGTCGTCCGACGGGTCAATCAGAATGAGCTCGTTGAAGCGATCAAGGACGCGTGCCACTCGCGAGGCATGACCCGATTGGCCGTCCCAGCCGACCTGCCTGCGGACTGGCCTCCGTCCGGCGTTGAGATCCTTCGTGATCCAGGGCTGACTTATGACCAGTTAGATCATGTTGATGGCATCCTTACCGGCTGCGCGCTGGCGATCGCTCAGACGGGTACGATCGTGCTCGACGCCGGGGTGGCTCAGGGGCGACGAGTCTTGACCTTACTCCCGGACTATCACCTCTGCGTGGTGTTCGCGGATCAGGTCGTCGGCATGGTCCCGGAGGCATTTCGCGCACTAAGTGCCACCTCGACCCGGCCAATGACGTTCATCTCAGGCCCCTCAGCGACCTCCGACATTGAGTTGAACCGCGTCGAGGGGGTTCACGGCCCTCGGACACTGCATGTCTTGGTGGTCGATAATGTGTAAGCACCGTAACGGAGTCTGATTATGCTTGCCGGGCTGACCCTTTTTTGTCTGATGTTCGCCGACCCGACGATCTCCACGATCGTGGGAAGTGGCCGCCAGGGGGGAGCTGGCGACGGCAGCCCTGCACGTTTGGCAGAGCTCGACCAACCCTTTGACGTTGCCTACGATCGCGATGGCCACCTTTACCTCTCCGACACGTTCAACCATCGGATTCGGAAGGTTGATGCCAAGTCCGGGCTGATCATTACGGTCGCCGGTTCTGGGCAGAAGGGGTTCGATGGTGACGGAGGACCGGCGAACAAGGCCAAGCTCAACGAGCCCTATGGCCTGGCTTTCGACAGGTTGAACAACCTCTATATCGTGGATCGGCTGAATCGAAGGATCCGGAAGGTTGAAGCCTCAACTGGGGTCATCACCACCGTCGCGGGCGATGGCTCGAAGCTGACGTCAGGTGATAACGGGCCGGGTCCGAAGGCCGGGCTGGCGGAACCCAACGGGATTGCGATCATGGGTGAGAATCTGTATGTCGCCGATGTCACCGGGCATCGCATTCGGAAGCTAGACCTGGGCTCAGGCTTGATCACGACGTTCGCGGGCGACGGCCAAAGCAAGGATTTGGGCGATGGCGGTCCAGCGTCGCAAGCCTCGATCAATGGGCCAAGAGCGGTTGAAGCTGCCTCTGATGGCTCGGTTTATATCCTCGAACGAAATGGGAACCGGCTCCGAGTGGTTGACCCTTCAAGCGGGATCATCCGAACGATCGCCGGGACCGGGAAGAAGGGGAATTCAGGGGACGGAGGCCCAGCTTTGGCTGCGACGTTTGATGGCCCGAAGGAATTATGCCTTGACCGGCTCGGCAACATCCTGATCGTAGACACGGAGAATCAGACGATCCGCCACATCGATCTGAAGACAAACATGATCACGACCGTCGCTGGCTCTGGCCAACGTGGCGGTTTGGGTGATGGGGAATCGGCCCTAAAGGCCCAGCTCGACCGACCTCATGGAGTCGCAGTCGCTCCTGATGGGACAATTGTCATCGGTGATACCAACAATCATCGCATCCGTGCTGTTCGCCCTTGATGGCGATGAGAAATAGACAGCAATGCGGACCCTTGTTACATTCAAGTTGACGTGGCTGATTTTGACCGTTATCCAGCGTGATCTGGTGTCATCGTTATGTCGAGTGCTCTGATCCGACCGCACGATGCTGCAAAGCCGAGCTCGTTCCCTCCATTCCAGCCACACCCTTGGTTTCCTGGACCACATGCCCAGACATTGGCTGGTGTCTATTGGCCGAGCGGATGGCTGCGCTTGCCGTCGCGTTCCTGGCAAGTGCCCATGCCGGATGGCGATGCGATTCTCGTGGAGGATTCGATTCCGTCAGGATGGAATCCGGGCGATCCAGCCGCAGTCCTCCTGCATGGACTCGGAGGTTGCTCGCGAGCCAGTTATGTCGTTCGCTTTGGAATGCGCCTCTACGAGCGAGGTGTCCGCGTCGTTCGCATGAATCTCAGGAGTGCAGGTCAGGGGTTCGGCCTCGCGAGGAAAACCTACCACGCAGGTAGTACTGACGATGTCAGAGGGGTTATTGAAACGCTTGCGGCAGGCGCTATGGCCTCACCGATTGCTCTGGTGGGTTTCTCAATTGGCGCGAATCTTGCACTCAAACTTGCAAGTGAGGCAGCCGGCGATCCGGTCCGCGGTTTGGATTGCGTTCTTGCCGCTAATCCTCCCGTTGACCTTTCCTTATGCTCCCAGGCGATCTTAAAACCCGAGAACCATCGTTATCATCGCAACTTCTTATCGAGCTTGGTGAGGCAGGTGGAGAAGCTCCATCAACATTTCCCCGACCTGGGACCTACCGGTCTGGCGGGTGTAAAAACGTTGTGGGAGTTCGACAATCTCTATGTTGCGCCTAGGAACGGCTTCCGCGATGCGGAAGACTACTATGCTCAATCGAGCGCTGGGCCGATGTTGGGTCGCGTCGCTTTGCCGGGAGTGATTGTTCACGCCCTTGACGACCCATTTATTCCTGCGGAATCGTTCGACAATCTGGAAGTTTCCTCGACGTTAGAGATGGAATTGGTCCCCTTCGGAGGTCACCTCGGTTACGTCAGCCGTAGAATCGATGGAGGCGGTAGTCGCTGGCTCGACTCCCGCCTGATCACCTGGCTAGAGAACCACTGGAAGCGAACTTGAGAATTGTTCATCCTGTCGATTCTTTGGTCCCGCTGCAAACCGCGTCATACTCACCTCAAGACGATCGACATGGAGGCTAAGAACGTTATGTCTGGCTACCCGACCAACAAGTACAGAGACGCGGTCCAGATTCTTCAGCGGGGCCGGGATCTCCTGGTCGAGTCGCTGGCTGATGACATTGTTGATAAGGCTGAGGACCTTGTCGAAGGAGGGTTCGCCTTCAATGAGTTCCTAGAGACCCAGGGGACTCGTCTTCACTTCTTGGCTCTACTTGTCGCTCAACTCGAACAGTCCGCCGAGTCGCTCGATGAAGAAATGGCCCCCACACCAGCCGAGCCTGAACCAATATCAACATACAAGAAGACACGTAAGTCTCGAGCAAAGAAGCTTTCTGAGGGAGCCCAAAACAACGGAAATCCTGGCGAGCAGTAGGATCCTCTATTTGCGTCCCGGTTGAGAGATACCCATCGCCTTCATTAGAATTTGAAGATCATTCCAAGCGTCCTTCTTGGCGGGTGGATTTCGTAACAGGTAGGAAGGGTGATAGGTGACCAGGGCCGGGATACCACGGACCCGGTGCCATTTCCCTCTCAGTCTGCCGACCGGTAGTGAGGTGTCGAGTAGGCTCTGAGCTGCGATTCGACCCAATAGACAAATAAACTCGGGACGCACGATCGCAAGCTGTCTCTCCAGGAACGGAAGGCAATGAGCGATCTCTTCGGGCTCAGGATCTCGATTCTCCGGTGGCCGTGATTTCAGCACGTTCGTAATGTAGACATCCTCACGCGCAAGACCCATGCCTTTCGTGATCATGTCGGTAAGCAACTGCCCGGCTTTACCGACAAAGGGTCGCCCCGTTCGATCTTCGTCGGCCCCGGGAGCCTCGCCGATGAACATCAGGCGTGGGGCTGGGTTTCCTTCACCGAAGACGGTTTGGGTCCGAGTCTCGGCGAGCAAGGGGCAGCGCACGCACGCCGCCACCTCAGCCCGTAACAGCTCAAGTTGCGCAGAGCGTTCAGAGATCGGGACTGGTCCCCCCTCCAGCATCGGCTCAGCAAAGAGTGAAGCTGGTGGTTGGACTGCGGTTGCGACAGGGGCTGGAATCGGACGCGGCGCAGGGCGAGGTGCAGGTTCGTCGGGAGGAGGGACAGGTGCCGCGATATGAGCGACAGTGGGAGGGCGGCGGATCGCCTGGACCACGAGATCGGACTTCGGCAGCCAGTCGACCCCCGACCGTTTGAGGAATTCGAGACGCTGGCGGACGATTCGGGCCAGCTCGGCTAGTTCCTCAGACACGGGCACGTCCTTCTCTGACTCTGACCGATCAAGGTTGCGGAACGCGTCGAGTCGGTTCTTGAGCATGGAATTGTGTCGCGACCCACCGCTTCCATGCAACAGCATCGTAACCGAAATCCTGCCCCGTCAACTTCTGGAGGGCGGCGAGGACTTCAACGTTCTGGTGAACATAGGGTACGGTCACAGGCATCGTGCTGCGACCTCCCCCATTTGAACCCATGTTACCTGTTGAGAACGAGCCATTCCCCGAAAATGGTACGGGGGTGACTTGGGTCCCGGAGAAGCCGCTGCCCACGTACCGTGCGGTTACCATGGGGACGACGTAGGTCGTGCCCATCGACATGCCTTGTCCACCGTTCCCTGAACTTGACCCGTTCCCTGTAGTTGGGACCTCAATGACCTCATAATCTGTCGAAGTGAGTGCAGCAACCAACTTTGGCACCGCGCTCTTCATCCGGAGCTGTCCGAGTGTCCACGCGGCTCGGTTGAGCACGGCTAGGTTTTTGGAGGCCAAGGCCACTTTTAGACGCTCGGCAATCACGACTTCCGTGCGGCTCGACAGTTCGGTGGCGATCGCCTGTCGGACATCCTGATCGACTTCGGCCAGCATGAGATCGACGAGACTCGACGCGGACTCCGGTCCGGGAATCTTTCCGAGGACTCGGGCCAGAAGCGAGCGATAGGGTGAGCTATCACCGCTAAAGGTGCGAACGAGCGGGCCGACAGCGGCGGTGTCCTCAATCTGGGCGAGTTGGCCCTCAGCATCCAGTCGACGGTCGATGTCCTCCGAGAAGAGGTTGGCCCGAATGACCTTGAGTCTCCTGATCCAGGATGACTGCTCGGCAGTGAATGCAGATTTGGCGTCGAGTTGGGACTTAGCCTCCTGTGTCACCCAGCGCCCCTTGATCTTGACCATCCCCTGCGACACTTTCACTTCGTCGGAGGTCAGCCATTTCCCGTCTTGCTCGACATGCCCGAGCTTCTGATGCGCCAGCCCAAACGAGGAATCGAGAGCAATCGCCTTCTCTAGATGCAGCTCGGCGAGATCGCGGAGTTTCGTAGACTCGCACCAGAGAGCAAGGTTGTAATGATCTTCCGCAGTCTCGGAGATCGAGTTCCGCTTGAGAACGTAGGCATCGAGTGGTCCAGGCTCTTCAATGACCTGGGCAATCTGTTCGGGACGGAAGGTCAGGGGGATCTTACCCCGTTCACCGATCACGACCCGCTTTCCCGAGGCGTCTGGCTTCGCGAGCAACTTGCCTTTGATCTGGCCACCACTGCGGAGAACAATCCGATCGGCAACGGCGACACCGCTCGTCATGAGGACGAAAAACGCTGCTGCGCATGCAATTCGCCAGGCCGCCATTTTGGTTTCTCCACGTCAACTCACCAAACAGAAGACGCTCCCAAACTGCGCACTATTCATCGTAGGATGGGGCGACGTCGCCCCGCAAGCCGAACGCCCTGCGGTCAGGCCATTTGGTAGAAGTTGCAATCCGCGACGTTTACGCAGCTTGGAGTATTTACGGACATGAGTCAGTCTGTTGCTGAACATCGCGCCGAGGCCCTGTCCTCATTGAACCTGGCCGTGGTCACCGTTTCCGATACTCGGACGCTCGAAACGGATACATCCGGGGCATTGATTATCAAGCTTGCCGAGCAGGCCGGCCACGTAATCTTGGAGCGGGCGATCGTCCCCGACGAGCCGGCAGTGATGACCCCACTCCTGGAGTCCTACCGGGCCCGAACCGATCTCCATGCAGTCCTCATGACGGGAGGGACCGGCGTCACCCAGCGAGACCAGACTTACGAGACGGTTGCGGCCCTGCTCGACAAGACGATGCCCGGCTACGGAGAACTCTTCCGAATGCTCAGCTATGCCGAGATCGGTACTGCGTGCATGTTGAGCCGGGCTATCGGCGGAGTGATGGGGTCATTGATTCTCTTGACGATGCCCGGCTCGCGAGCGGCGGTCGAGCTCGCCATGAATAAGGTCATCTTGCCCGAGATCACGCATCTGGTTCGAGAGGCGAGGAAGGGCTTGTGAGCGGCACCCGGGCTCGACTCATCTCATAAAGTGCGATGGCGGCCGAGGTCGCGGCGTTGAGTGATTCCACCCTGGAATCGATGGGAATCCTCAGCCTTCGCCCGGTCCGAAGCGTCTCGGGAAGGCCAGGTCCTTCGACTCCAACGACCAGTCCGAATCGATCGGGGAAGCTCGCCTTCGTCAGATCTTCCCCATCGGCGTCAAGCGCGAGTAATGGGACTTCAGCCGAAGCGAGGTCCCGGATTGATGGACCTTGACGCAGAGGAATCTGAAACAGAGCCGGCCCTGCCGCCCGCGCAGCCTTGGGATGAAAAGGGTGGGCGGCTTCGCGTAAGAGCACGACCTGAGCCGCCCCCAACGCCGCCGCCGAGCGGATCACAGCCCCGACGTTCTCAGGATCTTGGAAGGGGACGAAAAGGGTACAACCCTCCGGCCAGTCGGTCGGATCCCACGCCAGCATCTCCGGGGTCCGGACCATCAGGAGGGGTGACTTTGTTCCGGAGACGTCGAGTTCTGCGAAGAGGGGGTCCGAAAGCCGCAGCCAAGTCAGCGAACCTGCCTCGACGGGCGGGGCCGGACCCGTCGAGTTTGTCACCCAGGCCTCGACCTGATCGCGATAGCGTTCGAGAACCTCCGCGACAATCCGTGAACCTGAGATCAATGCTTGA
Organism: Isosphaeraceae bacterium; assembly: GCA_025356475.1. GTDB lineage: Bacteria > Planctomycetota > Planctomycetia > Isosphaerales > Isosphaeraceae > JANXSX01. The sequence continues at coordinate 32,381 of JANXSX010000149.1, read as the reverse complement.
CCTTGCTTACGGATACCCCGTCCCGTCAGCAGGTCGCGGGCCAGCTTGAACGTCGGGTTCGCATCACTTGTCACTTCTCGGACGGGTCCAAGCGGAACAACGGGGGCATTGGGGGCAGGGGAGTCGAGCCGTTCGTAGATCACCAGGCGACGGTCGTGAGTGGTCCCTGGGATCGAGTAGGCGTGGTCGGCGACGAACTTGAAGTAATCGCCTTGAGTTCGACTCGCCTCCTCGACCTCGTCACTACACTCAGGTCCTTTCATGAATATCATTTGACCACCTGGCTCCAGACAGGCAGCAACTCGCTCCAAGGTCTCCGGAATTGTCGCAACTGCGCGAGTGATCACCCCTTTGACCTGGCGAGGGAAACGGGCTCCGACCTTGCCTGCATAGACTTCGCAATTGGGAAGATTCAGCCGATTCACGACCTCTTGAAGAAACTCGGCGCGAGCTCCACGCGGCTCCGCCAGGATCATCGAAATCTCAGGCCGAACGATTTTCAAGGGGATGCCCGGGAGGCCGGGTCCGCTCCCCATATCAACCAAGGGGGATGGGAGCTCGATGAACTTGAGCACAAGAAGGCTGTCGACATAGTGCTTAAGCACCATGTTTTCGAAGTTATGAATGCGTGTCAGATTCAGTTCGGCATTCGCCGCGCGGAGAATTCCGTGGTATTCCCAGAGCTTTTCGAGCTGATCGGCGGGGAGAACTATTCCGCAATGACGAAGGATAGTGCCCAAGGCGGTTTTACTGGGGGTCATGATGGTTCAACTGCTCGCGCTGCGGTAAGACTTGAGGGCAAAACGAAAAAACGCTCGGCTTGCACCGAGACAGAGGACGGTCGCGATCAGGGTGAACCCGACCATTCGCCAGTCGAGAAGCCCGACCATCGCTTGTGAAGGGACATTCACGACAAGCAGGATCGGCAAGAAGAACGTGAAGAAGACGCCAATGGGGCTCGCCCATGTGCCGACAAAAATCTCCCTAGGATACCGTGCCAGGCTCGAAAAGAGCCACCACATCTCCATGAGTGACTGGTTCCGAACCATCCAGACGGAGAGCGAGGTCAAAGTCAGCATGAAGCTGTAAGCGATCGCTGCGCCTGAGACGAAAGTCATCAAAAAGATCGGGATCGACAAGGGATCAACCGGTCCACCTATCTTATAGAGCGAGTATCCCATCACGCCGAATCCCATCGGGATATTGAGCGCACATCCCCAATCAATCCGTCGGCAGGTGATCAGGAATTGCTCGTCGATGGGTTTGAGGAGGAGGAAGTCGAGGTCACCCGTACGAACAAGCTCGGCGAACTCGTTGCAGTTATCAAGGAAGAGGGTTTCAATCAGCCCGTTAAGTGCGAAAAAGCAGCCCACAAAGAACATGTACTGCCATTCGTCCCAGCCTGCGATCGACTTCGTTCGGCCAAAGACGGTGCTGAAGAACGCGATCAGGATGAACAGCCAGAGAATCTCAACCGAGATTTTGACGAGGAAGTTGCCTCGGAACGAGAGTTCACGAGCGAGCGTGTATCTTCCCAGCGAAGCCCACATCCGGGCGTACTTTATGAGGCTTGCGACCATCGCTCTCATCCTCCAAAAGCACTGTAGCGCCGCAGGCCACGGGTATAGAGGGTACGCGCTAGCATCATGAAAAAGATCGCCCAGAACAACTCGCCGAGTAGGCCGATCGCAAGGTCTTGGCCACGAACTTTCCCAAGCACAACGACAGCCGGAAAGTAAGCCATATATTGAAACGGCAAAGCCTTCAAAAAACTGGCCCAGAACGGCGGCAAGAAGTCGAGCGGCAGCATGTGGCCGGAAATGAAGAAGTTTAACGTCATGACAATATAGAGAAGCGACGTGACTTCGAGGAACCAAAACCCAACCATGCCCACGCAGACCTCAAAATAGAACCCCACAAAAAAAGCCAGAATCAGCGAGACCAAGTACGCCACCCAGGTGAGCAGATCTGGCCAACCGGTGTCGAAGAAACCTCGACACACATAAAAGAGCAGGGCATACGGCAAGGCTGAGATGACCACATAAGCGGTCTTATGGGCCATCCTGTAAGACACAAGGTATCCGATCATGTCGATCGGTTGAATCAGGTATTTCTTCAGCGTTCCTTCGCGGATATCACGAGCGATTCCGCCAGCAAGCCCCGGCATGCTTGAGAAGATCCGACTGATGTTGGTGAGCAGCAAGTAAGCAATCATCTCGTTGAGCCGGAAGCCAGCCTGGGTGGAGTCCTCTCCCCCCTTGTAGATCGCCTGCCAAAGCAAAATCGTGGTGATCATCGGCAGAAATCGCAGGACAGTACCGAGTAGGAAGTCGCTCCGGTAGGCCATTCGCTCAACGAGCGACGCTCGATAGATCTTGGCATACTTGCGAACTGATCGGTACATCGACCGTGGCGCTCCCAGTTCAAGCGTCGACATTGGCAGGCTCCGCTTGCTGGAAGACCTTGGCGATCGTCTGCTCCAAAGGCGGGTCCTGAACGCTGACATCGACGATATTGTAAGCGTCAAGGATCGCGCCTAGGACCTCGGCGACGCGTGTCCGTTCCACCTTCAGATCGACCGTGGGACCCTCGACTTTCGTCACTTCGCCGAATCGCCCCAGGTCGCTCGGTGCGGGTCCGTCGAACAACAACTTGACCAGCTTCTCAGCCCCGAACCGGTCGGTCAAACCGACAAGGGGGCCATCATAGACCAGCTTGCCGTGCGTGATCACCAGGACTCGATCACAAAGGGCTTCGATATCCCGCATATAGTGACTTGTCAGGAGCATCGTCACGCCTCGCTGACTATGATACTCCCGCAGACACTTCTGAATGGCGACCTGTGCCACGACGTCGAGACCGATCGTCGGCTCGTCAAGCAGGAGGACCTCGGGCTGATGCAGCAGTGCGGCGATCAGCTCCATTTTCATTCGCTCGCCGAGCGATAGTTCGCGGACGGCCTGCCGCGTCAACTTCTGAACCCCGAGCAACTCGGTCAGATCGGCCAGGGTCTTCTCGAAATCCGCGAGTGGAAGCGAATAGATTTCGCGGTGGAGCTGAAAACTATCTGCGGCGGGGAGGTCCCACCACAGTTGATTCTTCTGCCCCATGACGAGTGCAAACTTGCGCCGGAATTCGTCCTCACGCTTCCAGGGGAGGAAGTCGAGAACCTGGGCCGTCCCAGAAGTTGGGTAGATCAGCCCTGAGAGCATCTTCAGAGTTGTCGTCTTACCCGCTCCATTGGGACCGAGGAAGGCGACCATCTCGCCGGGCTCAATGGTGAAGCTGACGTCGTCCACAGCTTTGACCTCTTTGTATTCCCGGTGGTAGAGGCCGCGCAAGGCTCCTAACAGTCCATCCTTCTTCTGAAAAACCTTATAGGTCTTGGTCAGGCCTTGAGCCTCAATGATCGGCATCGTGTCGGGTTCTCGCGTCCGTGGGGAACCAAGTCGGTTCAAGGTGCGAATGTCTGCCATTGTAGTAGCGGAACTCGCCAAGCAAAGTCCCGCTCGAAAAAACGAGGCGATCGATCAGATCCATCCCGCCAGATCAGGGTTCGAATGTTCCCAAAGGCACTAATCCCAATTGCTTACGTTGGGCCGCGACTTCGCTCGGATCGTTCACCGGATTGAGGGGAGCGATCCCCCTGAGCACCCCGAGGACATCAATCGCGACCCCGTGAGCCATGTTTCGAAGGCCCTCCTCAGTCTGGGCGGCACTGTGAGGAGTGAGCAGACAGTCGGACCGACCGATCAAGGGGTGATCGTGAGGTGGGGGTTCGACCTCGAACACATCGGCCCCATAACCCCAGAGCCTTCCTTCATTGAGTGCCCCGGCGACGGCGGCCTCGTCAACGACGGGGCCACGGCAGGCATTGATCAGGACTGCGTCGGAACGCATCCTCGAAAGGGAACTCGCGTTGATCATCCGTCGAGTAGTTTTATCGAGCGGCACGTGTAAGGTCACGTATTCCGAAGTGGCCAGCAGTTCATCGAGTCCGACCCGTTGAGCGCCAGCCTTGGCCTCAACGTCGTCGGGAGCCTGCAAGATGTCGTGGTAAAGGACCTTCATCCCAAACCCGACGTGGGCGACCTCGCCGACGCGTCGGCCGATTCGACCGAAACCTATGATCCCCAAGGTCTTACCGTGGATTTCCCGACCAGTCCATCGGGTCCGACACATGTAGTCGCCGGCGGCAAGGGCCGCTGTGACCTTGGGGAAGAGCTTTGACAGGCTGATCATCATCGCGAAGACGTGCTCAACGACACTCTGGGTATTCGCCCCAGGCGTGTAGACCACCTGAACACCCCGGGCGGTCGCGGCTTCGATGTCGATCGCGTCGTACCCAACACCATGGCGGCCAACGACTTTGAGCCGATTGCCCACGTCCAACAGCGCCACGTCGACCAGACCTCCCGTACGGATGATGAGCCCATCGACTCCGACGATCTCTTTTTGGAGGATCTCGGGAGCTGTGCCGGAGGCCATCCTAAGCTGACTCTCCGACCGGAGGATCGATAACCCGGCCTCATGCATCTTGGTCAATGACAAAACGATCGGACGATCAACCATGACAACCTCGTACGACTCGCGATTCGCAGACGAAGGTGCCAAGCGTACCAAACTGAAGCCAACTGGGGAAACGCATTTGAGTCACACGCTGCGCGCGTTACAGTCTATAGTGAGATCAGGGTGGATTACTGCGGCTGGAGATCACCATGCGATCAAAGGGCTGCCTTCGTCAGCTTCGAGTCCTCCAAGGGCTCTTCGTTGGCCTTTCGGTTTTGTCGGTCCTTGGGCTGATGGCGATGGCTCAAGTCCAGGCCCAACTGGTTGTTGGTCAGGTTCCAATCCCGCTCGGGAACGAGCCGATTGTGAATCCCGGCCTCGTAAACTCGGGACCTCAGAAGCCAACCCCACCCGGGTTTTGGTGCCAGGTCATCATGGCCAACTCCAAGTGGGTCGTCCTGCAAGATGAGGAGGGCCGACAGTATCCCCTCTCTTCCCAGGCGATTGGCCAGTTCCTCGTCCGTTGGCCAAGCAACCTGGCCTCGATCGGTGCGCAGTCGATGCTGGAGGTTAGTGGTAATGACCTCAACCCGAATGCGATGAGTACCGATCACATCGACATCTTCGAGAGCGATGCGTATAGCCTCGTCTCGACCCCGTTCGTCATGTCAAACTACGGATTCACTCCCTTCGTAAACCCCGCGAGTTTTGCCGTCCAAAACGTGCTATCGGGCTTGAACATGATCACGAACCCTGTCGTGATTGGCGAACTCACACTCCCAAGCGTGCGTACCGTCGTCGGCCGTGCGGAGAGCGTCTCTCCACTGAGGATTTCGATCGGCTCGAACAACTCGGTGTTGATCCAGCCAATGAATGACGCTGGGATCTCAATGACACGTGTGACTCTGGGCAACACGGGGATTGCCGCTCCCGGCGATGTTGTCTTCATCAGTGCGACCGCGATGAACACCAAGAGTCTGGCCGCGACCCAAGTTGTCCTCTATAAGCGAATTTCCTACGCGCAGGCGCTTCTCGGAAATAAGCGTTGATACGCTTCCAGATCGATATTCAACGAGGATTCTGGTCGTAAGCCACGAAGCCTTGCCGAATTGGTTCTTCCCTTCGAGTGAATAAGGGCGAGGAAGTCCTCGTCTATCGTGGATGATTTCTGAAATGGACCGAAGTCGAACTGCCAGCCTCTGGGGGTGGACGGGGACGCTTGGGAAAAAATCATTCTCATTTCTATTGATATGTGGATTTTTATTAAGTCCGAGTCAATCCTCTTGTCGCCAAACCTTCGACCGGCCCGTTGACAGTTTGCGGAGCGCGCCCGATAGTGGATGCATCAAAGCGAGTTGGCTCACTTCCGCCCGATCTGTTTGCTTCAAACACTGCCTGACTTTGCTCAATTCGGCGGCTTTACGCCGGGTTGAGTGCTCATACTATTCGTTCGAGGGAGGTTCGCCGATGTCGACGCTGTCGCGTGTCTCGTGGAGCTTGGTGGCGCTGGGGGTGCTCGCGCTCGGACTTTTGGCGAGTGATGCGAGAGCCCAGGAACCCAAGGCCGCCGAGGCAGCTCCCGCCGCCAAAACAGAGGCACCGGCGGCCGACGCGCCCAAAGCTGACATCCCTGTCCCAGAACCGACTGCAACCAAAGCACCTGAGTCGAAGTCGATGCTCCGATGGGTCATCGAAGCCTCCGGCCCGATTGGGTTCTGTCTGCTCTTGATTTCGATCTACATGTCGGCGCTCGTTGTGAAGCTCTTTCTTGAGTTTCGCGTCAGCGAAGCCGTTCCGCCCGCACTCGTCGAGAAGTTGGAAGTCGCCATCAAGGACAAGAAGTTCCAAGAGGCCTATGACGCATGTCGCGAGAGCGAGTCGTTTCTCGCCAAGCTCGTCCGAACGGGCGTGGCCGCGCTGCCGAACGGTCGGGCAGAGGCCAAAGAGGCGATGAGCGATGTCCAAGACGAGATTGTCACAGGAATGGAGTCGAGGGTGAGCTACCTGGCGATTATCGGTCAGCTCGGCCCGATGATCGGGCTTGTTGGCACAATCATGGGGATGATCGATAGTTTCCAGACGATCGCGACCTCCGTGGGAGCCCAGGCGAAGCCTGACGAGATCGCACGCGGGATCTCGACCGCCCTGTTCATCACGCTTGAGGGTGTAGCCCTCTCGGTCCCCGCTATCTTCTTCTTTGCCTTCTTCCGGAATCGAATTGCCGTCCTTGCGGTTGAGAGTTCCAAGGTGGCCGACCGAACGATCACCGCGCTCCTCGCGGCAGCCAAACAGGCCAAGCAGGCTTGAGGATCGGGATTTCTTTCGCCGAACCCTCGAACCTTGCTGAAGGAGCCGATCGATGTCTGCGTCGTTGTCTAGTGAGACACGCGCCGAGCCGAATTTGACACCGTTGCTCGACGTCGTCTTTCAGTTGATTACCTTCTTCATGCTTGTTATCAACTTCTCCAATGATAATTTCGATCAAAGAGTGAAGCTCCCAGTGGCTGGATCCGCCCGACCCGTCGATGATGCGAGCAAAGTTGCTGAGGATCGACTGGTCCTGAATATCGACTCGAGTGGTCGATTGCTCTTCAACGGCAAGAACTATTCGAGCGATGAAGCGATCGAACAGATCAAGCTTCAGGCTGCCCTCGTGCGACTCAACGTCAAGGCGGGCGGTGTCAAGCTCGACCCTTCCGGCTCGTTACCGACACGTATCGTGATCCGTGCCGACCGAGACATGTCGTTCGGGCCCCTCTACCAATTGATGAACGCCTGTCAAAATAATGGGTTCCAGAAGTTCGAGTTCAAGGCGATGACAGGGAGCTGATCAACTATGTCCCTCGGCAAGAAAAAGAAAAAGCAGAAGAGGTCGAGCGACGTTGATATTCCGATTACTCCAATGCTGGACATGGCCTTCCAGCTCCTGACGTTTTTCATTCTCACGTACACTCCGTCGCCCCAAGAGACCTCCTTCGCAATGAACTTGGTTCCCGCCCAGGCGGCTACCAAGCTCGATGCTCAAATGTCAAGTGATGCCGCGTCGAACGCCGATCTGCCCGCCAGTCTCCGAACCCTGGATACCGGGCTCCGTGCGGCTGAAGGGGGCCGGCTCGGTCGCATTTCCCTCGGCGAAAACGCGATCGATGGGATGGCCGCATTTGAGAAGGAACTCACCTCGATCCTAAGCGATAAAGATCTTGCCTTCGACCAGGCGCTAATCCGCGTGGACCCACGCCTGCACTTCTCCGAAGTGATGAAAGTTATCGATATTTATGCGAAACTAAAGATCACAAAAATTAGTTTCTCAGAGATGACGGGTGCTGATGAAGGATCTCCCCAATGAGTTTTGACCTCGGCGGAGAGGACGGAAAGCCCTCGTTCTTTCGGGGTGGAGAGCTACCCAAGCTCCTAGTCTTGGTGGGAGTTCTCGTTGCGGGTTCCTTGGCGATCCTCGTCCAGTTTCAAGCCGATCGCAACCCAGCGCCTCCTCCAGGAGTCGTCACCAAGCCGATCGTGAAACCCGTCGAGCCCGATCGCTCCGAGGAATTCTTGGGTGTCAGAGATCTCACCGAGACCTCGCTTTACGACAACGCCCCGAAGAAGTTACTACTGGAGAGGGCACGATCGACCCCCGCTGACGATCTGGACGCCCAATCTCATCGAGATGTGCTCTTCACTCATCTTTGGGATCGCCCCGAGCAATATCGTGGGGTTCCGGTCCATCTCGAAGGGACTGCCTTGCGTGTGATCACCTACGAGGTCTCCTCGGCGATCAGTCCCAAGGAGAGGCTTTATGAAGCCTGGATCACGACGGCGGAGAGCCAAAGGTTCCCATATTGCTGTCTGTTTGAGGACCTGCCGTCTGGTTTCCCAATCGGTTCCAACGTCTCGGAATTCGTCTCATTCAACGGCTACTTCCTTAAGAAGATGGCCTACATTGCCGGAGACAAGCCACGTGGAGCGCCTTTGCTGGTGGGGAAGCTTGGTTGGCGGCCAACCGCACAGGGGGGGCTCAACGGTCCAGCCCCAAGGCAAGGATGGACATGGATGCACTATGCCATTGGTGCCGTCTCGTGTTATGCAGGAATCCGTGTCATTATGCTCGTGCAGCGGTTCCTCCATTCGGGGTCACGCACCGTTACAAAGAGTCGGACAATTCATGTCACTGCCGAGCCGGTTCCAGATATGAACAGCTTGCTAGCCAACGTTCCTGATGAAGACGAGTTCGTTCAACGCGGTGGTGGCTGACGCTCTTCCCAGACGTCGAGGTCGCACCAGGGGCCACGCGAACGGAAGGAAGGGGCGGGGAGCGATTGGAGCGCCGCGAACGCGGCACCTCGATCCAGGTCATCGCGTCGCGTTCCAAAGCCTCGAAAGATCTTGAGATTGCGAGATCGCGCCAGAATCTCGCGTCGGGAGCGGCCCTCAGGGGCATCCGGCCAGGGCTCGTCCTGCTCGTGCCAGTCAAAGTAGGTAGGGATGACCTGCGTGAAATAGGACCAATAATCAGGGTTATCGGTCTGGATCACGAAGAGTCCCCCTGGCACGAGAGTCCGATGGACATCGGCCAGAAATCGAGGCGTGACGAGTCGTCGATGCGCCTGCCTTGGATCATGATAAGGCTGAGGATGGTAGAGGTGGATCTCGGAGGCAACCCCCTCGCCAAGGTATTCACCAATGATCGACTCTGCATCTCTCACGGCGAAGCGAACGTTGTGCAGCCCCCTTTGGTTGCCGCGTCGAGTTGCGTAGCGGATCACTACGGGCAAAAGGTCGCTTGCAAAGTGGTTAAAATCGGGTCTCGCCAGAGCACTCTGAAGGGTGTACCGACCGTTGCCGCAGCCGACCTCCACAATGAGGGGGGCGACTCTTCCGAAAATTGCCGCAAAATCGAGCGGAGCGGGGAGTGGTAGGCGCTTGATCGCCGTCTTGGCCCAGCAATCTTCCGGGAGGATCTCGCCCGGAATCGGCACATCAAACTCGTACTCGATCATCCCTCCAACTCCAACTTATCGGACTAGGGTTATTGTTTGGAATGGACTTCGAACAGCACAGGAGTCTCGCCGCGAAAACCGAGATCTTGCGTCCCCTGACCGGCATCAAAACCAATCGTCAGTTCTCGCTTGCCAACGTCATCACACGATATCCGCAAGAGCCGATACTCGACGAGTTCCCCGCTCAGATCAGATCGATATTTGCCTTGATCCCAAAAAGCAACCTGAAAAGGTGAACGTATCGAGCCCGTATAGGAAGACAGGGTACGCAACCGTTGTTGGCCCCCACTCTGATTGACAACTTTCAGAATTGCATATCCAGGCATATTTTGAGTGAGAATAAGCTTTTTAGGTCCACGACTGACTTTGACTCGCCCTTCAGGATTCAGAGTCACGACCAGCAAGACATGTGGGTCGACCGCTTCTTGAAGGCTCTCCCCTTCCATCCCCTTGATCGCCGACCGAATTGCGGCCAAACTGGCACTTGGGAGAGATGCACCGAGTTCGCTCAGTGTGCCTTGGATCATGCCCACGTTGGCGAGCAGGGCTGTGGGATTCTCGACGGGAACGGTCTCAGGCAAGGTTTGCCCAGCAGACGTTCCAGCCAGAACGAGCATTATCCCAATGGTGGGCCAAGGCGATCGAAACATCCTCAGAGTCTCCCAGTTGCACGGAACCCTATCCTACTCCCTACTGGGTCCAAAGGCGATGGGGCTCGTTTACATTCGATGATGCACACAGGAAAAAGTCGATAGACCTCAACACGTAATTTCCCGTTCCTGAATCGAGGTCCAACATGAATCGGTGTGGCAATTTCCGACAGTGGATGTTGCTGTTTCTCGTGTCCGGTGTTCAGGTTCGAGCTGCGGATCAAGGTTGGCCGATCCTGGCCAAGGTTGAAGCTCAACCCTTATTGGCGCAGGCAAACCGAGTTCGCCAGGCGCTCGACCAGCTTGGGCAACCGCTGCCCAACGAGACCCGGCAATCACTTGAATCCCTTGCTGCGAGTTTGGGGGATGCCCAGGTTGCGACCGGCGTCCAGCGGATCCTTGACCCGTTCTGCGTCGCGGCGATCGAGATCGACGAGACTGGTATCAGTCGAGTCGTCCGGGGTTCCACCAAGCCCGAACTGGTGGAGCAGGGATGGAGATGCTTTCTCGTCAAGGTTGCCAATCGAGGGGGCTCAACGGGATCGCTCCGTTCCGACAGCCCAAACGCGAGGAGCCTGGCGAACTCCCCTAAAGAAGAGGTTGCTTCACGCTGGTTGGGGCTCCTCCCTTACACGGGCCAGCCCCTCTTGCCCAACCTCAGCGGTCTAGAACTCGAATATACGATTGTTCAACTCTATAGCCGAGATGCAGGAGAGAAGACCGGAGAACTTGTGTTCACTCTTGAAGAGGGTCAGCCTCTCAAGAAGGCTAAGCCTGGGCCGACCATCCGCGAGTGGCGATTCACGAAGGATCTCGACGGTTGGAAAGCTGCACATGATTGCACAATTGCGGTGACTGACAACCAGCTTCAGGTCACAAGTGAAGGCATCGACCCTTATCTGATCGCTCCCGTGTCGGCACCAAAGGGACGGATGGTCCTCCGTTTTTGGGCAAAGTTCGATCAGCCTGGTGTAGGGCAGGTCTTCTGGTCAACCAAACAGAAGTCGTTACCGGACGGCTCGACCGTGTCCAACTTCCAGGTCGAGCCTGGTCGTGGCGTCGAGTACACGGTTCGGATCAATGCACAAGACGAATTGACCGCCATTCGGCTCGATCCTGGGAGTGGTAAGGGGCTGACTCGCTTCGATTGGATCACGCTCGCATCCGAGACCGAACCTGATACGTCGGGAAAAGTCTCGATCGACTTCGTTGCCCAGCCATCGATCCCAGTGACGTTTCAGGTCACCGAGGCGGATGGCCAGCCTGCAACGGGTGCGTTCGTGATCACAGATCTGGCCGGTCGCGTCTATCCCGCCCAGTCCAAGCGACTTGCTCCGGATTTCTTCTTCCAGCGTCAGGTCTACCGTGCTTCAGGCGAGCAGGTGCTCCTTCCTTCAGGCCGATATAAGGTCCTTTGCACACATGGACCGGAGTCCATCCCTGAGGTCACAGAACTCCTGGTCGCTGACAAACCGGTCGAGTTCCGGTACCAAGTCAAGCGTTGGATTGATCCTTCCAAAGCAGGTTGGTGGAGTGGTGATCACCACATCCATGCCGCAGGTTGTCTCCACTATGAGAATCCCACGGAGGGTGTTGAGCCATCGGATATGATGAGGCATATCATGGGCGAAGATCTGAAGATAGGCTGTTGTTTGACGTGGGGACCATGTTTCGACTACCAGAAGCAATTCTTCCGTGGTCGCCCGGACGATGTGTCCAAGCCGCCGTTCATCCTTAGGTACGATGTCGAGGTGTCCGGGTTCGGCTCCCATGCGTCGGGCCATCTCTGCCTTCTTCGTCTCAAGGAGCAGATCTATCCGGGGGGTACGTCGAAGAATCACTGGCCGACTCTGGGCCTGAACACGTTGAGATGGGCCAAAAAACAAGGGGCCATTTGTGGGCCTGCCCACTCGGCAATCGGGCTCGAACGTACCGTGGGACGTGTTCCGGGGGCGGTCGATGGGCCCAACGGTCTGCCCCACTATAATATCCCTGCATATAACGGTATCGGTGCTAATGAATTTATCATGAACGTCCCACATCAGGTTCCAGGACCGGATGGGCGGCTCGTCCCCGCAGTCGACTTCATCAGCACCATGGATACCGATAGGATTACAGAACTGAACATGTGGTATCATGTGCTCAACTGTGGTTTCCGGGTTCGGGCGAGCGGCGAGACCGACTTCCCATGTCTGACGGGTGAACGCGTTGGCCTGGGTCGCGGATATGCGAAGATTGATGGCCCAGCCGACTTTGATCGCTATGTCCAGGCGATCGCCGACGGACGAATGTATGTCAGCAACGGGCTCACACATCTGATGGACCTCCGAGCTGAGGTCGGCGGGAGGACCTATGAGCCCGGTGTTGCTGAGAGCGAAATTCAACTCGCAAAATCGGGTCGAATCCGCCTGACTGTGAACGCGACAGCGCGTGATCCTGGGAAATCGACTGTCCCGGTTGAAGTCGTCGTCAACGGCCTGCCTGTCGCCACCCAGGCCCTTCCCTGCGATGGCGAGCCTCGCCTTCTCACGTTTGATGTTGAGATCCCAGCGAGTTGTTGGGTCGCGGTTCGAGTCTTTCCCTCAGCGCACACGAACCCGCTCTTTGTCTTGGTCGGAGATAAGCCAATCCGGGCCAGCAAAGCGAGCGCCCAATGGTGTCTGATGGGCGTCGATCAGTGCTGGACCATGAAAAAGGGCACCTACAAATCCGACGAACTCGCTCAAGCGGAACTCGACTATGACTATGCTCGCAAAGCATACCAACGCATTATCGCAGAATGCGAGAAATAAGCTCAAGCGAGTTGGACAACCGGCGAATCTGGCTCCCGGAGATTCTTGAAAAGGACCCTTGCGAATTGTGCAGCGGCCTCCGGAAAAAACGGATCGACGAGGCCGAGCCGAGCGGCCTCGATCCGTGATGTCCCTGGCTCTACCGAGATGCTCTTGAGCAAGATCAGCTCACGGGCGTGTAGCCTTACTGCGACTCGGGCGGCTATGGAATCCGTCGTCACTTCCCAGCGATGAGGGAGCGGATTCGCTGAAGCTTCATCCTCCCCCAGAAAGAGGCGCGGGCTGAGCAGCGGGATTTCCCCCTTTGCCCAGAGATCGTCGAGCTGGGTGACGAATTCCACAACCTGCAATCGAGGCAGCACCGCCGCCAGAGAGTGGGCCGTCAAATCGAGTGAATGCAAGGCAAGAATGTGTGCATGTGCCTCGCCGAGCATGTGGATTCTGTCAAAGTCGCGGACAAGGTCGGCGGCCTTCCCTCCCCCCGCGATCAGAAGGATCTGAGTCGATGTCATCCGATCGAGAAATTGATTGAGTTGAATCGGCAGTTCCGGCCAGTTGAGCAAGCTTCCTCCGACCTTTACGACGACGAGTTCGCTCATCCGATCAAGTCTTGGGCTAGCTGAACGACCGCGTGGGCACAAGCTGCGTCGGAGGCCGCCGATCCCCAGAGACTTGCCAGGCTGAACATGTCGTTCTCATGAACGAGTCGAAGCGCGACCCTCCTCGCCAGGAACTCGCCTGAGCCGGCGACAATCACCGTTTTCGGTTCTCCGATCGTGGCCGTACAGGTTTTGCGGGCTGCCTTCTCCAGTCTGGTCACTAGGCATTGATCAGCCTCTTGACTGAAGTCGAAAGCGTCCTGTTTCGAGAACCCCTCACGATCAGCTCCGACCATCCTGGCTAGCCGGTCGCGGGCTCGGTTGATTGTCATTGACCGCCCATCTGCGGTTGTGTGATCATGAGGTGCTTCCGGGATCTCGCCTAGCGTCAGATAAACATCGAGCGTGGTCGCAAAGAGTTCTGCGGCCAAGCCTGTCGACACCCCTCGGAACGGGAGTTGGGTGTCGAGAGCACACAACGGTGTCCGTTTAACCCCGGCATAAACAAGTTCACCTGTCTGTAGACGTTGGGTATCCGTTCTTCCCTGAGCGAAAACCTGACGACGATCGAGAGGGATCAAGTCGGTTGTGGTTGAGCCGATGTCGATGAGGAGGGCTGGCATACGGATCTCCCCCAGCCGGGCGACCACCGAGGCCAACGCCATCCAGTTTGAGGCTGAGACCACAAGCGGAATCATACGTGCCGCCTCAAGCGTATAGAATCGCCCATCGACCCCCCATACGTGCGCCTGACGTTTCGGAACAGCGTCCAGCACGCTCTGGACGCCCTCGGCTTTGGTCTCGTAACAGTCACAAAGTTCAGCGGTCATGGTCAGAGCAATCGCGTCGAACTTGGGCATAGTGGCGACCAGGTGACGGATCGCCTCGGGGAGTTCAGACGGTCGTTTCCAGAGTTCAAAAGGGACAGATCGGGCTTGACCCGAAGAGTGAGCCGCTTTGAGGTTCGCACCCCCGATGTCGAGACCAAGCCACTGAGTCGGTTGTGACGTCATAGATCAACAATTCCATTTGGATGGAAGTTTCTAACGGCGAATTGATCCACAAGATTCGCAAGGTCTGGTCCGCAATAGGGGCCAGCCATCGAATCGATCCAAGCCTTTGCCAGGACCCCAGGCTCCAAGATTGAGAGGATACCTACGATTGAGGTGGTGGGACGAGGGTTAATCTCGATGACCACGCTTCCGCTGGCCGTCGATATGAAATCAATGCCGACCAATCCGCGAAGCCCACTGACCGCAGTAAGGGCGGCTCGGACATTCGCATCACAGAGGCGTCGATCCTCAGGAAGACGACCCCCCCGGTAGCGCAATCGGCCTTCCTCACAGTCGATGAACTGAGTGCCGACCGCGATCAAGTGGGCTTGGTCGGTTGCATCAATCAAGAAGGTCGCACTCATCGGCATCCCAGAGATATACTCTTGAATGATGGCTTTGCATGTCGTCTCAGGGGCCTCACTTGCGGAATGGACAAGGAACGTGTCCAGGCATCCTGCTCCGTCGATCGGCTTGAGAATGGCGGGATAACTGGCGTCAGGTGGGAGTGGCTGATTGGGTTCGACCCTCCAGGTTTCTGGAGTATTGATCCCATGTTCCACCCAGAGGTGGGCGAGGTCGAGCTTGTCCGACGTGGCTCCGATCGCCTCGGAGTTCGAGCCCAATGAGCGAGCCCCTTGCAACGATTCGATGAGACGAGCTCGCTCCCCTAAGATTCCGTCGGTCTCGGGAGCAATCACCAGTGTCCAAGTGTCTCCACGACAGGCCAAGTTCTCGAAGGTGTCGAGTTCCCCCCCGATCCCGACCGTAACTGTCTTCCACAGGCCATCTGACTCAGTTGCAACCAAGCGAGAGTCGAATGTCATGATGACCTCGGTGTCGGGTAAAGCACTAAAGTCGCGAGCTAACGCCCTCCGCATTGCCGAGCCCTCGGCAGCGAGCGAGTTCGGAAGATCCAGCCCCGCGAGGCCTCCACCGGTGATATATTCGTGGATCACGATTCGCCGTCTGATGAGAGATTCTCCGCCATGGCTCTTCGGATCATCCCTGTACTCGATATCCGTCTCGGGCAGGCAGTACGTGCCTTGGGGGGACACCGGTCGGATTATCGCCCGATTCAGTCGATCTTGCGACCCGGTTCCGATCCAATCAAGCTCGCTGAGGCGATCCGCGAGACATTCGGCTATCCCGACTTATATCTCGCGGATCTCGACGCTATCGAGGGTCGGGGGGCCTCGAGCCCGGTCAGTCAGGAGTTGATCCGTCGCGGATTCCGGCTCTGGGTCGACGCTGGAATTCGTTCACTCGATGATCTAACACGATTGCTCGATGCCGGGGTTGAAACGGTCGTCGTTGGCTTAGAGACCTGGCGATCTCCACATGATTTGAACGCGATCGTCGCTCTTGCCGGCAAGGATCGGGTCGTGTTCAGCTTGGACCTTCGCGAGGGAAAGCCCATCTTTGCTCCCGGATCGGCATGGTCAAGCTCCACTCCGTTGGAAGTGGCAGAGATTGTTTGTAAAGCGGGATTTGGCCGATGCTTGATTCTCGACCTCACGCGGGTTGGAATGGGGCAAGGGACAGGAACACTCCCCTTACTTCGCGAGCTGGCCAGCAAACACCCTGGGATTGAGTGGTCCCTGGGAGGCGGTATCGACCGACCTGGGGACCTGGCCGCCCTGGAAGATGCAGGAGCCTCGGTCGTCCTGGTCGGCTCGGCCTTGCATGATGGGCGGTTCGCCGGGATCATCGATCCTCAAGGTTGAGAGACGCTTCGTTCTTTGAAAGGGACCAAGAGCATGCCCATCACCGCAGGGCGTTCGGTCTGTCTGGGATGCGGCTGCTTATGTGACGATATCGAAGTGATCGTGGATGAAGATGGAATCCTCGATCCTCGGCATGCTTGCGATCCGGGTCGGATTTGGTTCTCTCACGAAGGACAGCCCACGCTTGAGGCAACCATCGATGGCAGTACATCGACCGCCGATGCTGCTCTCGATCGAGCCGCCGAGATTCTGGTTTCGGCCCAGGCTCCGCTGATCACGGGCCTATGCGGCCTGACGATCGAAGCCCAGCGCTTCGCCGTTGCTCTGGCCGACACCCTTGGCGGGGTGATCGACTCCAGCAAGTCGTGGGATCTCGCTCGCCAGCAAGCTTTCGCCCGCGTCGGGATTGTGACCGCCTCGCTGGGCGAGGTGAAGGCCCGGGCTGATGTGGTCGTCTTCTTTGGTGTTGATCCGATGGTGACTCACCCTAGGCACATGGAACGCTACTCGGCTGTGCCCGAGGGTCGATTTCTCACTCGAGCCCGGACTGTGATCGTGGCTAGGTCCAACTCGAAAACGCCGGCGGACGTAACCCACCGTGTTGACCCTTGCTCCCAGTTGGCGGTTCTTGCGACCTTGCGAGCGATCTTGCGGAACGCTTGGCTCGATCGCGCACGAGTTGAAACGGCGACTGGATTGAGCTTTGAGGCGATTCAGGGTTGGGCCTCGACGATGATGACTGCCTCGTATGGGGCATGTTTCTTTGGGTCGGACCTCCCTGCGGCCTCAATCGAAAGTCTGCTCTTACTGGTCCGGGAACTGAACGAGCGGACGCGATTCGTGGCGATCGGCCTCGGTCAAGCCGGCAACCTCGCAGGGGCGGAATCCGTCCTCACCTGGCAGGCTGGCTATCCGTCCGCGATCGACTTCTCCTCGGGAGTCCCTCATTCGCTGGTGGGCGATACGTCGGTCGATGCTCGGTTGGCCCGCTCGGAAGGGGATGTGTTACTCATCTTGGGTCAATCCGATCAACACTTTGGGACCAACATTCCGACCTTGGCGATTGGGTTCCAGGCAACGAGAAGGCTAGGCCTCGCGGTTGGGATTGAGGGGGCTAGGCCTGGAATCGAAGCACGGGGGAGTGTCGCTCGCGTCGACGGAGTCATGCTGCCTCTCCGAGCGATCCAAGAGTCAAGTTACCGGACCGAGGAGTCTCTACTCAGAGATCTGCTTGGGCGAGTGGTCGAACTTCAAGCTCGAAGGCGATAGGATCTGGATCGAAGTCGAGCGCGACCTGGACGATTATCGAGACCATCGACCTATGAGGACATTGCACATCCGGGGCGGATTCGTGGTAGACCCCGCCAACGGTCTTGACGGAGTGGTGGCCGACGTCTGGATCGGCGATGGGTCGATTATTGCTCCTCCAGGGGATCCAGGATTCAAGGCCGATCGGACAATTGACGCGCGTGGCTACGTGGTCATGCCGGCCGGGGTTGACATGCATTGCCATATCGCCGGGTCGAAGGTCAATGCCGCGAGGGGACTCCGGCCCGAACAGGCGCGAGAGTCGAAAGGGTGGTCACGTTCTGAACTCACCCGATCGGGAACGACCTCGACCGTCCCCACCTCGTTCGTGACGGGATACCAATATGCGGGGCTTGGCTATGGGACTGCGGTCGATGCCGCGATCGCCCCCCTCGGCGCGAGGCATGCCCACCATGAGTTTCAAGATACGCCGATTATCGATAAAGGCTTCCTGGCACTGATGGGCAATAATCATCAAGTGATGGATGCCATCCGGGAGCAAAATCCCGGACGATTACGTGAGTATATGAGCTGGCTCCTGAACGCGACGGGGGCCTTGGGAGTCAAGGTGGTCAACCCCGGCGGAGTCGAGACCTGGAAGCAAGGCCACGGTAATCTCGCAACTCTGGACCAGCAGGTTCCCGGATTTGATGTCACGCCACGTCAGATCATGACCGAACTTGCCCAGGCGGTCGATCAGCTTGGTTTGCCTCATCCGATGCATCTCCATGGATTGAACCTAGGTGTACCTGGGAATGCGGCGATCTGTGAGGAGTCAATGCGTGCGATCGATGGGCATCGAACGCACATGGCCCACATCCAGTTCCATTCGTATGGAGGAACACCGACCGATCTCGATTCCTTCGGTTCGAGCGTGGGTCCCCTAGTCGATTACGTGAACGCGCACCCGAACTTGACGGTCGACGTCGGTCAGATCCTGTTCGGCGAAACCACGAGCATGACGGCGGACGGACCGGTCGGGCAGTTTCTGCAGAGGGTGACCAAACGGAAATGGGTGTCGAATGACATCGAGATGGAGACCGGTTGCGGTATCGTTCCGATCGAGTACCGAGACAAAAATGTCGTTCACGCCTGGCAATGGGCGATTGGCCTCGAGTGGTATCTGCGGATGGACGATCCTTGGCGGATTGCGATGAGTACTGACCATCCTAACGGTGGTTCTTTCCTGGCATATCCGCAAGTGATTGCTCTATTGATGGATCGGGGCCTGAGGCGCGACGTGCTCGCGAGCCTTCCTGAAGCGGTTCGGACGAAGACGGCGCTGGTGGATCTGCCTCGCGAGTATTCCTTGGCCGAGATCGCCATCATTACACGCGCCGCTCCAGCCCGAATCCTGGGATTGAAACACAAAGGGCATCTTGGGATTGGTGCGGATGGCGACGTCACCCTCTACGCCCCCGATGATGACAAAACTCGGATGTTTTCCTTACCTCGGTATCTGATCATTCGAGGGGATGTCGTTCTTGACGGTGGCGAACTCAGGGCCATCCCCGCAGGCCGGACCATGCATCTGGCGTTCGAGACCGATCCGGATGTCGTCCGGTCGATTGAAGAGCAATATCATCGGAGTGCTTCGATCCATTTTTCCCACTTCGGGGTCGATCCCGAAGAGATCGGCCCTGGGATCACGGTGCCTTGCGACGGTCAAAAGGAGGTGCAGTCGTGAACATTCGAGGAGTCGAGGTTCTCGACACATTCGCCGAAGCCTTTCCGATGACCGCTGCTCGGGTGATTATCACAGCGGACTCGCTAAACTGGGCTGAGATCGCCGGTCGAACCATGTCGGGTTATGCAACCAGTGTGATCGGTTGCGACGCCGAGGCGGCGATTGAGCGAATTCTGAGTCCCAACGAAGCTCCGGACGGTCGCCCCGGGGTCTCTGTGCTACTGTTCGCATTCAGCCGGGATGCCCTCGAAAAAGCGGTGGCAAACCGGGTTGGCCAGTGTGTCATGACTTGTCCGACGACGGCTTGTTATAACGGTCTGCCGATCGGTGAGAAGACCATCACCGTGGGTGGGCGGCTCCGCTATTTCGGCGACGGCTGGCAGATCAGCAAGAAGCTAGGAGATCAGCGGTACTGGCGAATCCCGGTCATGGACGGCGAATTTACCTGCGAGGAGACGTTCGGAACGACGAAAGGGGTTGCTGGGGGGAACTTGATTTTCGTCGGGAAGGACGGCCCTTGCACTCTGGCGGCTGCCGAAGCATCGCTGCTCGCAATGCGTAAGGTTGCCGGTGTCATCATGCCATTTCCAGGTGGGATCGCACGATCGGGCTCTAAGGTGGGTAGCAAGTACAAGTTCCTACGTGCCAGTACCAACGCCGCTTACGCACCAACCCTTCGAGGATTGGTCAACTCCGAGCTACCCATCAAGGCGGGTGCCGCTTACGAGATCGTCATTGATGGGCTCACGCTCGGGGCCGTTGAGGAGGCGACCCGGGTGGGGATCGAAGCTGGGGCGTTGCCAGGCATTTTCCAGATTACTGCCGGAAACTATGGTGGCAAACTCGGCCCTTTTCATATCAAGCTGCATGAGGTCATGCGTCGCGTGCATGAGGCCGGTGTAACGAACTCGCAATAGGGGCTGGCACTGCGGGTTCGACCATGTTTCAATGCCTCTTCGATCCTACGTTGCTCGAGATCCCGGAGAACTCTTCATGTCCAGGCTCTGTCTCGGATTTGCAGCCCTATTCGCTTTCGCCCATTCCGCTCAGGCTGGCCTTGATGAATATGTCAAGCGGCCCGACTCGGCATTTGCCTGGAAATTTGAAGAGACGACAACAACCCCAGCCGGCAGTTTCCACCGGATCACGCTGACCTCTCAGGTCTGGCAGGGTATCACCTGGAAGCACCAACTTCGGATCTTTGAACCCAAGACCGTTACCAATCCTGAAGCGATGATCTTGTTCATCACTGGTGGTGGCAATAACAATCTCGACGAAGTTCGCGGTGGGGATACCCTGCTCGGTTTTGCCATGGCCGAGAGCTGCAAGGCTCGCGTGGCGATCCTCGCACAAGTCCCAAACCAGCCTCTGCTTGGTAACAAGACCGAAGACACGTTGATCGCTGAGACCTTCGTTCGCTACCTCGAAACCAAGGACGAGAGCTGGCCCCTGCTGTTCCCGATGGCCAAGAGCGCTGTGAAGGCGATGGATGCCGTTCAGGCGTTCGCCAAAGAGAAGTACAAGATTGAAGTCTCCAAATTCGTGGTGACCGGGGCCTCGAAGCGGGGCTGGACCACCTGGCTCACTTCGGCGGTCGACGATCGGGTGATTGCCTTGGCTCCGATGGTGATCGATACGTTAAACATGAAGGAACAAGGTCCCCACCAGCTCAAGGTTTGGGGCGCGTATAGCGAACAGATCAACGATTACGTCAGTCGTGATCTCATCCAGCGCCCCGACGCTCCCGAACTTCAGGCCCTCTGGGCAATGGTTGACCCCTACAGCTATCGCGACCGCGAGCGTCTCGCCAAGCCCAAGCTTTTGATTCATGGCACCAATGACCGCTACTGGACTCTCGACGCGTCGAGCCTCTACTTCGGCGATCTCAAGGGACCCAAGAACATCGTCTTCCTGCCGAACGCGGGGCATGGCCTCGACCAGAATCGGGACTTCGCCATCGGCGGTGTTGGTGCGTTGTATCGACTTGCGGTAAAGGGTCAGACCCTTCCCAAAGTCGACTGGCAGTTCGTCACCAATTCGGACACCCTGGAAATCAAGCTGACGGCCAACCCCGCCCCTAAGTCAACACGTGTGTGGAGCACTCAGGCACCGACTCGTGACTTCCGAGAAGCGAAATGGACCGCGTCGGAGTCGATGGACGGAACGAAGTCCTCGTTCACGACCCCACGACCCACGACCGGCTACGAAGCCATGTTGGTCGAGCTGAGCTACGATGTCGACGGATTCAAGTATAAGCTAACCACCCAGATCGCCCAAGCCGGTGCCAAGGCCATCGCCGAATGATCCGAGCCCACGGATAACGGGGGGTTCTCGCCTGCGGGCGAGTCCCCCTCAACCCGTAATTTCTTCGGAGAATGCTTGCCAGACAAACGACTCGAACAAATTCGGAGGCCCCTCATGATTCTGATGGGGCTCACGGTTGTTGCTCCTGCTCAGGTTAAATTCGAGCTGAAACGCCCGGAAAATAAGAATGACTCGCTGGTTGTCCCTACCCTTGACCTTTGGCTTTAGGCCGCATCATCCGCTCGGTCAGTCGGGCAACATTGGCTCGACTGCCGAGTCTCGTGAGGAAGGTCAGAATTCGGTTTGAGATCGGACCGGGAATGACATAACTCTTTCCGCGCTCAATCGCCTTGAGTGCGGTCGCGACGACATTCTCTGCCGTATCCATCTTGCCGAGCGCCATGTCATGCGCCTTGGCGATCTCGAAGAACGGCGTATCGACCGGTCCCGGGCAAAGGGCCAGAACCTTGACACCGCGCCCTCGGTATTCGGCCCAAAGGGCCTCGCTGAACGAGAGGACAAAGGCTTTGGTCGCGCCATAGATCGCCATGTAGGGAACTGGCTGAAAACCAGCGATCGAAGCGACCTGGATGATGCCCCCAGCCCTTCGGGCAAGCATACCAGGGAGAAACGCATGGGTGAGGGAAACGAGTGCCGCGACGTTGAGTAGAATCTCTTCCTGCTCGCGGGCTGGGTCTTGATCCTCAAACTTCCCTGACGTGCCGAACCCTGCGTTGTTGATCAGGAGATGAATCTCGCTCCCCATTCCTCGTGTTTCCGCGATGACTCGGGCGACTTCCTCCAGCTTCGCCAGGTCGGCGGCGATCACGTCGGCTCGAATCTGATGAGCATTGGCAAGCTCTTGCGCAAGTGCTTTGAGCTTGTCTTCCGATCGTGCGACTAGGATCAGGTTCATGCCGTCAGCGGCAAGTTGACGGGCGAAGGCCGCGCCGATGCCGGTCGACGCTCCAGTGATCAACGCAGTCTTCGAACGCTCGACGATCATATGATGAGAATCCTAACTCTCGAATTGTTCGCGTGCTGAACCATCTTACGACCGACCGGCGATGCCGATCTTAAGCTTCGCCGTAGAACGATCGGCTCAGGATGTCCGGGGCCAGCTTCCCGAAGCAGTGGGTGCGCCCCGTCTCAATATTCTGGAACACGACCTCAGCCGGGCTAAACAAGTGGGGGTCGACCTTGTAGAAGTCGTTGCCATAGCGAGCAAAGATCGCTGCAAACGGTTCCCCATGATCATGAGACGCAGACGAGGGGACCTTGGGGCCGATCGACTTGATGATCTCATCATCACCTGTCACTTGGAGGACGACCCTTGCTCCATAAAGGATGGCGTCATTGGTGCGGCCGATGGCTGCCAAATCATTCTTGGCGATTGGCGGCAAAGGGGCGGTCCCATAACCTGTGAGGACTCGGCTCATGTCGAACCCGAGCTCAACCAGTTTGTGCAAGGCGGTTTCGACCGACCGAGCAACAATCTGGACCGTACCTGCAAGACTCGCCGTGGGCGCGACCAAGAGTGTCACGCAGGAAGGGGGGACCGCACAGGCTTTGGCAATCTTGGCGATGACTGCCGGCGTAGGGAGTTTCCGCGACTCCAGTACCCCAACAACAATGTGCGCTTCTTCACGCCTGAACCCGAGTTTTGTGTAGATGGCTTCGCCGCAATACGCCGCCCGCATCGGGCCACTCCCCATCGCGAAGTACTTCTCTTCGCTGATCGCCCAGCCTGCGTATTGGCTAGCCAGACACGCTTTCACGGGGTGATCGGTGAAGACTTGAACGATTGGACACGCGACCCCGCCAACATCGCCGGGCACGATCGTGACTTGGGCCAGATCGGCCAGACAGATCCGAGCGAGGTCGAGACCGGCCTGTAGGCTTCCTCGTGAAGTGACCCCGCAATCGATGCATCGGCCCCCCTTCTCGACGGAGTGAGCCGTGACCCGACGTTCCTCGGCGTTGGCAAGCAAGGACTCGACCGCCCGTTGGGCTCGGGTGTTGAGTGATATCGTCATAGTTCGGCCTTTGCAGTCGCGCTCAGTCTCAGTCCCAGAGCAAGACTTCGCCTTGCCCTCCTTCCGCTAGATCGCCATTGTAGCGATAGGGCGTGCCGCTGATAACCTGGGGGGGCAGGCTCAGGCCCAACTGCTCGAGTTTGCGGGCGTAAATAGCCCAAAACGGTGGCCGATAGGGCCCCGCCCCGATAAACGTGGGAAGGAGTTCGCTGGGGTCGACACCCCGCAAGGCAAGGGTTCCGCGCTTCATCCCCGAGCCCGCCCCTGGCCCAACCCCGCCCATGGCGACGGCTGTCCCGGCGATCATGGCCCGCCCGAAGCCCGCTCCTGCCTTGCCCCCCACCGCGATCAGGCCCCGCCGCATCGCCAGGCCGAGATCATCACCCACGTTCCCATGAACAATGATAACACCCTCACGCATCCCCGACCGACTCCCCGGCAAAGCCGCCCCGAGGTAATCACCCGCGCGGCCCTGAACTGTAACGAGACCTCCCGCCATCTCAGCGCAGGCCCAGACATCGACATCCCCATAAACGTCGATCGTCCCCCCGGTCATCTTCATACCAAGTCGAGGCCCCGCGTTGCCTCGGACGACGATCGACCCGGTCGACATCCCTTGGCCGATGCCTCGAACGTGGCAGAGATCGCCTTCAAGCACGAGGGAGCCATCTGCTTCTCCCTCCACTCGGAACAGGTCCCCGATCGAGCCACTCGCGTTCCCGACGCGCGCGGGTCGATTGGCGACTTCCTGGGCCGTGCAGCCACGGAACGCCTCTGGAGTGAGTTCTTCGATCTCGACCGCCAGATACGTTTGTTCGAGCCAGGTCAAGCAAAGTGGCATATCGTGATGCGTTCCCGGAGAAATGGAATCCAGATCGATTTTGACACGCCTGACCTCGGATTCCTATGCTTGACCGCCCCGGGTCGGGCTGTTAGCGTCTGACTACGACCCAGTGAGATCGAGTTCCAACCCCGAAAAGTGCTATGCCTGATCAAGCTTCGATTCTGAATGCGTTGATGGACGTGATCATCGAGCGGAAGCGAAACCCTCCCGCCGAGCGATCGTATGTCGTGTCACTCCTCCAAGCGGGTGTCCCCAAGATCGGGGCCAAGATTACCGAGGAGGCTGCCGAGGTGGTTGAGGCCGCCGCCGAACCTGGCCGGGAGGGCGAGGCCCACCTGATCCGTGAGGTCGCGGATCTGGTGTTCCATAGCATGGTGATGCTCGGCTACCGCGACCTGAACTGGGCCGCCGTCGAAGCCGAGCTGGGACGGCGGTTCGGCCTGGGGGGGATCGTCGAGAAGGAATCGAGGGGGCCAAAGGCGAAGTAGCTTACTCTTTATAGGCTCTCGCATCGATCGAGGCCTGACGCCAAGAGAACGGGCCGGCGGTCCTGGCGAGGACGCGCTTCGAGCCATACGCATCCTCGAATTCGGCCATCTTCACCAGTGGCATCGCGTCTTCGGGCCAGTGGGCGAACTCCTGATCGTGCAGGAGGACGAAGCGAGGCAAAGGGTCGCGCTGGTACTCCAGGACCCGGGGATTGACGAGCTGGTGGAACTGGCGTTCGGTTGCGAATGCCAGGTCGGGCTGCCAGACGTGACTTGTGTAGATCAACCGTCGGGCGGGAACCCATTGGCCGATGGCTCGGCCCCAGGGCCCTTGTCCGGTCTTGTAGTTCCACTCAGGTGCAAAGAAGCCGACATATGCGATCTTGAGCCCACATGCCACGAGTCCAAGCGCAATCACCGCTCGACGTCCTTGACCCGACGAGGCCGCCAAGATCGCCACGAACAGGGTGGGACCGACCAAGGCAAAGAGGACAATGGCTAGCGGTCGATAGTAGGTCACAGCGAGTGAGAGATACCCAAAGTACCCAACCACAATCGCAGCCCACAACGCCACAACCAGGAGCAGCAGGCCCGCAAAGACTCGACGGGCTGACGCTGGCCAAGCTGCAAGATCAACCCAGGCACAGTCCAGACAGGCTGCCGACAGAACGCACAAGGCAAGCACCGCAGGGAGCCGAGCGGCCATAGCCAGTCCGGGAATGACCGTTCCCACGACCAGACACACGACGAGGGCCTGAATCCAGGCCATGACCCAAGGTGTCCCTGTCGTTGATCCGAACTGGGCTCGGACGGAGGGCCATGCCAGAAGGAGCGCGATCGGTGCCCACGGCAGACCCAGAGTGATCACGTTCGGCACCAATCCCCAGGCAGACTTCTGGGTCAGAGGCATACCGAGGGCGGTCAACCAGGCCTCGGGAGAGACCGTGACACAGGCCCAGATCGACCAACTGGCCACGGTCAGGACGACGGGGATTACGAAGCGGAACGGCACACCGGCGTCCTTCCGCTGAAGGATCAAAAGTGTCAATCCAACCAGCGCCACGGGGGGCCAGCCTGCCGACAGGAACGCCAGGCTTAACCAGAGTCCCGCGCGGGTGTCTGGCCCCTTGGCAATGATTCGATCGAGGGCAGCGACGACTCCGAGAGCTGCCAACACGTCGAGACCAAGAAGTGAAGATCGGTCGATCAGTGCCAGGCTTCCCAACGTGGTCAGGCCGGTTAATAGTCCAGCTCTGCCCCCGAGCACTTCTGCGGATCGCCGGGCGAGAATGGCAACAAGCAGGAGCGCCGCGAATGCACCTGGCCAGCGGACAACTCCCGCCGATGCCCAGGTCCCCTCGAACATCGCCCAGATCCGACCGAGGGCCAATGGCAGGGGCCAGACGTCGGTGGCCCAACCTCCGTAGACCTTGCCGAACGGGCCCATTCCTGCCCCAACGGCTAATCCCAGTCGAGCTTCGGTCGGCGAGAGGTCGAGCGAGTTCACACCCACAAAGAGGAAGCCGATCGCCATCACACCGAGGATTGACCACCAGAGGAGTGTCCCGCCCACCAGTTGGGGAACGGCAAACCCGCTCCACGAGTGCTGCGAGCGGGGCAGGTCGGTCGACGCCAAGGCGGGCTCAGTGGTGGGCATGGTCAATGATCTCCGCCGCTGACGCGTGGGTGGGTTCCGGCTTGGGAAGGTTCTGGTCGTAGACGACCTGCGGCTCGAACAGATCGGCGTTCGGTCGGGTCCTGACCATGTTGAACACATAGCCGGGTAGCCAACCCTGTCGATAGGTTTGCCGCTTCATCTCTGCTGAGACATCATCAATCGTCCATCCGTCGCGTTCGAATCGATAGAGAGCGACAGCGGCTCCGGTCCGGCAGGTCCCGCGTGCGCAGTGGACCAAGACCGGCCGCCGGTCGATGTCGTCAACGGCTTTGAGAACCGCGCGGAACTGGGCTTCTTGACCGAAGCCGTCGCCCGGCATGGGCAAGTTGAGGAAGTCCACTCCGAGCCCTTTGCAGATCTCGCGTTCTCGGTCGACCTGGGGGCTTGGGGTCTGGAAGCTCACGATCGTACGGAGGCGTAGACTTGCAATGGCCTCGGTCAACTGGTCGGAAGTAAGCTGACCGCTGCGATAGAGCCTGCCATGCTTGACGGCGTCAAAGTGGTCCCAGACCAGCCGGTTAGAGCGGTCCTCAATGATCAGCCAGCCGATGGCTCCCCCTAGGAGGGCCGTCAAAATCAAGGCTAGGAGTATTCGCATGTAAGGCATCCATGCCTATGTGGAATCGGAGCGGGATTAGGTGCGAGTCTACCGAGGATTCCTGATGCTCGCGATCGTAGGGGATCACCCCAGAATGGTCAAGGTCAAGCCAGAAGAGTTTCAAAGTCCTCATCCCTTCGTTCTCCCATTGTGTATTGGTCACTCATCTCAGAGCAATGTGCCTGGCCTACATGTCTTGGCTCGTAGGGGAATCGAAGGGGTAATTCTGACGTAACACCTTGTCCTCATGAGTTTTGCCGTCCTGGAAGGACGGCCACAAATCAGCCCAGGGCACCGCCCTGGGAAATGGCGGCGAGGGACCGTTTGGGCTTTGGAGAGCCGTTGCCCTTCTCCCCGGGGCGGTGCCCTGGACTGATTTGTCACGCCCCTTTGGGGCAAGGATTGTGATCTCCACGACAAGACAATTGGAAGCTTGATTCGAGTGTGCCAGGCACCTGACACCACCTACAAAGGATGCGTAGAGACCTGTTCTCAAAGGGAGAAGCATCGGACTTTGCAATCGTCCTGCAAGGTCAAGCCAGCGCGATTGCGTGAGTCCCTGTCTTCTCCCAGAGGAGAAGATGGCTGAAGGCCAGATGAGGTTATGTTCGTTTGACCGTTGCACGCGGACCCTTCTCCCGAAGGAGAAGGGAGGGATTATGATCAGGCAACTTGCCTGAAGCCTCAAAGCATATATAAATTGACATATGTTATCAAACACAATCCGAATATACAGAAAGTCTCGATGGGATGGGTCGTCGTCACTTGGCCACTTGTCCAGGGAATCGCTTGGGATTACCATGAGAGCGTCCCTGAGCGCGGCGGAATCACGCTGCGCTGACTGTGGCTAAGGATCTTCTCCCATGCGAATTCGATCATTTCTGAGTCAATTTTGTGTCGTGGTCGCGGCACTGATGGTCGTAGGACCGGACGCATCGGCCCAGGAAGCCAAGCCCGCTCTGAAGGACAGCTCAGCCCGCATCCGAGCGAAGACGGCTACGGTCACTACCGAAATGACCCCGACTGAGGCGAAAGCAGGCGACACGGTCACGCTCAAGGTGAAGGTGAAGCTCGACCCAGGCTTCCACATCTTCCAATACAGCAAAGCCAAACCAGTCGCCGGCGGTCCAGTCCCGACATCGTTCGACCTCTTCGACCCCGCCGGCCTCAAACCAACTGGGGAATGGAAGTCATCGAAAGAGCCGACCAAAGTCCATTTCAAAGTTTTTGAAGAGATCCCGTTCGTCGAGTTTTTTGAGGACGAAGTCGAGTTCTCCACTGAACTCAAGGTCCCTGGCGGAGCAATGCCCGGCAAGAGGTCGATCGTCTGCCAGATGGGATATCAGATCTGTAACGACAAGTTCTGCTATACGCCCGGCCAATGGACTCTGGCTCCAACCGAGTTGACGATCCTTCCCGGTGGAGTTGCCGAGGCAGAACCAGCCTCGGCTGAAATCGTCAAGGCCCCCCCGGCTCCCTCCGATGTTGCCGAGATCGCGGAGGATACAGCGATCGCTCCTCGGGTGGCAGTGAGCGACGTGGAGAAGACGCTTCAGGGTGGGATCATCCCCTTCCTGCTGCTCTCCGCCGGCGGCGGATTGTTGGCGTTGGTCATGCCTTGCGTCTGGCCGATGGTTCCGGTCACTGTCAACTTTTTCGTCAAGCAGGGGCAGAAGAAGGGGGGGAACCCCACCGGATTGGCCTTTGCGTATTGCGCAGCGATCATTGGCATATTCACACTTGTGGGTCTCCTCTTTTCCGTGTTCTTCGGGGCCGCCTCACTCTCGAAGCTGGCGAATAACCCCTGGCTCAACTTCGCGGTCGCGGGGCTCTTCATCGCGTTCGGCCTGAGCCTATTAGGGCTTTTCGAGATTCGCCTGCCCAACTTCTTGCTCAATGCGTCCGTGAGTGGCGAGGGCAAGGGAGGTATGGTTGGTGTTATGTTTATGGCATTAACCTTAACCATCACATCTTTCACCTGTACGTTTCCGGTCGTGGGTGGGCTCCTGGTGATGGCGGCTGGTGGCCAGTACTTTTACCCGGTGCTCGGGTTGGCCACATTCGCAAGTGTGATCGCGTTTCCGTTCCTGCTGCTGGCACTCGCCCCGGGCTTGCTCTCGAAGATGCCCAAGAGTGGTGACTGGATGAACGCAGTGAAGGTTGTGGGCGGGTTGGTCGAGATCGGGGCTGCGTTCAAGTTCTTGAATACGGCGGAGTGTGCCTTTGTCGTGCCCGAGGATGCCTGGTTCAATGCACCGGTAGTGCTCTCGATCTGGGTGGTACTTATCCTGATCTGTGGAATTTATCTACTGGGGCTCTTTAGGACCGATCACGACCATGAAGCCGTCCAAGCGGGGCCTGCTCGGCTGATCTTCGGTGCGGTCTTTCTGAGCATGGCCCTCTATCTGGCACCAGCTCTTTTTGGTCGTCCTCCGCAGGGGAAGATCTGGTTCTTGGTGGCTGGGCTGCTTCCTGCGGACGCTGCCAAGCTCGCCGCGCCAACCGGTGGAGGGGGTGCGGAACGAAGTCAGGAAATGAGGTCGACGTCCCCCGACCCCAAGGTTGCTGAGACCGAAAAGGTCGCATTTCACGGCGTAACTTGGGGCTTTAGCTACGAGACAGCGCTCGAAAAGGCGAAGGCAAGCGGCAAGCCGGTCCTGATCGACTTCACCGGGGTCAACTGTGCCAATTGTCGCGCCATGGAGGTTGAGGTTTTGCCCAGAGGCGATGTCGTCCGGCTGCTCGAGCAGTTCGTTACCGTCCAGCTCTACACCGACTTCGTTCCCCTGGAATCGATCACGGCCGAACAGCGAACCTCCCTCGCGGAAAAGAACATGGATCGAGAGATCGCCATGACCAACGCGGCCGTGAACCCCTATTATGTCGTGGTCAACCCCGACGGCCAAGTTCTTGAGACCATGGGGGGCTACCGACCAGCCCCCGTCTTTATCGATTTCTTGAAAACAGCCCTCGAAAAACATCAAGGGCCCCGCAAGGTTGCCCAAGTTCAGGCAGGTGGCAACTAATGGCCTCGTCACAAAGAATGACGCTGAAACGCCTTCGGGCGATGACCTTTGTTGTTGTCCCCTTACTGATCTTGGGTGCCGATCTCCCCGCCCCCAAGATCGGTCAGAAGGTCGAGCGGCTCGGCGATGAGATCATGGTCTGTGGGCAGTTGATCCACACAACGACTCCGGTCGTGCTTTGGTCCGATCCCGGTGGGTATGACGCCTACCGGGTCGAGCGTCGGTTCGTACCATGGGCTGAGGCTTCTTGGGAGATGACCAAGGAGACCGGGAAGATGAAGAATCCAAACCGTTTCAGCGTCCGCAAGGGAGTCCTCACTCCCGCTCAGATCGAGACGGTTCGCGGTGGAGGTTGGGAACTGCCGATGCTGCAAGGGGTTGTGGATCAGTTTGTGATCCATTTCGACGCTTGCGGGACGAGCAAGAAGTGTTTCCAGGTCCTTCACGACGAGCGAGGGCTCTCGGTCCATTTCATGCTCGACCTTGACGGCACGATCTATCAGACGCTCGACCTCAAGGAAGGGGCCTCGCACGCGACCAAGGCGAATAGCCGGTCGATCGGGATCGAGATTGCTAATATCGGAACCAGTAAGGTTGGTAATAGCGCCCGATTCGATAAGTGGTACGTCAAAGGGCCCGACGGCAAGGTGACGATCTCGGTCCCCGACGCCGAAAAGCCCCGAAATCCGACCGTTGAACTTGCACCCGACCGACCAAACCCGATCGTGGGCAACATCCAAGGCGAAGACCTCCAGCAGTACGACCTGACCAAGGCTCAATACGAGTCGTTGATCAAGCTGACCGCGACCCTCTGCACCGTCTTCCCCAAGATCAAGCCTGACTATCCGCGCGATGAGGCTGGGAAGCTACTCCCCAAGAAGATCGACGACGAACTCTATCTGCGTTATCAAGGGATTCTCGGCCACTATCACGTGCAAACGAACAAGGTCGATCCGGGTCCAGCCTTCCAGTGGGACCGTTTGATCGACGGCACCCGACAATTGATGGGCAAATAGGGATTCTCGCAGGGAGGTTTCATGGTCGTTTCGCCTTCGAATCGGGGACTGGCTCCGGACGTACTCGACCGGTGCTTGTCCCCCTTTCGGAGGCTGTCCCTGTTCCAAAGTCAAGCTGGGCCAAGTAAGGGGGACAGGCACCACGCGAGTACGCGTTGAGCCAGTCCCCGATACCTGCCCGACGGCAAGGAAAACAGCCCTGGGTCCTGATGCTTCCGAATTGCCAAATTGGGTTCGATTCGTAGCGCAGGTCAGGCGGACTTGCGAGCCAGGTAGGCCTCGTGACGCTCCGCTTTTTGACGCTCGCGACGGTAAAGGCGATTCCCCGTTGGCTCTTTCTTGACCTCGAGAGCAGCCGCAACAGCCGGGGCGACCACGATTGGGGGCTTGGCGACGACCGGGATTGGGTTCGTTTCGCACTTAGACTGGGGGGTCGGGGCAGCCTGGGTTGGCCTGCTGATCGGGGCTTTTGACTGGCGAAGGATCGTGATCGACTTGCGAAACTGCCGTAAGGCGGAGGATTCGTAACGTCGGATCAGCTTGAGCTTTGCGTCGGAATTCGTGATCAGGCCCAGGATGTGTTCCTGGCGAAGTTTATCATTCTCAGCGTCTGCATTCGCCTGAAGCGCTTCGAGAGCGGCGATCTCTTTGAGGGCGATCTCCCGATGCATTTCCAGAGTCGGATTGTCGAACTGACCCGCGAACGGCATCATCGGAGGGCGGCTCGTACTGGGTGTTCCCAGCAAGTCGAGGGCGTGATTCGACTCAGCCAAATCCCAGTTGCAGCGATCGCGCTCGCGAGCCCCCTTGAGGAGTTGTCGCCACTCGGCCAGGAGCCATTCACGACCGGCGGGAGTCCTGCGTAGTTGCAAGCTGACATCGACTGGGTCCCGCTTGAGGGATCGGCCCAGGCGAGCGGCTTCGGCGCGGCGATCCTGATCCCACGTATCACTTGGGTCCGAGGCGATCTCGGCAAGTTCGATCCGGCGGATGGTCTCGCAGCTCTGGCTGTGTTCGATCTTGAGCGAGGCGGAGACCGCCAGATCAAGCTCGAATTCGAGGATTGAGTC
>JANXSX010000138.1 GCA_025356475.1 Isosphaeraceae bacterium | reverse complement strand
TTTCCAGTAGGAACCGCTTAGAAGTTGATCGAACCCTTGGCGATGCCCCGAGAGTAACCGGAGAATTGGGTGTGTTGGGAGGTCGGACTCGATCACTATTGCTGGGACCTCGAACGCCATCAAGAGTCTGAGGAACCTCATGCGTTTGATCGCGATTCCCCATGCGATCATGCCGAGAAGCACGAAAAGTACAGGTAGGTAGGGACTTACCCCTCCCGTGATGTGGACTGCGCGATAGAGCTGAAACAAATTAATATGAGTCACGTCTTGCGAGTGTCGTGCGACTGATCTCGCCTTAGTAATAACCTGGGCGATCTCGTTATTGCTTAGCTCATGAGGGGGCCATAGGCCTAAGAGTTTCTGCTTCAGGTCTAAGATCTCTTTGGCTCTTGTTTCAGGTAGTTTCGTCTCGTTCGTGTCCGTGACGGACTCGCCGCACTCGTCGAAGATACGGATGTTGAGATGACAGGTATCGTCCAATCCGACGATGACCTTATTCTCGTCCGAAGTTGGCACATTGGCACCATTGCCCCAAGGCATCAATTGCAGCTTATACTCACGATCTGGGACGTAAAGGTTTGCTGGAAATATATTTGCGGAGATTGTGACTAAGAGAATGGTCGCACACAGTATCATGGTTTCAATTCCTAGAAAAAAGCTCGATCTCTCTCTACCTTTCTGCCTAATCTTGGAATTGAGATGTATGAGTTTCATTGGTACTACGACTGACGCCAGCGTAGCGAACCAAACGAGGATTATAAATATGCTGAATATGCACTTGTCTCCTGTACCAAGTGTGATGGACTTCCAACCGCCAAATGCAGGGAATGCGATAAATAAAAATCCAGTGAATACGAATGCATGAATTGTCAAAACTTTTAAATTATGCTCACGATCAGCATAAAGTTGGTTTGAGTCTTTGTGATCCCTAAACCTCCAGAATTGGTACGTGACAATCGCGGTCGCCATCAATCCCACGAAGGTTAGCCAGCCATTAATTGGCTTGAGCTTGATCGGTGTATAGTTGTGACTTTCTGCTGTAACTTCCTGCATATAATCATCGTCAACTGCTATGCACTTGACCGGGTAAAATGAACGTTCACCAACCATACTGATCCAAATTGGAGGTATTCCTCGCGGGGGTAGATTCGTATCGGGAAGCACTTCGGGCCAGTTGTATTCAAGTAAGGATTTTTCGGGTTCGGCTATCCTATTGAGTATGGCTATCCTATTGAGATGGATGAGCACGGCGTTGTACATGCCTTGGTCGGCCTGATTCGCGAACGGAACTCCGCCAAATTGATTTGTTTTTGACCATTCTTGGCTCTCGGAGATCAAAGGATATGTTGAACCCACGATCATGCCACGAAGATCTGAAATTGTTAGAGGGTCGAGATAAGACATGTCCGACATGATTGTGAAAACCTGTGCATCCGGACAATAGAGACCGAGTAGCCGGGCTAGAAAGACGGTATCTCGCGCGTCACTGCTTACAATCCCCACGATCTTCACGTGATTCACCGCGAGCGATCTCAAGGCGGATGTTAGGGCCCGGTCCTCGGCGACCACAGACTCACTCGACGACTGGTCGGGTATAATGTCGCGGGTCAAGGCCTCACTGGGTGACTTCGAGCGGAGTTCCGCAACTCCACGAATCGTCTCACTCGTCGTATTACGCAGCAAGCCATCTTGCTCGTATCGTTGACGGATTTCCGAAAGATGCAGGGGATATCGTATCGAAATATCGCTCTTGGGGCCACTCGAAATATCGTTCTTGGGGGCGTACCACTGCCCTGAAGCCGTGTTACTTTCGGTGAGCATGGCGAATTGCTTGTCGCTACCCCTTATTTCTCTCAGATACTTAATCACCTCGTCTTTGACCATGCTCCCCCTGTGCAAAGTTGCTTTCAGACTTACCGATTTGAGATTCTTAGTCTTTACCCCAGTTTTAACTAGGTGGCTCGTTGTGAGGGATTTGATGAAGTCGTCTCGAACAATTGCGGTTGCGCCATTGGCGAGAATCTGGACCTCATAGTGTTTCTCTTGCTTAGGCAATCTCTTCTTCGCACGACTGAGCCAGGCACTGAGGGCATCACGAAGTGATAGGGCAGAACCAGAAAAATTTGGGCCTGCAATTTGGGCAGTCCATGCATCCTTGCCAGCCTCAGAGAGTTCACCAAGTTTTTCGGCAAGCTCGAGGGCTCGAATCAGTCCCTTGCGATCAATACCAAAGGTCGGTGTTTCCGTCACCAGAAAAACGACGAACATGTCATCACCAATGCCAGCCGGTCGCACCTTCCCAGCCATACGCTTGCGGTACACGAGAACGCCCGGCACCCCAGGAACGGCTCGTT
This sequence comes from Isosphaeraceae bacterium, assembly GCA_025356475.1. Classification (GTDB taxonomy): domain Bacteria; phylum Planctomycetota; class Planctomycetia; order Isosphaerales; family Isosphaeraceae; genus JANXSX01. The sequence continues at coordinate 3,963 of JANXSX010000138.1, read as the reverse complement.
TTGCTGGTTTCGGACGAACATGCGTCGTTTCGCTTGAATTCCAGTTCTCCAGAGTCGTTACGGTCTTGTCGACTCCATCCGTGTCTGCCTCGGTCCAAGGATAACGCCAGCGTTCCATCACATAGTTATGTTGGCTAAGGGCTCGGTTGACTGAATTTACTGTTGCGTCGAATCGATGGCTCACCGATGAATGAACCGGGTCGGGAACTAACGCGATCATAACGCCAACGCTCGCCATTTCTTCAGGGCAAGCTATTTTTTTGGGGCCCGGATTGGCAGCCTTTCCCGATGCTATGCAATTAGCCGTTTGTTGCACTGCTTTTGAATCTTGAAAGAGTTTCCTCACTCGGTCGCCTAGTCTGGTATCACTCACAACTTCCAGAAGTGGTCGGAGTGTTTTGAGCTCATCCTCAACGGTTTCGTCGGGCTTACCTGACTCTGTTGATTTCGGTAAGGAACTTTCCGTTGAACTCGAACTCTTAGTTTCGGGTCCAACCGCAGGCGCGGTTCCCCCGGATTGACCTCGCGAGAAGAATCCGACAAGGAGTGCGGTAAGTAAGGCGACACCTGCCGTTTGTGGCGCATTTGTCGAGGGTTTTTTAGGCACTGGTCAGAATCCTAATTGGGATTGCTGCAAAACTTGGTACGTTATGGCCACCTGTGCATAGGACAATTGTCCGAGAACCTAGAAGGTTTCAACAAGCCCCCAACCAGGATCCAGACTGAGTCCTCCTATGCACGCCCCTAACGTTCCTATACCGGAGTGACCAGGTCAAGACATCAGTGGAATTCACAAAGCAGAAAATAGTCAGGAAGCGTATTGCAAGGGGGTTTTCGGATCGCATGATTAAACTTGACGTTCGCAATGCAATTGGAGTGCGTCACTTACATTCATCATTCAAGCGGTCAGAGTAGGCCCACTTCTTAGATGGGCGTGCTGCAAGAAGTTTCTCCGATGGAGAAAAAGCCCATTCATCAGCGTACAAAACCTCAAAATCGTTCGAAACAAAAAACGGCCTCTAGCCTCACTGTTAGATGTGGGGCCGAGGCCGTATCGATCTGAATATCTAGGTCTAACGCGTAAGGTCGACTGATTTTAGCTTTCTTAAGCTAGCTAAAATTGGCTAGATGCATCTTACCTCAGCTTCCAGCAACGCTCCAAAACAGGGGGCTGGCGGTGAGGGCCGGGGAGAAGGAAAGTCGCCAATATCGGATATTATCGTGTGAAAGTTAGAACGGCTGGCTTCTCTGCTGTTCCGCCGGGAGGGGCGAAGGTGAAGAGGTCCGCGCGGTCGTGGGTGACTTTCCCCACGAGCGGAGGGCCGTTTGGTTGCTGTAAGGCGAGGGTGCCGTCTTGGTAGCCGGCGGTTCCTTGGAGGGTCTGCTTCTGACCCTTATTGTCCAACTCCCATACGAAAGCGCCGCCAGCCTGGATGGTCAGTGTGATCGAGACGTCGGCGGTCGGCTTGGCCTTCCACGTACCCATGAAATCGGCGGGTGGTGGCGGCAAGGCGGGGGCCGTGTCGGCGGGCCGAACGGCGGGGGTCGGAGGCGAGGCAGGGGGGGTGGTGGAGTAATTCGTCGCAGGAAGACCAGGGGCACCCAATGGGTTCTCGGTATTCAGCGGCGCGCTGGCTGTCGGGAGGCCTGAAGCTGTGGGCTCGGGGGCTTTGGTTAAGAGCTTGAGGAACGAGGCTGAGAGGGTCTCGTTGGGCTGGAGGGCCAGCACCCTCGTGAACTCAAGCTTGGCGGAATCAATGTGCCCCATCACGAGGTAATGGTCCGCGAGCAGGAACTGAGCTGACGTTGAGCTCGGGTTGGTTTTGGCGAACGCCTCAAGAGCACGAAGCTGGTTCGTGTAAGTGTCGACGTTCGGGTAGAGGCCGACCATGGTCGCCCAGTCCCAGCCGGGACCGGCTGAGAGAACGGCGTATTCGACTGCTGAAGCTTCCTCGTAACGTCCCATGGCGAACAGAGCGAGTGCCCGGAATTCGTGGACCACGGGGACATTGGGAGTCTGCTTCAAGACCTCGTCTGCTAAGGTGAGCGATCGCGGGTAGTCTCCTGCCTTGAATGCATCGCGTGCTGAGGAAAAGATTTGCTCGGTACTATCGACCACGGTCGCCTCAGGAGGGGCCGAAGTCAGATTGATCGGTTGTGAGTAGTCATAAACCGCCGTGCTCGCATAGGAAGGCTGGCTAACGACGACGGAGCTGTAGTACGGGTTCGAGTACCCGCTATAGAGCCAATTGTTGGCGACCGAACCGAGGCCCCAACTGTTGTAATTGCTCGCACCCCACGCTGGGAGGACGTTGTAAGCGCCATAGCCGGAGTAGAGGGGCGACGCATAAACGTTGCCGTAGCCATTTCCAAACCCGTTGCCGTAGCCCCCTCCATAACCAAACCCGTTCCCATAGCCGCCGTAGCCATATCCACCGGAGCCACCGTAACCGAGGCTAGAAAGACCGAATCCGGCCAACGCCCCCAGGCCGAACCCAGACCCGAATGAGTTGCCGCGATACCAGTTCCCGTAATAGGGCTGGTTCCAGTTCCCAGAACCGCCGTAGCCGCCATAGCCTCGACTATATCCAAAGCCGTTACCGTTACCGTAACCGCCTCCGTAGCCACCGTTGACGATATTGGTGTTGTTGTTATTGATGACCGTACGTCCGACGCCGCCGCCGGCAAGACCGTTTCGACCGCCCGCGTATGGGTTGTTTCCTCCGTAGGCGTTATTGCCCACGAAGTTATTGCCAACGCGTCCCGTCCCGAGTTGATTGCCGTATGCAGTTCCGAGCGCCCCGCCAGGGCCAAACCGATTTGCCGTGATCCCTGGGTAATTTCGACCCAAGGCCGCGCCGTTGCCGACCACCCCTGGTCGATAGAGACCTTGATTCGCACCGATGGGTGCCCTATAGCCTCCTGCGCCTGCGAGGTTCCCTCCCACATAGGGGCGGTTGATCCCTCCCTGAGTCGGTCGGACCATTTGATTCATCGGGGCTCGATAGGCGGGCCGAGACGTCGCGTAATTCGGCCGGTTCATTTGATTCACTGGGGCTCGGTACGCTGGCATGGCGGGCCGGGCCATCTGATTCATCGGGGCTCGGTAGGCGGGCATGGCGGGCCGAGACGTCGCGTAATTCGGTCGTGCCATTTGGGCTTGGGGCCGGTACGCCGGCATAGAAGGGCGCATCATGCCTCCTCCTCCTCCACCCCCTCGGTAACCCCCGCCGCCGCCACCGCCTCGGTTACCACCACCACCGCCTCCGCGTCCACCTCGCTGGGCACTCGCTGTTCCAGCAACTGCGAGTAGGGCCACGAACGCAGCAAAACCTAGTAGACGTCGATGTCGGTTCATGGGAGTCCTCTTGCGAGAAAGCGGGCCCTGTGACGGAGGGAGCTTCGGTCGTTGATGTCTCACGACAAGCGGCGAGTCCACCCAAACTAGGAATTTCTGTTCCTCTATTTTCCTACGTTTGGGCAGGCGATGCAGGCCATGATTTCGAGCGAATTCGCCAAAATAATAGGAGTTTCCTGGCATCTTCAGTCGGCCAATCGACGAGGCGAATTCTGGTGCAAGCATTATAAAGTGCAAATAGCGTGCCGCGACCCAGCCGGAATCGTGGGGCGAATGACCTCACATCTATCAAGCGAACCCGAGGCCTGCAATCAAGTCGCCGCAAGAGACCATGAGTTGCTTTCCGATCACGTTAACCCGGATATTTCATACGCCACACGGTCGATAATGCATAAGCATATTGCGATCAATCCTACCCCAGTTCGCTCGATTCCACGCCGATTTGGCCTCACGCTGGCTTCGCGGCGCAAACCTTCCCCCTGACCCCCAGACGGGGGTTTCTGCCTCAACAGCAATTTTGTGCCATTCAGCTCGCCCCGGATGCCGGACGCGGCGAACCACTCATCAGACGCTCATACGCAGCCCGAAACACCTCCTGATACGGG
>JANXSX010000046.1 GCA_025356475.1 Isosphaeraceae bacterium | reverse complement strand
CTCAGCTCGACGGGTGACCGACTTCTCACCCGAGGCAATGACAAGACGGCCCGTCTCTGGGATGCTTTCACAGGTCAGCCGATCGCCATTCTCCGACATGCCCAGGAGAACGTGGTGGAAGCCGGACTCAGCCCCGATGGATCGACTGCGTTCACACATTCTGAAGATGGTGTAGTTCGCTTATGGGAGACCAAAGACGGTGCATTCCGTGCGGAAACGGAGGCGCGGCCCAATCGACTTCACTTGGTCGGGGTAGATCTCTCTCACCCCAACTTAGACCCCTATAACAACAAGCCGGGCATGACCCAAATCTCTAACGAAAGAATCCTTACAAGGAGGCAGTTTCACAACTTGAACAAGGATGGCTCCACATCAGTAACTTATCCCGGACCAATCGAGTTGTGGGACACGAAAACAGGGCGGCTGATCGCGTCCTTGAAATTGCCAAAGGATGTTGAAGCCGACTTTATCGCATTTTTCGGAGATGGACGGTGGATTGAGGCCGTGGGTCACAACGCGCGTTTCATCCACTTACTTTCCGCTCAAGATGGACGCCTGCTGACTGAGATCAATCCGTATTTTAATCTATCTCTCTGCAGCAGCCCCGACGGCAAAACCATTTCCTTTTACCAACCGGGGGACGATAAAGAATCCATTCAGACGCGCGAGACCGTGTCGTGGACGCGGACGGCGACTACGGGGCCACTCGCTTTTTCCATGAATATTATGTCCAGATACACTCTGGAATACATCACAAACGATCTCTTGGCTGCTGAAGACGATGAAGGAGGACCAAGTTACAGTCTTTATGCGATCGGCAGCGCCAAGCCGTTGATCCGATTGCCCGCAAAACCTCAGCGATTAACAGCCGATCGCGTTCTCCTCGGGTCTGGCCAGCTTTTCGATCGGCAATCGTGGCGACGGCTCCTTCCGCCAAAGGGGCATAAATATCATCCCGATCTTGGCCGCTTCGCTGCGGACGGTCGTTTCTTTCTTCTTGATAGCGAGTCTAAGCTCCTCGACACTGTCACGGAGAAGACCATCCCTCAAGACGGGAGATGGCATTATCGACCTTCAGTGGGTTGGGCTCGCGATCAAGGAGGCGACTCCGGAAATACCCCGGTGAAAATCCACCGGCTGCCACCACCCCACCATATGGAAATCCCGACTGATCTCCTTGAACTCTGGGCGCAAATCGCGGTGCGGGGCCATCTCGACGACGAGGGCACCTTCGTCAAATGGGACGAGCCGACCTGGGAAAAGCATCGCCAGGAACTTGCCGCCAAACCCGTCCCCTATCCCGATTTCCCGTTCCCCGGGCACGTCGCCACGGACCGCCTGCATTGGCTGCGGCAAGAGTACGGGAACGCCAACGACGCCGAGAAACCACGCCTGGCCAAGCAGCTTCTCGACCGGGCCGAGGCCGCTGGCGATAAGGCCGAAGCCGTCCGCTGGCGGACGATTCTCACGCCCGCGAAACCCAAGGGGGATTCGGCCGTTCCACCGGCTCCCAAGTGACTGGCATCTTTCGCCCGTGCGCAATGCGGGTATGCTGAAAGTCCGTCGAACTCGCCTGACTTGGGGACTCCCGAATGCGCTCCCACTGGATCATTCTCTCGTGTCTGCTTGTTTTAACCAGCCAGGCTCATGCCCAGGCCGTTCAATCTCTTGATTTGCCGGGTGTTGGGAAAGACCCCGGTTGCATGCGATATTCTCCTTTGCGAAAATTCGCCTAGTGGCCTTCTAATGTCGCACAACGATTCGATTCCAAGCGTTTAGGGTTGAACTCGTAACCCTCAATGAGCCTTGGATTTGAGGAAAATGAGCCGATTGTGCCGAAATGTTCTATCCGGTGATTCGTCCTATTTCGAATGGCGTCGTGGATGAGACGCGACTCGACGAAATTCGGCTGAGAAAGCTGTTGAGCCTTGATTCGTTGGCGATTCGAAGAGATTGCAATTCGCTGCCGTGCGACATTAGAAGGCCACCACGTAAGGTCGGAAGATCGCCGAAATGTCTAGTCTTCATAAATACAAGATATCAAATGGTTTGTGTCTCTAACGTTGCCTGATACAGTAGAACTAAACACCTGGTAATTAAGTTGAACAACCCTCACACCTCTAACCATCTAGGCTAGATGTGGCTGAGGGTTGTCGAAATCAGATCTGAATAATTCTTGAATCGACTAAACCAGCTAAAGACAATTCAATAGATCTAGTGGCCGACAGGTTCGCCCTTCATCTCTGCAGCCTGTGCGTCGGCAAGCTCAAGTTCAAGTTCCTGGAACTCCTTACTCTCGGTTTTGCTCCGCCAGATGGCCCAGATGACGGAAGCGATGCCTAGGAGACCGATCCCATAGAGTAGCCACGGAGTGGAATCGGTCGCCTTGGCGGCCAGGATGGGGCCGATCGCCAGGAGGGCGACCATGTTCATAACTTTGATCAAGGGGTTGAGCGCGGGGCCTGCGGTGTCCTTGAGGGGATCACCAACGGTGTCGCCGGTAATGCTCGCCTTATGGGCTTCGGATCCCTTTCCGCCATAGAGCCCGTCCTCGATCGTCTTTTTGGCATTATCCCAGGCCCCACCGGCGTTGGCCATGAAGACGGCGAGGAGTTGCCCCACGACGATCATCCCCGCGAGGAACCCACCGAGCGCGTAAGGCCCGAGGTAGATACCGACCAGAATCGGCGCGACGATCGCCAGTACGCCCGGTCCGATCAACTCACCTTGGGCGGCTTTGGTGCAGATATTGACGACGCGCCCGTAGTCGGGAGTCTTGGTTCCTGCCCAGATTTCGGGGTCTCGGAACTGGATACGGCACTCTTTCACGATCAGGAACGCGGCACGACCGACCGCGCGGATGAGCATCGACGAGAACAGGAATGGGATCGAGCCACCGATGAGCATGCCGATAAAAACTTCGGGCTGAGCGACCGAGAGCTTGCCGGCTTCGGTGAGGTACTGGGCCGTTGTCATCTCGCCAATTCGAGACTCGCTGCCGACCGCGATGACGGCGATAAACGAGGCGAAGAGGCTCACGGCTGCGATGACGGCTGAGCCAATTGCGATTCCCTTCGTCTCGGCTTTGGTGGTGTTTCCCACCGCGTCGAGATCGGCGAGAATTTGTCGGGCTCGTTTGTAGTTCTCTTCACCCATCTCAGCGCGGTCATACGCCATTTCGCCAATGCCGTTGGAGTTGTCGGCCACTGGACCGAACACATCCATGCTAATCGTGTTACCCGTAAGCGTAAGCATCCCAATGCCGCACATTGCGACTCCGTACGCTACGAAGATGGGACTTGCCCCGGTGTAGATTAGCACCGACAAGAACAAGGCGACCGCGATGACCAGAACCGCTGCGACCGACGATTCATATCCCAGGGCGAAGCCTGAGATAATGTTGGTGGCATGTCCGGTTTGACACGACTTCGCCAACGATTTCACAGGCTCGTATTGGGTGTGCGTGTAATAGCTTGTCACCTTGTTTAATGCCAGTGCCAGGACGATTCCGATCAAGCACGTTAACGCTGGCCGGAGGTCGAGGCTGGAAATTCCCAGACTTGCCCAGAAGGGAAGCCGTCCATCAATGATCTTTCCTTCGTAAGCCGTGACGAACGTGCGGTATTCGCGGGCGAACTTCTGAGGGTTGGCCGTCTGGTCATCGAGATGTTCGTGTTCAAAGGCGTCTCTGGCTGACTTGAACTCCGCTGTGATCGAATAACCGCCAATCGCCTGGGGGTACTTGCGAATGTAGTTGTCATCGAAGTGGAGATAACTGATCCCGAGCAAGAAAAATCCCGCGACACTGATGAACGAGCCTAGTAAGAAGCCCCGATGCACCGAATGGAGGGCCTCATCGCTGGTCGAATCGGCCCCTGCCTTGACGGTATAGGTGCTGATAATCGAGCCAATGACGCCGATGGCTCGGACAAGCAATGGGAAGATGACCCCCTTGTGCCCGAAGCTGGCAAAGCCAAGGATCATCGCGGCGACGATCGTGACTTCGTAGCTCTCGAAGATATCGGAGGCCATCCCTGCGCAATCGCCGACGTTATCACCGACATTATCGGCGATGGTTGCGGCGTTGCGGGGATCGTCCTCGGGAATATTCTGCTCGACTTTGCCAACAAGGTCGGCCCCAACGTCGGCGGCCTTGGTGTAGATGCCACCACCAACTCGCATGAAGAGGGCGAGAAGCGTGCCACCAAATCCAAAGCCTAACAGGACTTCATAGGCATGCTCACCATAAGCAAGGAAAATCACCGTGCCGCCGAGGAGGCCTAGGCCATCGGTGAGCATTCCCGTGATCGTTCCAGTGCGATAGCCGAGTTGGAGGGCGGCACCGTAGCTCGTCCGGGCTGCGGCTGCGACACGGAGATTCCCTCGGACGGCGAGGCTCATACCCACATAGCCAACGGTCCAGGAGAATGTCGCCCCGACGAAGAATGCAGCAGCTCGACCGATTGCGATATAGGTTTCACTCTCACCCCCTGCGGTCGCGAAGTAGAGTATGGCAGTCAGAAGGAAGACGAGTGTGATGATCGCCTTGAATTGCCGGAACAGGTAGGCATTCGCTCCTTTCTTGATGGCGAGAGCGACCTCTCGCATCTTGGGCGTCCCCTGGTCTGCTCCGAGGACTTGAAAGACGAGCATAGCCGCATAAACGAGGCCACCCAAGGCCACGACAAGGACGAGAATTAATGCAACCTTCTCGCTCGTGTCGGTGTTATTGCTAGTGAGAAACTCGAAATAGTGAAAGTCGGAACCCGAGACCGTAGGGCTCGCGTTCGGGACCACCGGATCGGCCGCATGTGCGGTGGGTCCAGCCAGCACGGTCAGTCCCAAGACCAGGGCTGCCCCGCAGATTCCTCGCCAAACTCGCATAGGTCGACCTCCGCATTCTGAACGATGTCAATCAAGGGGGGGACAGGACCGCTAGGGACCAAGTCCATGAAGTGAATGGCTTTCAACACGAGTTCAGGACGGATCGCTCCGCTGCCTCGTTCGCGTTGAGAGTGCCAATATCATCGAGGTGATCGTACGACCGCTCCGCACGTAGTCCGATTAGACACAAGTGTGGGCAGCGGGAAAAGAGGGTCCAGCCCTGACTAGGTGCTTTCGGTCGATTCCGAGTGCAGCGGCGTGCAACTTTAGCCCAGCGCGAACTTACCGTCCGTGAAACTCGCTCGTGTCGATGTAGCGATATGATCCGCCCGAGCTTGTCGCAAGTTTACGTAAGGGTGTTACGACTCGAAGACTATTCTTGCCGAGCCCGAGTTCCACCGCTTGGATCCGGATCGTACCGACCTCAGCATTGAGTTCGAGTACTTCGTGCTGGGACATCAGGTCCCCATCGCTCAAGTAAAAGACGACCTCAGGCCTGAGACCGAAGGCCGCTCGAAGGGCTCCCATGTGGTCGGTACCGCCGTCGGGCACGACATTACCGAGGAGGGTCCGAACCCTGGCCTTGTTCGCGGCTGTTGCAGGCATCAGCCCGATCTTACCAGTCGCATCACTGAACACGTCGGCCTTGAGGTTGTAGAAAATCACAGCGAATATCGCGTCAGGAGGAAGCTGGTTGAGGCTAGCAATCAGCTCGACCTTCGCCCGATCGAGTGCTCCACGCAGAGCCATGCTTCCGGAACAATCAATGACATAAGCGAACGAGCCTGCGTGCTCTCGTGCGCCGAAAAATTCGGTACCAGGCCCGACCCCTCTACCTGCTCCACCCCCCGAACCCGCGCCCCTTCCTCCTCCACCACCGGTTCCTAGCCCTGGTGTGACCCCGATTCCACTTGTGGTCGGGCCGGGAAGAACGCCCGGGGTCGGTTCCATTATCGGTTGGCTCGGAAGAAGCTCAGCTAGCAGGGCATCGGCAGGGCTCTCTTTTGTTTGGACTGAGACACCGGTTGACTCCGCTGTCACGGCAATGGTGCTGCGACCCCCGAGTTCGCCTTCGCCCCCGCCACCAGACTCGGCAGGAGCGAGGGTGTCGACCGGGTCCACAATCCCACGAATTAATTTGGGGAGTGGCTCATTCTGTCCTGAAGTCGCCACCCCAAGCACAGCTATTGAAGCCAGGAATAAGATGAAACCATTGACTACTAACGAAATCGATATCGACCGAGGGTCGGTCATCGGGGATTCCCCGAGTTGAATCTGCACCTTATCGCCTCTTTTCTTAGGAGATGAACTCCGGCGTTGGATCAATAACAACTCTCGGTGCTGGGGGCCGGTTCAGGCTCTTGCGAGCAATCATCATGATCAATAATAGCCCTAACACGATGAAAAGTATTCGATCGATTCCATTCTCTTTGTTCTGTGAGAGGGTGGTGTCGGATGGGGTCAAGCCGACGAGCGGTCCAGCTCCGATGATCAGCGGCACGAGTCGATGGGCATCGCTCGCCTTGTAGCGAATTGGGCGTAGGAATGTTCCAACGAATTCGACCTGTCCCGATGGGGAAGCTTCTCCCCGATCTGGATGGACGAGACACATCAGGTTCTTCGAACTATCGCTAATCCAGCTCTCGACGAGGGCGGGAAACTCTCCCACAGGACCCTGACGAAACCGGCGTTCGAGATGACCGACGACCTTGACTCGCTGACCCGCGAAATTCTCGGGATGTCCCCACAGGTCTTGAAAGCCAACTGTGAGCGGGATAGAGGTATTTTCCGAAAGGGCTGCCTGAAATACAGGTAAATCGGCAAGATTCAATGCTGAGGAGTCGGCGGTCGCGATCGTCAGAAGAACGGCAATGACCAAGGTCATGGCGTGGCCCTCGGGTCCGTGAGTCGAACTGACGACGCCCCAGCGATCCCGCAAGCTGCAATGATTCGTGCGGCCTCCTCATAACGAAGCCGATCATCGGCGGAGATCCGAACTCGTAACGGCCGGCCATCCAATAATGCTTCGTATTTACGGAGTCGATCCGTCAAGACCTCGACACTTGGGACGTTTGCATCGCCGAGCTTGAGCGATTTCAAGTCTCCGAGTTCGTCGGCCTCCACACGGACGAGGAGGTCATTTTCGAGGTCCGACTCCGTCTTCGTTACAGTGGTCGTCGATGCCAGACCGCCTGGAGCGGAGGGGAGCGCGGCTGCGACCGCCGGGAGGTAGAGATCGAGCCGACTCTCACCACTGGGGGCCTGGAACGTTAGCACAAAGAAAGCAAGAAGCTGGAACGCCATATCGAGCATCGGAGTGACCGGGAACATCACTTCTGAGGGCGGATCGTGACGCTTTTGCCGCCGGGAGGCTTGTCGGCTCGTCATGGTCCTGGCCTCTGCTTGACGATCAAGCTAAACTGAGCGAACCCCTGTTCTTGGGCGGTTACCAGAGCTTTCCGGACCGATCCGTACGCGACCTCGCGATCAGCCCGGATCACGACAACCGTAGGAAGCAGATCGGCCGGGCCGGGGTTGAGAGCACGGAGTGTGGCTAACCCTTTCCGCCTCGCCTTGGCTTGAGCTGCCCAGAAGCCTGCGGCCTCGGGCTCACCCAAGGGGACTTCCTCGCCTTCGACGAGTAGCCGGCCGGTCGAGTCCATTCCGAGTACGAGACGGTCCATCGCGAGATCGTCGGTAGGCATTGCCGACGCTGTGACGGGAAGGCGAACTGTTTGGGCATCACCTTCGACTTTGGTCCCAAAGTGGACCAACATCAGAAAGAAAGTGATCAGTTGCAAGACAACGTCGAGCAAGGGCGTTAGGTTCGGGCTAAGTACGGCAGGCCCGCCGCGAGTTCGAGCACGGAGTGACATTGATCGGTCCCTCCGTCAGTTCAGGCCGAAGGGGCGGGGGGCAACGCGGTTCGGGTCGGAATACCGGGCGAAGGAGGAGTCATGACAGTCGCGAGTGGGTGCATGGTTCCACGGACTCCTGGGGCAAATTGTTCCAGGAGGCCCTCCGCCGCCAGTTCGACCTCGAGCGCCAGTCGAGCAATCCGGTTCCGGAACACAGCGTGAAAGTAGATCGCTGGGATTGAAAGTGCGATTCCTTCAAGCGTGGCGAAGAGCGCGATCGAAATTCCCTCGGCCAGTAGACTCGCTTGTGGTGATGACCCTGCACTGGCGATCACACGGAAGCTGATAATCATGCCATAGACCGTACCCACCAGCCCGATCATCGGCCCCAAGGTTCCGACAGTGGCCAAGTAGGTTGTCCTGTGTTCCATCGCCATGCTCACATCGTCACTCGCCAATTCCATGGCCCTCTGAGCTTGAGCGGACCCCGAGGGCAATTTCTTCACCCCGACGGTGAGAACTCGCGCTAAGAAGGAAGGATCGCTAGAGACTCGGGAGAAAGCCTCCGTGTAAAGCCTCTGGTCGAGTAGATTTCGGAGGTCTTCCAGGAGTCGCTCCGGGAGTGCGACCGAGCGGCGATACTGCATGGCCATCCAGGCAATGAGGGCGACCAAATACACCGACATGAAGAGGATCACGACGCCGATCAGCCCCGATGACTTCACCATGAGGGTGAAGAAAGATGGGGGTTCTGCCGCAGCTTCCGTCGAGTTTGCAACCGGAGTTGTCTGGGCAAGGGCGAATGAGGCTGGCCCGAGGAGAGCAAGGACAAGCCAGAGAGAGGCCCAGGGGCGACGGACGGTCGACATAGCGCGGGGCTCTCCGTGCAGGCGCGTGATTGTTCATACAGTTGGGACGGAGTTGAAACCGCTGGGAGCCGCAGCTCCCTCACTTCGTATAGCGACATCCTAGCCGAATTGGGCGAGGTTGGGCAACGTGAAGGGCGACGTGGTTCGAGGAGTCGTCTCAAAGGTCGGGTATCACAACGGTGACGCCGGTCCTCTGCCCGTTTACGATCTGAGTGTCCCCACTCTTCAGAACTCGCTTCTCGCCAGGATCTCCAGCCCATGAGACTCGCATACTTCCCTTTCCTCGGGCTGGCTGTTCTCGTGCTCTCGACCAATTGTCTTGCTGTTTCCACCGAAGTGACGATCGACCTCTCCAACGCGGTGATCTACGAAGGGCCTGGAATTCGGCCTGCGGTTGGTTCAGGTCAGTATCTACGCGCTGAGATCGAACATCGGACGGGTTTGAAGTGGAAGGTCATCAGCGAGTTAAGTGAAGCACAAGGGCACCCGATCGTGGCCGTCGGTAAGCAGACCAAAGACCTCGACTGGGCGGGGCATCTAAAGGGGCGACTGGCAGACGGAAAAGGTCCAAATGGGGCTGAGGGCTATCGGATCGAGATCGATGCGGAAAACTTGGCCGTTGTCGTCGTAGGAAATGATGATCGCGGAGTCATCTTCGGGATTGGTCGACTCCTTCGGGAGCTACGACTTGAGGTTGGCTCGGCCCATCTCCCGAAGTCGTTCCAGGTCTCGACCGCGCCCAAGACCAAGCTTCGCGGCCATCAGCTCGGTTACCGCGCCAAGACAAATTCATACGACGCGTGGGATCGAGATCAGTGGTATCGCTACATTCGAGACCTCTCACTCTTTGGGACCAACGCAATTGAACTCGTCCCACCCCGCACCGATGATGATCTCGATAGCCCTCACTTTCCTCTCCCGCCGATGGAAATGATGATCGAGATGTCCAACATTTGTGACTCTTTCGATATGGATGTTTGGATCTGGTTCCCGGTGATGGATGCGGTCGATACCGACCCGTCAAAGATTGAGCCATTGCTTAAAGAGTGGGACGAGATCTTTAAGAAATTGAAGCGGGTCAATGCCATCTTTGTACCGGGTGGAGATCCTGGTGCAGTACCTCCGAAACCGCTCTTCGACTTCCTCGCCAAAGCGACGGGAATCCTCCACAGGTCGCATCCAAAGGCTCAGATGTGGGTCTCTCCGCAAGGCTTCAATCGACAGGGAATGGAGGAATTCCTCGAACTGACAAGGGCCGAGCCCCCTTGGCTGAATGGAATCGTCTATGGCCCTCAGGTCCGGGTCTTCCTGCCCGAACTCCGCAAGCTGATCCCCGCCAAATATCCCATTCGCGGGTACCCCGACATCACTCACAACCGCCAGTGCCAACACCCGGTTCCCGACTGGGATCTCGCCTACGCTTGGACCGAGGGACGCGAAGCCATCAACCCTCGGCCATTCGCTCAGGCAGAGCTGGCCAAAGCCTACTTTAAGGATACGATTGGCTTTATCAGTTACTCCGAGGGATGTAACGACGACGTCAATAAAATCGTCTGGAGCACACAGGCCTGGGACCCCGAGGGCGACGTGAACGTAGTTCTCGAGCAGTATTCGCGAGTCTTCATCGGCGCGAAATCAGCCGATTCGTTTGCGAAGTCGCTATTCGCCCTCGAACGGAACTGGAGCGGTCCCCTTCTGACAAATTCAGGAGTCGAGACCACCCTCAAGCAACTTCAGGGTCTAGAGCGAACGGCATCCACCGAGCTACGTCGCAATTGGCGATTCCAACAAGCACTTTATCGAGCATATTACGACGCCTATATCCGTGATCGATTGCTTCAAGAGACGGCGCTGGAAGCGAGGGCCATGGAAATCCTTCGCCACTCGACCCGCTTAGGTACGGAACTGGCGATGAACCGTGCGACTGAAATACTCGAAAAATCCTTAACCGAGCCGGTTTCCACCGATCGGCGTGCACGTATCTTCGAGCTTGGCGAGGCTCTCTACCAGTCGGTTCGGATGCAACTCAGCAAACCGAAGTATCTGGCTATCGCCGCAGAACGAGGCGCAAATCTCGATACAATTGACACTCCAGTCAACAACCGGGTCTGGTTGGGCCTTGAATTCAATAGGATACGTACCTTGGGAAACGAGACTGAGAAGCTCATAGCGATCGACGCCCTGCTCGACCGCGAGAATCCTGGCCCTGGAGGCTTTTATGACCAGCTTGGTGATCCTTCCCATTCGCCCCACCTCATCCACGAGCCTTCGACGACTGAGGACCCCCTCTTCAGCCGAGCGACCTTTCAGGGCTTCGCGATTCGAACCGATTGGCCGGTAGCCTGGCGCCGCTATGCAAGTACTTTTTATGATGCTCCATTAATGATGCACTATGAGGGTCTCGACCGGCACGCAAGCTATAAAATCCGCGTGGTCTATTCCGGAGACAGCCCCAAGGCGAAAATGCGGCTTGAGGCGGATAGGGTCGTCATCCATGATCTATTAACAAAGCCTGAACCAGTTCGACCTCTAGAGTTCTCAATTCCAGTCAAAGCGACCGAGGATGGGAAGCTCGACCTGAAGTGGAATGGAGAGCCAGGTCGTGGAGGAAACGGTCGGGGCTGTCAAGTGGCAGAAGTCTGGCTGATTCGCGAGTAAGCTCGCCCAACTCGATCGTTCAAAGAGGCTCTGCTGCTAGACACACCCACCGAACACGCGTATAGTGAAATTGCGCTCACTACCGGTCTTCCTAGACCAAGCCTATTGAATGAGGATACCGCAGGGATGGCGACGACGGACATCGTGATCCGCGGGGCGCGTGAGCATAATCTCCGCGACGTCGCGCTCGATCTGCCTCGCGGCAGACTCATCTGTTTCACAGGCGTTAGCGGTTCGGGCAAGAGTTCACTCGCATTCGACACGCTCTATGCTGAGGGGCAGCGCCGTTACGTCGAAAGTCTCTCGAGCTATGCACGCCAGTTCCTGGGCCAGATGCCTAAGCCCGAAGTGGATCGGATCGAAGGGCTGTCGCCGTCGATCTCGATCCAGCAAAAGACCGGCGGGAGGAACCCACGTTCGACCGTCGGCACGATCACCGAAATCAATGATTACTTGCGCGTACTCTATGCTCGCGTTGGTCAAGGACATTGTCCTCAATGCGATCGACTTGTCGAGGCCCAGACGCGTGAGCAGATTGTCGAACGGATCATGGGTCTGCCCGACGCCACTGCGTTCAGCATCCTGGCACCGGTGATTCGTGGTCAAAAAGGGGAATATAAGGATCTCTTCGCTGAGTTGGGCAGGGCTGGTTATGTCCGAGCCCGTGTCGATGGAAAGGTCCACTCCCTGACCGATGAACTCGCGCTCGACCGACAAATCAAGCACAATATTGAAGTGGTGATTGATCGGCTCAAGGCGTCGTCGGGAGGTCGGGCTCGGCTCGCGGAATCAGTGGAAGCGGCCCTCAAGCGAGGTGACGGCAGTCTGATCATCGCGGTCGAAGGGCAGACAGATCTTCTGCTCTCATCACACTATGCCTGCACATCGTGTGGGATCAGTTTCGATCCACCCAGCCCTCAACTTTTTAGTTTCAATAGCCCGCAGGGGATGTGTCCGTCTTGCGATGGACTGGGGACACGCCTCGACTTCGACATCGATCTGCTTGTCCCCAATCCCGCCCTTTCGGTCTGGAAGGGGGCCATCGAGCCACTTGGCCCGGTCAGTAAAATGGGCAACTGGCGGCGTCATATTTTGGAGGGGGTCGCCGCGAACCTTGAGTCAGATAAAGGTGGGCCGGCGAAAGGGACCCTGCTCAAATCCCCCTGGCGCGATCTCGACCCCAAATCTAAAGAAGCCTGGCTCCATGGCACAGGGCAACGCGTCATCGTCCATCGCTGGAAAAGTAAGGGTAAGAGCTGGTCCCATGCCGAGAAGTGGGAGGGATTTGCGACGGAATTGATGGCGAAATACAAGGGTTCCGAGGGAGGACCCTATCGAGCGATGCTCGAGAAGTTTGTCCGGACTCGCGGTTGCACCGACTGCGGGGGGGCCCGACTCAATGCGAGGGCTCGGGCAGTCCGAGTCGGAGGGAAGTCGATGGTCGAGATCGGTGGACTCCCCATCGGCGTCGCCCAGCGCCATTTTGACGCCCTCGCCGGCTCCCCTGCCAAGGATCTCAGCCGGGCCGAAGTTCCCCTCCCGCTCGATACGCTCTCGATGACGATCGCCGAAGAACTTTTCAAAGAGATTCGCGGTCGACTCGCATTCTTGACGAACGTCGGCTTGGAATACCTGACGCTGGACCGCCCTGCCCCGACGCTATCCGGTGGAGAGGCCCAGCGGATCAGGCTCGCGAGCCAGGTCGGAGCGGGCCTTGTCGGGGTCCTCTATATCTTAGACGAGCCCTCGATTGGGCTGCACCCACGGGACAACGATCGCCTCATCTCAACTCTTCAAAAACTGCGAGACGCGGGCAACACCGTGATTGTGGTCGAGCACGATGAAGACACAATGCGGGCGAGCGATCACCTCGTTGACTTCGGGCCCGGACCAGGTGTCAAAGGGGGCGAGGTCGTTGCACAAGGTACAGTTGCTCAGTTGTGCAAGAGTGCCAGAAGTATCACAGGTCAATACCTTTCCGGTAAGAAGTCGATCGAGGTCCCAACGGCTCGTAAGCCAAGCGATGGGCGATCGCTCAAAATTGTGGGTGCGACTCAGAACAATCTCAAGCAGATCGACGTCGAGATTCCGTTGGGAATGTTCGTTGTGGTCACGGGTGTCAGTGGATCGGGTAAGAGTTCGCTGATTGGAGACATCCTTCGCGAAACCCTCGCTCGCGATCTGAACGGCGCACTCACGGAACCAGGGAGTCACAAACGAATCGAGGGGATCGATCATCTTGACAAGATGATCGATATCGACCAGTCACCGATCGGTCGAACACCGAGGTCAAATCCCGCGACGTACATCAAGTTGTTCGACTTGATCCGCGACTTGTACACGAAGCTTCCGGAGTCGAAAGCCCGGGGATACAAGGCCGGGAGGTTTAGCTTCAACGTCGAAGGAGGGCGTTGCGAGGCGTGTTCGGGCAATGGCTCGAATCGTTTGGAGATGGACTTTCTGGCCGACGTCTGGGTGACGTGTCCAGTCTGCGAAGGAAAGCGGTTCAACCGAGAGACTCAACACGCTCGGTTCAAAGGCAAGAGCATTGCGGACGTGCTGGAAATGGATGTTCAAGAGGCTCTTGAGCATTTCTCGAACGTCCCGAAGATCGCGCTGATGCTGCAAACCTTGCATGATGTTGGTCTCGATTACCTCAAACTCGGTCAAGCCTCGCCGACCCTCTCTGGCGGCGAAGCCCAACGGATCAAGCTCGCTCGCGAGCTTGTCAAACGTGGGACCGGCAAGACTCTCTACCTGCTTGATGAACCGACAACGGGCCTCCACTTCGACGACGTTCGAAGATTGCTCGACGTTCTCCAAGGGTTCAAGGCCTCCGGCAATTCCGTGGTGGTGATCGAACATAACCTTGATGTGATCAAGACCGCCGACTGGATCATTGATCTCGGCCCCGAGGGAGGCTCACGGGGCGGACGAGTGGTCGCCACAGGGACTCCCGAGCAAGTAGCTAAGGTTACGGAGAGCTATACGGGCCGGGCGCTCGCGAGAACGCTCAAGGGTCTCCATGCCCCGGTCGCGAAGTCGAAGACGACCAAAAAGGGCGCAGGATCGTCGGAGGACGGGCTCGCTGGAATCGTGGTCCGAGGGGCCAGACAGCATAATCTCAAAGGAATCGATGTCGATATCCCTCGACATAAGATGACAGTTTGCAGTGGGCCGAGCGGCTCCGGCAAGAGCTCGCTGGCGATGGATACCCTCTACGCCGAAGGCCAGAGGCGATATGTCGAGAGCCTTTCGAGTTATGCTCGCCAGTTCCTGGCCCCACTCCCTAAGCCGAAGGCCGAGAAGATCACAGGCCTCTCTCCAGCCGTGAGCATCGAGCAGAAGACCACGAGCAAGAGCCCTCGCTCGACGGTGGGAACTGTCACGGAAATTCATGATTATTTGCGAATTCTCTTTGCACGACTCGGTCAGCCTTATTGCCCCAAGTGTAGTACTCCGATCGGAACGCAGTCCGCAGATGAAATTGTCGAGAAAATCTTGCATTTGCCCGAGGGGACCAAAGTCTATGTGATGGCTCCTATCGAACGTCGTGAGAATGAAGATTTCGACCAACTGTGGGACGAGCTCCGGGGTTCAGGATTCTCACGCGTTCGAGTCGACGGAGTATCGTTTAGTCTCGATGCCTCACCAACCTTGAGTCATCGTCGCAAGCACAAGATCGAGGTGGTGATCGACCGTGCGGTCGTACGACGCTCGACTCGTTCTCGGCTCGCAGATTCGATTGAAGCGGCACTCGACCTGGGTAAGGGGGTCGTCCATGTCGCAAGGGTGGGTGATGATGGCGACGAGGCAAAGTGGCAAGTTGATCAATTCAGTCAACATCGTTCCTGCGAGACATGCGGCCGGAGTTTTCCAGAGCTTTCACCGCATCACTTCTCATTTAACAGTTCGATGGGTTGGTGTGAGGTTTGTCAGGGACTTGGCGTTCAGAACGGTGCGAACCCTGCGCTCCTCATCCCTGACGGTCGGAAGACCCTTAGCGATGGAGCAGTGGTTGTTTGGCCGCGATTTGGTGACAATCCAATGTTCGCAAGGATGATTGCCGCATTGACGGATTCACTCGGAATTGACCTCAATCAACCCTTTGAAGACCTTGAGGGGCGGTTCCGTCGGGCAATCCTTCATGGTAGCGGCGACACCTGGTTCACGGTCCCTTCGGTCACGGATGGGCCGGGTTTCTCGTTCCAATACAAGGGTTTATTTCCCGCGATCGAAGAGGCGGGCCGGGTCTCCTTCCTCTACCGACACAAGCTTTCCGGAATGGTCGATAGCGTCGAATGTGCGTCCTGCATGGGGTCGAGGCTTCGCGATGACTCGGCGGCAGTTCGGTTCCAGGGGTTCACTCTTGAGCAGGTGAGCAAATGGCCGCTAGGTCGCGCGCTCGTTTTCTTCACTGGACTGAAGCTCACCGGCGATCAGAAGCATATTGCTGGAGACCTTGTCCGCGAGATTCGTGACCGACTAAAGTTCTTGGTGGATGTCGGCCTTGATTATCTCAGCCTCTCACGCGGGACACCGACTCTCTCTGGAGGAGAGAGCCAACGGATCAGGCTGGCAAGCCAGGTCGGGAGTGGACTCACCGGCGTTCTATACGTGCTGGATGAACCGACGATCGGGCTTCACCCTCGCGATAATGCTCGGCTTCTCAAAGCGCTCAAGTCCCTCCGAGATCTAGGAAACACATTAGTTTTGGTCGAGCACGACCGCGAAGTGATTCTGGCGGCGGATTACTTGATCGATTTCGGACCAGGGTCAGGAGATGGCGGAGGTGAAGTGACTGCGGCGGGAACTCCCGCCCAAGTCAAAGCCTCGAAGACTTCCTTGACTGGGCGATACTTGAGCGGCTCAGCCGCGATCCCAATACCGAGCAATCGTCGACCGGCCGATGGGCTCCAACTTATCATCAGAGGCGCTCGGCATCACAACCTTAAGAATATCGATGTGGCTTTCCCGATCGGTTGTGTGACCGTGGTGACCGGTGTCAGTGGTTCTGGCAAGAGTTCACTGGTTGAGGACATCCTCTCAAACGCTGCTGCGAAGGCGCTTCATCGCGCCCAAGTGACACCTGGACTTCACGATAGCATTGAGGGATTGGGACTCTTTGATAAGGTGATCCGTGTCGATCAGTCGCCACTCGGAAGTACGCCGACTTCGACCCCGGGGACGTATTCGGGAGTCTTCGACCTGATTCGAGAACTCTTTGCCAAAATTCCCGAGGCCAAGGCGCGGGGTTACACGTCGCGCCGGTTCAGCTTCAATCAGGCGGGCGGCAGGTGCGAGGCGTGTGAGGGTGCCGGTCAGAAGCGAATCGAAATGCACTTCCTTCCTGATGTTTGGGTCACCTGCGAAGCGTGTGCAGGTCAGCGATATACAGCAGAGACATTGGCGGTCAAATATCGTGGTAAAACGATCGCCGATGTCTTGACCATGAAGATTGACCCGGCCCTTGAACTCTTCGCGACCGTTCCCAAGATTCGCAAGGTTCTCCAGACACTCTCGGATGTCGGTCTGGGTTATGTTGCTCTAGGCCAGTCGGCGGCAACCCTCTCGGGGGGTGAAGCGCAACGCGTGAAGCTCGCAGCGGAGCTGGCTCGACCGGACACTGGTCGGACGCTCTATATCCTTGATGAGCCCACGACGGGGCTGCACATGGACGATACTCGCAAGCTCATGGATGTGATCCATCGACTTGCCGATCTGGGCAACACGGTTGTGATCATCGAGCACAATCTTGAAGTGATTAAAACGGCGGACTGGTTGATCGACATCGGTCCCGAGGCGGGAGAGGCAGGAGGCCATGTTGTTGCAGAAGGGACTCCGGAGACCGTTGCCAAAGTTAAGGAAAGCCTGACGGGGGCCATCCTAAAACCGGTCCTCGCTGCCGGTCCACATGCCGAACGGGTTCGATTCGACCCCAAAGAGGCGGCAATGCGTGTGCTCGCCGAGGCGAAGGCCGCGTTGAAGTCGCTTCCAAGCGACGAAACGAAGCCCCCCTGGGAGGCTGACGGACGTCTCTGGCATACGCAAGATCGCGTCGCTCGAAACGGCAATCCCTGTCGATGGGATGGAAACCTCTTAGCAAAGATCGTCGATCGACTGACGTCAGTTCACGGATTCCCGACAACCCAGTGGACGGAGCGCGCCGTTGTCCGCGTTCTTTCCGCGAACCTCAACGCTCCTGCGTTCCTTGTCGCTCAGACAGGAAGTGAGTGGGTCGTCACCTTGAGATTCACTGTTCCCAAGGGGACCTTCAAGATCGACAAACTCGATGATGATTTGAATCTGATCCCGTTTGACGAGTCGCCAACACCGATTCTGAGTGATGCAGATCGGCTCGTCATTCGGGAGCTAGTGTCCACTCAGGAGATTTTGATTACTTGTCACAGCGATGACCTGGATAGCCGTGCGTTTGCCACTTTCTTAGGCAAGGCTGGCAAAGCGCATGCGAAACTTCGCTGAGTCAAGCGTCTTTGTCGCTTCGACTCTTAGGGTTCCGGCCAAGAATGTAGCGGTCGAACATATTCATGGCACCGACCACGACACCACCGGCTCCCAAACCCTGTACGACTGCCAAACAGACCGGTACCACCATTTCTTCTAACAAGAAACCTTCCATAATCCACCTCGACTTCTGTCTAGACGCGGTTGCAAACCTGGGGGAGGGGACGACGCTGAGCGTCATCAAGTGGGATCGGACCTGAAGTAGTCGTGACCCTCGGAAGGGATAAGAGCATTTGTTGGGCCGAACGATTGATTTTTCCCGAATCCGGGAGTCTTGCTAGAACGTCTAAGTTGTAATGTCTTGTGATAAAAGAGGTTATGCTGATTCTGGAATCGCGAATTGACTGCGAACGCGAGATCAGATCAAGTTGTAGGCGATCAAAGTCGATGCAGAATGCATGGTTTAGGCGCACCCCGTCGGCGGTAATGCACGCCCCTAGCGACCTACCAAGCCAGCGAACACAGCCCGGTCTAGGCGGAGCCTTCAGTCCATGTTCCAACTCCGCCAGAGAGAACGACGTGCACTCCGAGTTGTCGTAGCATTGGGAATTGTGGTTGGGTGTGCCCCGGTTCGGGTGCAACGGAAGTTAGTCCCAGCAAGTCTGCGTTCCAAGGCCGTTCCCGTATCCGGCTTGGTTACAAAAACCGGTTTGGAACGTCTTGAAGCTGAGGTCATGGCGAACCCTCGACCTCAGCAAATGCTTGAGCTAGCAGCACTTCATGCCAAGCTGGCTCGTCACTCCGGTCCGCACGACTCCGCTTCCTCACTGCAACACCACCGGGACGCGGCAGTCTTCTCTTACTTTGCTATGGCCGACCCAGCGCTTGCCGAGCCTGCAAAAGCTCTACATGCGGAAGGGGTTGCAGGCTGCGTTCGGATCAGTCGGGCTGGTCTTGGATCGCGCCCGTCGACTGGTGAATGGGCAAGTCGCCTGCGTCAACAGGGCATTGAGCCTGCGGCCACTCTGATTGGTCTGCGACCCGAACGAGTCGACGACCTGCTTGTGGCGGGTGATCTGAACGTCTCAGGCATGAATCATCAATTCGCAAGGGATGGCTTCGGTTGCCCGTTAGTCGCCTACCGACAGATTGCGCGGAAGCTGGACGTTCAAGACGAGTTCTACCCCAACGAGATCAACCTCGCAGCGACAGGAGTGCTCGTTCCCGAAGGATCTCCGGCTGGGGGCGAGTGGCGAAAGCACCGGGTCAAACTCGTGCTCCACGACCCAACCCAGGAGTCGACCGTTGTGATAGGAGGCCAGAGCTGGCCACTGTCTGCCGATTTTACGTCCTCACTCGCTCGCGAACAGGCTACAAAGGCACGCGACCTGGCAAGACTTGCGTGGCTCGGTTTGGTCAATCCCCAACGTGCAGCAGATGCCGCTGGTCTTTTCATGTTGACCCCCTATTGTCCAGGCAAGATCCCGATCGTCATGATTCATGGGCTCGGTTCTGGCCCTGAGAGTTGGACGCAGATTGCCAATGACGTCCAAGGTGATCCTGTCCTACGTGATCACTACCAGATCTGGCTAATCCGTTATGCGACTGGGAATCCGCTGGTGCTTTCCGCCGCTGAGTTAAGGAAGGAACTTCAGCGGGCTCGCGAAGCGTTCGATCCTTTGAGGAACGATCCGGCCTTCGACAGGATGGTGGTGATTGGGCATAGTCTCGGCGGTCTAATGACAAAGGCGTTAGTCGTCGAGAGTGGCGAATCGCTCTGGAATGCGCGATTTACAATGCCCCTCTGGGCGATCAACGCCTCGCCGCAATTACGAGCATTGTTGACAGATGTTTACACGATCCGCCCCCGACCTGAGATTCGACGCGTTGTTTTCATCGCCACACCGCATCAGGGAAGCCGCATCGCGAATCTCGGGATTTTCCAACTTTTGTCGGATTTGTTGATACGGCCTACAGATGTCCTTGGGGGGGCCAAGAATGAGTTAATTGCTCTGAATGGCTCCGGAATCGTCAATCGTGAGCGAAACGGGATCGGGTTGAACGTTGTCGATAGCCTAACGTTTGGAAACCCCGTGATTGAAGCTCTCTCTAAAAAGCCAGTCGCACCCGGGATTGCGTCGCATTCAATTATCGCCAATGTACGATCTCGTGCCCCGAGGGAAAGGTGGACCGACCTGGTCGTTACCTACGAGAGCGCACACCATGCAGATGTTGAGTCTGAACACATTGTTTCAAGTAATCACTTATGCCTCGAGAAAATTCCGACCGCCGACGAGGTCAGGCGGATTTTATACTTACACCTTAATCAGACTATAACGACTCAATAAGTGATGTGACCGCCGCGTTGATCCAGATCGAAGCAGACACCGCGCCCGGGTCGGGATGCCCGATGGCTCTGTGTCCGAGGTAACTGGAACGACTGAAGTGCGCCCCTGAGCGGGCTTGAAAACGTCGACACTTGCTTCCGGTCCGAACACGACCGTCGCCACCAGCGGCCCGCTTTGTCTCTGAGAGATCCCTTCAGATCCCACAGACGGGCCGCTGGTGACGACGTTCTTGATGATTACCCAATGGACGTATCAGCTCATGGGGTCTTCTTCTTGGCCAGTTCGGCCTCGATGGTTTTGGCGAGTTTCTCACCACGGAGGTTGTCGCCAGTCGCCACGATCTTGCCGGTGTCGCCATCAACGAGGATCGCGCGGGGGATCGAGTCCACGCCATAAAGTTGAGCGATCTCCGCCTGCCAGAACTTGCCGTCATAGACCTGCGGCCAGGTCATCTTTTTCTCGTCCGTGAACGAGGCCAGCTTCTCACTCATGTTGGCCTGATCAAGACTGATCCCGATGATGTCGAGCCCCTTCTCATGGTAGGTCTCGTAGGCGGGAATCAAGTTGGGAAGCTCGGCGATGCAGGGTCCGCACCAGGTTGCCCAGAAGTCGATAAGGACGAGCTTGCCCCTATAACTCTTGAGGATATTTCGCTCGATACCGTCGGTCGTCTTGGCCGTAAAGCCAATAATGGGTGCTCCGACGGAGAGGTCGGGGGGCGGCAGAATCTCGGCCACCTTGATGTCGGACTTGGTGATCGTGAAAGTCGCGCCTGAGGGAGCGACCTCGCCAATCGCATAGGTCACACCCGCAATCGTGAACGGCTTGCGGATATCGTAGATCTCGCCCCGACGTTCAAAATTCCCGTTCTTGTTGACGTCGATCATGAACGAAACGCCCGATCCCCGAGGTCCGTCGTTACCGCGATAGTCACCGCTCGCGAACTGATCAACGAGCAGGACCTTGTAGGACTGCTCGCCGAGCTTGACTTCGCCTTCCTGGGCATAGTCAGAGTAGTAGAGCAGAATATCCTTGAGGGCTTCACGAGCACTATCGGTCTTGTCGAACCGATACATGCCAAGATGTGCAGGGAATTCGGCCTTGCCATACTTTAACGTGACGTTGGCACCCCCCGACGACATGGTGTACGTCTTGCCGTCACGCCCTGGCGAGGGCTTACCGACCCATTCCGCAGCAGCGTCGTCGGTCAGGTCACCGTTTCCGTTCGAGTCGACATAGAGCCTCGCCGGCTTGCCTTCGGGCTCATCGACCACAACGATAATCCGGGTGGCCGAATCCTTGGGTCCAAAAGTCAGGACCCCGTACATGGGGGCAGCCAGGTCGGGGGTCTTCCCGAGCCCTTCGGGCTTCTCCGCCGAAAGGGTGAGCCGCTGGGGCATATATCCACCCATTTTCTTCATCGCGCCCGATGCTATCGGCTTCAAAGTCACGGTGTCGTCGCCTAACGCGATGACCCCCATTGCCAGCAATGCCACCGAAGCCTTCATTCCTGTACAGGATCGTTTCATCGCCGTGCTCTCCTGGTGAGTGAAAATCGGAGTTGATTGGGCATCAACTTCAACTCTTGAACGTACCAGGCACCACGAGTGATTGGAACGAGAATCTTTCACATTCAGGTGATCTTTTCCTTCGGGAATTGAGACATCTGTATACTTGTCCAGAGAAGTTTTGATTGGGGGTTGAGGAACCGACTTTCAGATCACTGAATCCTCGGCAAACGCGAGAACCCCTTGGCGAACTCCCGAATGTGGACCATGGGGTCGTGAACCCAAATCGACCCGGCCCGGAATGATCAGATTGGTCTTGGCCTTCAGATACGTGCGTGGGTTGATGGCTCGCAGAATCGCCTGAAGCTCGTCGGGGGCCAAGAAGAGGATGTAGCAGGCAGTCATCAACTCACCAAATATCGGGATATTCACCGTGAAGATAACCCCGACATGCAGCGCGATGCCTGCGAGAATCGCCCAGCGCCTGGTCGGTCGAAACCAGAGTGCGAATGCCAGGAGGAACTCAGTCGCAAGCCCCAAATATGTGAGGATATTGATAGCGAGCGGGTATTCCTGAAGTGGGTAGAGGCTAAAACGCCCGATCTCGGGGTTATTGAGTACGAAATGCAAGGCGGTCCCATTGAGCCAGGTGGCTCCGTTGCACTTAAGGATTGCGGTGATCAAGTAAATTCCGCAGAGTTGGATCTGGATCAGGCGGAACCCCCAAGGCTCGATCAAGGGCTCGGCGAGCGTCGCTCGCTTGCGATCCCTTCGACGTGCATCGAGTGAGTAGGCAACCCCTGAAGGGCAGAGCAGCATGTAAAAGCTGATGACCATCAACAAAACATCGGCACCACTCGTTGAGGCGACATTGCGTTGATGAATGGATAGCATACCTAGATAACTAAGAACACTCATCACTCGGGTATGCCAGCCCACCAACAGGCCCACGAAGGCCAGGGCCGTGAAAGCGACGATGGCGTGGACGATCGTCGGCGATTGATACCACTGCAAGATCGAGGGACGGAAAGGCCCAGCGTACTCCTGAGCCTCAGTCCCCTGGAGCAGTCCGTCGCCGGAGAGCCAGAAATCAAGGTCCGGGAGCAACAGAGCCAGATTGGCGATTGCGACGATCCCAAAGATGATCCGGAACGTGGCGAGCGGCTTGGCCGAGGTCTTGGTGAACCAGAAGGTGTTCCACACGTGGAGGGGGTTCATGAGCGGACCTCCGCGATCGTCGGGAAGCGATATGATTCAATCAAGATCTGAATTGGCGGAGTCAAAGGATCGATTGGAGGGGAGCCTGGAGGAGGCGACCGCCAGAGTTGGTAATTCAGCTCGACGTGGACCGGGAAGGCCTCTTCGGGAAGGTTCATCTGACGAACGGCGTGACGAGCCGCGAACTCGCGGTGGACCCGCAACGTGGGTTCGTTCAAATTACAGGTGAACTTGGAGAATCGGACTCGGGGGATCTGAGCCCAGAACGAGTAGTCGGCGATCTTGGGGAACCCAAACCGGTGCAACTTGCCTTGGGCGTCCATCGCCATGGCTTCAGCCGTCAAGGTGTCTCGAATCGGGTCGGGAGCGAACATCCCCCAATATTGCCAGAGGCCGGTCGGCAAAATGTAGTACGCAGCCAAACCCTCGAAGCGAGCCCGGAGCGGACAAGCGGGCAAGTTCCAGAGTGCCACTGCGGCGAGATGCAGTACCAAAAAGATGGAAATCGCACCTCGTCGCGCCATCATCCTGATGCGCATGGCTGAAATCCCTCCCCAAGCTTCGGATCGAGTCGGGGCGGACTTTAGGATTTCTTCCGCATTCGGTCAAGACGATTGAGGAGTTCGTGACCCTGTTCAGTTGCGAGTTCAAGCAGAAGGAGAACATGCCTCGATTTGGGATCAATTCAGCTTAACGCCTAGGGCACCACCTACTTCCGCAATGGCGTTGCGAAGACCACGCACCAGTAGGGGGTTCCGTCTTTGGAGAAGGCGCGAGCGGCACCCATCTGGGTGAACTCCCCCAAGATGTTCTTCTTGTGGGGAGGACTCTTCATCCAGACCTCGACAACCTGTTCGACCGATTTCTGACCCCAGGCGATGTTCTCGCCGCAACGTTTGTAGGAATAGCCGGCATCCTTGACCCGGTCGGGGAGGTTTGAACCGTCCGAACCTTGGTGATCCATCTTGTTTTGGGCAGCCATGTCCTCAGCCTGACGCTGGGCTGCGGCACAGAGTTTTTTGTCCAGGGCAATGGA
This sequence comes from Isosphaeraceae bacterium, assembly GCA_025356475.1. Lineage (GTDB taxonomy): Bacteria > Planctomycetota > Planctomycetia > Isosphaerales > Isosphaeraceae > JANXSX01. Next base: position 9,242 of record JANXSX010000046.1, on the reverse strand, counting down.
GGACAACTCGGCTTCGGTCCGTTCGGCGTTGTGGGCTTTGACCAACTGGTCGAGAAGCTCCGCCGGATCGATCTCCGGGTCGTCCATGATCAACCCAGGTTCGACTGCCGCCCGGTTGAGTGGTGCGGCACAACCTGACATGGTCGCAAGACACATTAGGAGGATGAGCCACCCTCGATAACTTCGTGTCATGGAGTTTCTCCCTGAGATCGAACATCGCACTCCTGGCCGATCTGGTCCAGGCAAAATGGCTAGATTCGGGATTCTCTGACTGCCAGATTGGACAAACCGACCCAACCCCGACCAAGATGGTGTCAGATTGAACACCACCTCACGGGCCGCTGCCCATGCCTGCTCCCTCTCTAGAATTCGTCGCGTTCGACTTTGAGACTACCGGCCTCTCCGCCGACCTCGACCGTATCGTCGAGGTGGGGGCGGTCCGGTTCGATGTGGAAGGTCGCGAACTCGGTCGTTTTGAAGAGTTGGTGAACCCCGGTCGGTCGATGCCAATGCGGGCGTTTCAAGTGCATGGCATCTCGGATGGGATGCTCTCGGTCGCTTCAAGTGCCGCTGAAGTCCTGCCGACCTTCCTGGATTTTCTCGGCGATCCGGCAGAGACGGTGATGCTTGCGCATCACGCCAGTTTCGACGCAGGGTTCCTCGGTGGCGAGTTGGCAAGACTTGGCCACCCGATGCCGACACATCGGGTTGTTGATACGCTTCCTCTCGCGAGGTTAAGCCTGCCGAAAGCCCGAGACCATCGCCTGGCAACGATCGCCGATCTCCTGGGACTCGACGCGGGCGGAGCACATCGGGCGTTGGCCGACAGTCTGCGTGTGATGGGGATGTGGCTGGCCCTCGAAGGGGCGGCGGTCCCTGAACATTGGGTCGTCTACCCGATCTTCGACCCCCGCAAGCCCAAGCCCGCACCCGAAGGCTTTGAACGCCTGAATGAGGCGATCGGCCTCGGGCAGGCGGTGATCATCGAATACCAAGGAGGGACTCGCGGCGTTGGGCCTCGGTCGATCACTCCTCGGCGGTTTGTCCATCGCGGAGGGAGCGTTTACCTGGTCGCTTTTTGCCACCTGGATGCCAAGGAGAAGGAGTTCCGGCTCGACCGCATCGCTCGCCATAACCTGGCCGCTTCGTGATCATGTTGAACCTGGAGCGTCAACAGGTTAGACTCCCTAGAGTTGGCGAATACGATTCTGTCCGCTGGATCTTGCCTGGGGTCTTGCTGCTATGGGTATGGCGACGCCGTTCATCCTGATGCTCATCGGCGCCTTCAGCCGCCTTGTCCCGCACCCGCATAACGCGGTCGCTATCGGTGGCCTCGCCCTGTTTGCAGGTGCCCGGCTCTCGCGCGGTTGGGCGCTCGTCGTACCGTTGGGTGCGATGCTGCTCTCCGACCTGGTCCTCGACTGGGGAACCGACGTTTCGCCCTACCTGCTCTCGAAGGCGACCATTTATGGGACCTACGCGGTCATCGCAATCGTCGGTATGCTCCAGCGCGGTCGGAGTGAGGCTCCAGTTCGCCTTGTTGGCCTGTCCCTCTTCGCCTCAACGCTCTTCTTCTTGACCACAAACTTTGCCGTCTACGCCGGTGGTGATGCGGTGTATCCGGCTGGCCTGGGCGGGCTGGGGATGTGCTACCTAGCGGGCTTGCCGTTCGTAGGCAATACAATCGCCGCCGACCTGATCATTGTCGGGCTGCTCTTTAAAGGTGATGAGTTGCTCGCAAGGCTTGGGCTACGGTCGAGCATGACTCCCGTCTCAACAACGGTCTGAGCGGTGGCTGGATTGCTCGTGAGCGTTCGCTCCTCGGCTGAGGCCCTTGCCGCCTTGGCCGGAGGTGCGAATTTGATTGACATCAAAGAACCTGTACATGGACCGCTCGGACGAGCTGACGCTTCGGTCTGGGAGGCCGTGCGGGCGGTCGTGCCTGTGCACGTTCCCTTGAGTGTGGCGCTGGGTGAACTCACCGAAGCATGCTCCCTTCCCGAGACACTTCCTGCAGGAATCGGCTACGCTAAGCTCGGTCTTGCGGGGGCTGGTTCAGGCTGGATTCATCAATGGTCCCAAGTTCGGGCCCGATTCCCTTCGGTCGTCTGGGTCGCCGTGTCGTACTCGGACTGGGAGCTAGCCAAGGCTCCGCACCCCGATCACGTGCTTGAAGCGGCGATCGACGCCGACACTTGTGGCGTCATTCTTGTGGATACATATATAAAATCGAATGCCTCCTCCTTGGATTCGAGCTGTCTGCCCTGGGTTGAGCGAGCCCGCCAGGCCGGCCTCAAGATTGTACTGGCGGGCGGGCTGGACCTGTCGGCCATTCGAAGACTCGCCCCACTCCGCCCCGATTGGTTCGCGGTTCGGGGCGCGGCGTGCGTCAAGGGTGATCGAACCGATCGGATCGACACCCAACTCGTGGCCGATCTCGCCGCGTGCGTGGTAACTTGAGGTAACGGTCGCATCCCGCAACGGAACGAGCACCCCGATGGATCACCAACCGCCACCCCCGCCTGCAAAACCCCAAGAGGCCCCCGCCCCCTGCCGACCTGCGTGTCCAGCCTGCGGTGGAGCCTTGATCGAGGTTCGGGCCAAGCTCCAATGCAGCCGCTGCCGGACAATCTGCGAAACCTGCTGCGAAGGCGGTCGGGGATGACCACGCACGTCATCTCTCTGGTCTCGGGGTTCGGTTGGCATGTCGAAGACCTTGCCCGAGCGGCGGGGCAACTCGGAATCACATTTCTACCTGTCGAATTCTCTCAACTCGTCGCCACCGTCGCTCCCTCAGGGATCTTTGCAAACGATACGAATTTGCTTGAAGTCGACGGCGTGCTTGCGCGAATGATGCCACCTGGAAGTCTTGAGCAGGTCGTTTTTCGTATGGATGTGCTGGCACGTGTCGAAGCGGCCGGAGTGCCGGTCCTCAATCCTCCCAAGGCGATCGAAGCCGCTGTGGATAAGTACCTGACACTGGCGAAGTTGGCAGCGTCTGGATTACCAGTCCCTCCAACGTGGGTCGGTGAATCCGCAGAGCAGGCACTCCTGGCGTTCGATGACCTGGGAGGCGATGTCGTCGTCAAACCGTTATTCGGGTCCGAGGGTCGGGGCTTGCTCCGCATTTCAGAGCGAGAACTGGCGCGCCGGGCGTTCACAACCTTAGAGCGGCTCGGGGCTGTCCTCTATCTCCAGGCAATGATCCCCCACCCTGGCCACGACCTCCGCGTCTTTGTCTTGGGAGAACAGGTTCTCGGAGCCATGCGCCGTTATGCCCCCGCCGAAGACTGGCGAACCAATGTCGCAATTGGCGGCAGGGCGGAAGCGGCTACCATTGACGATGCGACCTCCCAACTTGCGCGCGACTCCGCCCGAGCCGTCGGCGCGATCATGGCCGGTGTCGACCTGATCGAAGATCCGCAACAGGGCACAGTTGTCCTTGAAGTCAACGCCGTCCCCGGCTGGAAAGCTCTTGCTTCGGTTACTGGTGTGGATTTTGCTTCTGCAATTCTCGTTCACTTGCGTGAGGCTCGACGGTGAGACTCGAACCCGGCTTGGCGGCCACGATGGCATGTCTTCTAGAAGCGACTGCCCGCAAGCCTGGCAACGTCCATCGATTTCACGATTTCGATGATCTCAGTTATCTCGACTTTACCTTGAGCGCTGCCGCAATCGCCGAGCCAATGGCCAGGGCATCAAGTCGCCCTCTGGGAGTGACCATACTCGACGCAGTAACCGCGACCCGTCGACTCGTTTCGACGAACACGAACCTGGGAATCATTCTCTTGCTGGCACCCCTCGCAGCCGTCGACCTCGACACTGACGGTTCCTATGACCACTTTCGATCCGAGCTGATGAGAGTTCTCTCGGCGACGACAGTTGAAGATGCACGCCTCGTTTATCAGGCGATCCGGCTCGCGAGTCCCGGCGGGATGGGCCAGACCGCCGATCAGGACATTGCCGCCGAGCCGACGATCACCCTTCTTGAAACGATGAAGCTGGCGGCCGATCACGATGGCGTCGCCCGACAATATGCGACCAACTTCCACACCGTGTTTGCGCTGGCTCTCCCAGCCTTAGAACTCGCGATCGCTAGCAATCAGCCACTTGAGACGGCGATTATCACAACATATCTGACGATCTTATCCTATTGTCAAGACACATTGATCCAGCGCAAACGTGGCGACTCTGTCGCAATTGCTGCATCAGCGATGGCCTCGGAGGTCCTTGACTCCGGTTGGCCAGAGCAGGTGGATGCCCTCCAAGATTTCGACGCGTGGCTCCGACAAGACGAACATGGCCGCAATCCTGGAACGACCGCCGACCTGGTGACAGCGGCCTTGTTCGTGGCGCTTCGGACTGGGAGACTCAATGTGTTGGCCGTTCGTGCTCGCCTGGGCTGGACAGCCATTGACCTGTGAAACTCGATGACGCGTCTTCTCCCCATTCTCAACCAGGATCAACCCCCTGTGCCGACCTCAATGTACACCGTGCGAGTTACCAAAGACTATTTGATGTTCTGTTCAGGACATTTCATCACTTATGATGGTGATCACTGCGAGCGGATACATGGACATAACTATCGGGTCGCAGTTGAAGTCGATGGCGACCTCGATGAAAATCATTATGTGTTCGACTTCTTAGCGCTCCGAGACTTGACACGCGCGATCACCGATGAACTCGACCATCGCATGCTCTTGCCGACGACAAGTCCGCTGATCCATCTGGAGGACGACGGAGCGAACTGGCGTGTCACCTATAAAGAACGGTACTGGAGCTTTCCCAAAGACGAATGCGTGCTGCTGCCGATTCCGAACACGACGAGCGAGCTGTTGGCCGACTATATTTGTGCCCGGCTTCGCGAAGATTTTTCCTCGAAGCACTTGCCGACCCCACGCGTACTTCGCGTCGAGGTTGAGGAGTGCAGTGGCCAGTCCGCGCGGGTGGAGTGGCGGGGGTAGACTCGGGTCGGTCCATCCTCAATCTGCCGAAGCAACCACTAACCGACCTCCGTGGATTCCTTTGAGTCCACGAAGCTTGGAGGCGAGGTCTTGTAGCTCGGCTGCGCGACCACGAAGGATGATCACTTCAAGGCAATGATGATGGTCGAGATGCACGTGCATGCTGGAGACGACAACATTGACGTGATCGTGTTGAATATCACGCAAACGGTCGCTCAATGAACCCTTGTGGTGGTCATAGACGAGGGTCAAGGTGGCGACGGCATCCTTGGCGTCGTCCGACCAGGCTTGGGTTGTCAAGCTCTCGCGAAGGAGCTGGCGGATCGCCTCACTTCGGGTGGCGAACTGGCCCTCCTGGCAGTACGCATCAAAGCGTTCGAGCAGATCGGCTTCCAGCGAAACCGTGAAACGGACGACCTCGGACACGCGACACCTCCAGATGGTTATCTTTCAAGTCTACGACGCGGAGCCCGCCGATACCAGTCAGGCGCTTGTCGGTGGGGGGGTGATCTCGTAAGATGGCCTTTGCACTCCGCCGGAGAATCCCGCCTGCCCTCCCCTGGACGACTCAGGAGCGTTCCCAGTGTCGCCACGAAACGCCCTCCGCCTCGCCCTCTTGCTCGGAATCCTCAGCATTGCCGTTGCGTTGAGCATTCCGGGGGTCGCCGACGAGCCTACGGAAAAACACCGCTCTCCGGTTGCGATCGCCCTCTCCAACGACGGTCAACGGCTCCTCACCGCCAACCAGACGAGTAACTCGGTCTCGCTGGTCGATGTCTCCAATGGCTCGATTCTTGCGGAAGTCACAACCGGTGAAAAGCCCGTCGCCGTGGCTCTCTCGAAGGATGGCAAGCGCGGGATTGTCGCCCACTGGTTCGGTTACGATGTGGCGGTTCTCGAGATTGGTCCCAGCGCGATCGAAGTCCTGGGACGGGTGAACGTCGGCCCGGAACCGCGTGGGGTCGTCTTGAGTTCGGATGGCAAGACCGCCTATGTCACGGTTGGGGTCGCGAACGAGGTTGTGCGGGTGGATACCGACTCGCTCAAGATCACAGGGCGGGTTGAGGTCGGTCGTGAGCCACGGGGAATTGCGATCACGCCTGATGGATCCCGACTACTCGTCGGCAATGCACGAGCCAAGAGCTTGTCGATCATCACCACTGCGGATTTCAAGGTCGAGCGGACTCAAGAGATCGATGGCGACAACCTCCGCCAAGTCACCATCTCCGCCGATGGCAAGACAGGCCTGGTCGCGAACATGCGAAACCGTAGGTTTGCCACCACCCGCACCAATATCGACAAGGGCTGGGTTCTCGGCCAACGCCTGACCCGAGTGACGCTCGACGGCTCTGAGCCATTCGATACATTGTCGCTTGACCCCGAAGGCTTGGCTGCCGGCGATGCCCATGGAATTGCCATCTCCAATGATGCGAAGATCCTGGCCGTCAGTTGCGGAGGCACGCATGAGGTCATGTTGTTCCGTACAGATGCGAAGGACCCGCTCCCCTGGCGAGAGAACAATTCCCGCGACCTGATGGTTCCAGATCTCGCACGGGATCGAACACGATTCCAGCGGGTTGCACTCGGCGGTCGACCGACCGAGATCGCATTCGCCGCCGACGGAAGAACCCTTTTCGTCGCGAATTATCTGAACGACTCGGTCCAGATCGTTGATGCCGAATCGGCCAAGCTGCTCAGAACAATCGCCCTGGGAAGTCCCAAGACCGTGTCGGTCGAACGACGTGGTGAGGCCCTCTTCCACGATGCCGTGCGTTCCTTCAACCAGTGGTATAGCTGCAATACCTGCCACAGCGAAGGCCATACGGGCGGGCTCGACTTCGACACGATGAATGACGGCTGGCAAGATAACAGCAATATGCCAAAGTTGAGTCGCAAGAAGGTCCCAACCCTGCGGGGTGTCGCCAAGACCGGCCCCTGGACCTGGCACGGTTGGCAGAAGAGTCTCGACGACGCCATGGTCGAGTCGTTCACGAAAAGCATGCAAGGCAAGGCTCCCAAGCAAGAGGAAGTCGATGCCTTGATTGCTTATTTGAAGACGCTAGAATATCCCAAGAATCCCTATCTTGCCCCTGATGGCTCGCTGACCGAATCGGCCCGCCGGGGCGAAACGATCTTTCGATCGTCTAAGGCCGCGTGCAACTCCTGCCACGGTGGCGCTGAATATAGTGATGGCAAGATCCACGTCGTCGGTCTTGAAGATCGACGCGACGTCTACAAGGGCTTTAACCCGCCGTCGCTGAGAGGGACATACGACAAGGATCCCTACCTCCACGATGGCCGGTCGAAAACCCTCAAGGATGCCTTGATCGGTCCCCATAACCCCGAAGACGTGACCGGGCTCGGCACGCTGACTGAACCCGAGACCGACGATCTTATCGCATACTTGCGAAGCTTGTGATCACGTGAGTCCGTCGACTCGCCCGATCCTGCGTCGCCAGCGATCCGCCCTGCGATCCAGGGATTCCTGGCACACCTTGGCTGTTTCACCACGTCCGAGCAGTGTCAACACGGGATCTCCCGGCGCGAATCGCTCGCCAGCCGGGGGAATGTCGGCACACCGTGGCATGTTTGACGTGTCAACATTTCGTGACGTTATGTGTTCGATCTTGGGGAATCTCGAAGGCTTCCGAGCGTACACGACCAGCTTGCCCAGAACACCCGGGGCCTCTCGCCTTCTTTGGGACGGGCGGGGAGCACCGCGATCGAAGGCTCGTCGATGCTCGGCGAGTAACGATCGGCCCGTCGAGAACTCGACCAGTTCGACTGATGCGGTGTAGCGGGGGTTCACCTCAATGATCCAAGGTCGCCCCTCGCTCAGAATGAAATCGACCCCGAAGACTCCACGTAAGCCTGCCCAAGCATGCAAGAATTTGCCCAGACGTTGCAACTCCTCACAAGTCTCTGGCTCGCAAACCATCGGGGTGAGGTTCCCCCGATAGACGAAGGGCTGACCGGGCTCGCCCACGAGTTGGATATTCATCGCGACCAGCTCGACCCCGGCTCGATCGCACAGGTAGATTGCCGAACCACTCAATCCAAGGATGTATTGTTGATAGTACACGTTTGTCGGGTTTTTTTCGGCTGAAGCAACATTCTTGGTGATTTCCGGATTTGACCAAAACGCGATCCCCATACCTCCCGCCGACGCGACGGGTTTGACCAGCCAAGCTTCAGCGCCTTTCGCTCCGATCGGTGGGACCCTGCTTATGGGGGGGAATCGAAATCCCGCGTTCGTCAAAGTCGTCGCGAGCACGAACGGATCACGAATCAACGCAAGGACTTCGCTCGCGTTACCCCACAAGGTATGGTGCGAGGCGATCTGGTCCACCAAGGCGGGAAAGTTCTCCAGCCCCCCCGTGTAGAGAAAAGGTAGAGGGCTGAGTTTCAGCGCGGCGCTCACCAGACCCTGCGGATAATCGTCAGGTAAGACTCGGATCGTGCGAGCGACCGCTTGGAGGTCACGGTCGGCAAAGAGATCGATCGTGGTTGGCTTCAGGCCCGCCCGAAGAGCGGACATCGCGGCTGCGCGAGCTGTCGCTCCAACGATCAGAATCTCCATCGATCCCCCAGAAACAGGAACCGGCCTGTTCCCGCCTTGTGGGCGAGAACGAGGCCGGTAGTGATTGCCTGAAATCGAACTCTCGCCTGCTCACTCAACCGTTTCGATCTTGGTGGGGGTGAGGACCTGCTTGCCGTCCTCTTCCTTGACGTCGCCGGTCACTTTGACCTTGGGACCGTCGTCTTTGGCAGCCTGGCAGAACGTAGCGCCATGGGCCTTCTTGGCGACATCGTTCTGGACCATGTAGTACTTGACGACTTTGTCGCCATCCTTAACAACAACGACGTTCTGGCAGGTCTTGGTTTCCTTCAGAGCGCACTTGGCGCACTGAGCCATGCCGGTGACGGTCTTCTCTTCCGCAGCGCGGACCGAGAGAACAACACCCGTCGACATCAGGGTCACGACCAGCAGCGGGAACAGCTTGCGCATCGTCAAGGGCCTCACAAAGTAGGAGAGTGAACCGCTGAGGCGATCGACAATCGACCGCCACGCGACACGGTAACCGTGCCGACAGATATTATTGAAGCACTCTACATGCCGTTCGGCAACCATAATCTTGACGTCACCGACAAAATTGAACGCCTGTCCATATTCATCGGACGAGATTAATGGGAAAATCGACAATCTTGGCCCCGTAAAGCCATAAGGCGCATCGGGCTGTAGTCGATCTTTCGCATTCTTCCTATCCACCCTAGACT
>JANXSX010000019.1 GCA_025356475.1 Isosphaeraceae bacterium | reverse complement strand
CCCGCCAAATTCGCGTTTGACGCGGTAGAGACGCGATTTCGACCACTTAGACCGGGGAAATAGCGAGAGAGTCGCTGCCCCTCGGTCGAGGATACGAGCGTCGGCTCAGACCAACCATCACGGGTGGGATTGGCTGGTCCCCGATAGGCCCCAAATGGCTCGACAGCCTGCCGCTTGGTCGCTGTGCCTGCGCATCCGACTGTCGCGACCATCAACCCAAGACTCAAAAGCTCAAAGATCGATCTAGACCAACGCATGGCGAGTCCCTCCGCCTCACTCGGCCCAGCCCACAACACGTGGGCCGGTCCGCACGGCCATCCTGATTGGCCATGTTGAGAATCGGCATGGATGGCAGGGGGAGACGGCGGAAATCCGAGGTTTGGGCAATTCAGGCAAGCCACAATCCGCAATCGCGGCAAAATCCGCCTAGCCATCCGAGGCCTCTCGCAGAACAATAACTCTACAGGGACGAGGCGGGCAAAGCTCCGCGAGGCAAATCGACCCTGAGCATTCCGAACGTAGCGAAAAAGGAAGGCCCGATGGTCTTGAACTCCGCCATCGAACGGTTTCTGGCTGCGCCCTTATTGGCGGAAGTCTCCCCCGAAGCACGTATGGCCGTGGTCGACGCGATGGCCGAAGACCGAGCCGAGACCGGCGCGGTCCTCCTCGAACAAGGTCATCCCAACGATCACCTCTCGTTCTTGATCGAAGGAACGGCCGAGATCGTTCGGATCTTTCCCGATAATCGCGAAGAACTTGTGGCGAAACTTACGGCCCCGGCCGTCTTTGGGACAACCTCGTTCTTTCGACCTAACCCACCCACAGTCTCAGTTCGGGCCACGAGCCCGGTCTGGCTACTCACCTTAGACCATCCCTCGCATGAGCGGCTTCGCCGCGAGAACCCACGCGCCGCCGAAGCCCTCGTCCTTGCCACCGTTCAGGTTCTCTCCGAACGGTTCGACATGATCGATCAGAGGATCACCGCCTACATCCGGGGCCACGAGCAAAATGGGCACGTGGACCCTCCCAGGGCAACCGAGTGGGCAGCCTTTCGGGCTAAACTCTTTGAAGAAAATGCGTTATGAATTGGTCTAAGTGATCACCAGGCTGGTCCTCGGAACGACCCCTATGCGTTACCACGCAAGCGTCGCAGTTCCTCGGCCATTTGACGGAGCTGGTCTTCCAGGTCGAGCCGCGCCGTGGCCTCAGCATTCGCTCGGTTACGCTCGGCTTCGGCCTCAGCAATCGCTACATTCGCCCGAACACGCTCGGCATCGGCGCGGTCGGTCGCGGCATTCGCTCGGTTACGCTCGGCTTCGGCGCGGTCGGTTGCGGTATTCGCCCGGGCACGTTCAGATTCAGCGCGAGCATGCTCTTCTGTGTACGTTCCGTAGTCGCGGCCAAGCTTGGGGTCATACAGGGAAACCCGCTCTCCGGCATATCCCTCGGCGACTTCCAACCAGAGCCCAACAGGTTCCAGCCAGACCCGCCGGTCGGTCAGTTCGATCGGTTCGTATCCATCCTCGGAATCCTGGAACGCGAAGAACCGCAGTCGGCGCCCCTGCTCCAGGTCATCCGAGTCCACGATCACATAGAGCGGGACCCCTGCCCTATGGTAATAGTCGACCTTGATCTGGGCATCGTTGCGACGGTACTCGGGGGAGGTGACTTCAATGACGAACTGTGGCTGAGCCCCTTCGGCGAGTACGTCGAATGTGGACCAGTCTTTACGCCTCTGAAGTCCCCGGAAGACGACGATATCTGGGCCAAGTGGGCGAACGCCGGGCGCGCCGAAGTCGACCCGGCAATCGGTCAGAACGACGGCGGAAGGGTCATCGGCGACTCTCGCCTCCAGCGCGGCCCTGAGATAGAGACAATCCCGCATGTGGCCGTCGGTCTGCACGTTGACGTCTCCCTCTTCCGGATGGAGCACATCCTCCATGGTCAACGGAATCTGGTCGAATTCGATCGACCCGTCGGCATGCGTGACCTGGACGTACCGCCAGCCATGGCGGAACGGATCAGCGCCCGGTGGGGGCGTATAAGGGAGAGCCGAGTCGCGGATCGTGCTCATGGCGAGAACTCCGGCGGGCAGGGAGATCGCTCGATTATAGCAGTACGCCAAAGCCCGAGGGATAGCCCCATTGAAGATCCTCGCGACTCTCGGCATCCTGGGACGATCACAGGACCATCAATGACTGAGCGGATTCCATGCGTGAGATCACTCCCGACAACGCCGCCGACTACTTGCGGCAGCACGGCCTTGTCCAAACGGGCCAAGGGATCGATGTTCAAGCCCTTGGTTGGGGCGTGTCAAATGTAGTGATGCGTGCAGATATCACAGGGCAATCACCACTGGTCATCAAACAGTCGCGAGAACAACTTCGCACCCAAGCGGCTTGGTTCAGTCGTCTGGACCGGATCTGGACCGAGACCGCCGCGCTGAGATTACTGGGCGGAATTGTCGATAAAGGCATTGTCCCGCAAGTGATCTTCGAAGATCGCGACAACTACGTGTTCGCAATGTCGTGCGCACCAGACGATTCCGTGGTCTGGAAAGAACAACTTCTGCAAGGGAAGACTGATCCCAGGGTTGCTGCCCAGGCCGGTACCATTCTGGCCTCATTCCACTCGTTCCAGCCCGCAAGCTCCCGCCCGCTCGGCCCGCCTGAAGTCTTTGACCAGCTTCGGATCGACCCATTCTATCGTTATGTCGCCAAGGCTCATCCCAAGCTTTCGAGTACGATTGATGAATTGATCTCGTCGATGAGTCTTCTTGAACCGAAATTCGTTCATGCCGACTTCAGTCCCAAGAACATTCTGGTGCATTCGCAAGGCTTGACCATTGTCGATTTCGAGACCGCACACCTGGGCGATCCCGCCTTCGACTTGGGCTTCTTCTTGAGCCATCTCGTCTTGAAGGCGTTGCGAGCCGCGCCCGACCACATGCGGTACCTCAACCTCACCGAAGTCTTCTGGGAAGCTTACGGAACCAGTGATGCCGCTCTGATCGCCCGAGCGATTCAACACACGGCTGCCTGTGGATTGGCGCGAGTGGATGGCAAGAGCCCAGTCGATTATCTCGATGAACCGCGTCGCCAAGCGACTCGAACAATGATGATGACCGCGCTGCTGGACCCACCACGGACTTGGTCGAAATTCCTTGACGTGTTCACTCGTGCTTTGCCTTGCTGATCGAAAGGTCGTCTGATGCCCACGCTCTCGAAGCTCGTCGCCCGTCAAGTTCTGGATTCGCGAGGTCGACCGACTGTCGAAGTCGAAGCGCATTGCATAGATGGAGCGGTCGGCCGCGCGATCGTTCCCTCGGGGGCAAGCACGGGTCGGCATGAAGCGCTCGAACTTCGCGACGGTGACAAGTCATGCTATGAAGGCTTGAGCGTTCACAAGGCTGTTGGTCATGTCGAGACCGAAATTGCGCTCGCCCTTCATGGGTTTGATCTCGACGATCAAGAAGGGATCGACGCGACTTTAGTCAAACTCGATGGAACCACCAACAAGTCGCGACTGGGAGCAAACGCGATCCTCGGCGTCTCGCTCGCGGTCGCTCATGCGGCGGCAGCTTCGCATCACGAAGAACTCTATGTTCACTTAAATCGACTCTGGCGCGCCAAGCTCCAGCCTGGCGAGAACGCTGAGCCCACGATGCCGATGCCCATGGTCAACATGATCTCGGGGGGCTTACACGCTGGGGGAAACCTCGATTTCCAGGATTTCCTCATGATTCCTGTCGGGGCGACTAGCTACACGCAAGCCCTCGACATGACGTGTGCAGTCTATCGATCGCTCGCCCGGGTTCTGGGAGATGGTGCCAGGCTTGTGGGTGACGAAGGAGGATTTGGGCCCCGGCTGGCCTCGAACGGCGAGGCAGTCGAACGCGTCATTGATGCCATCACCAAATTGGAATTGAAGCCTGGGCGAGATGTAGCGATCGCCTTAGATGTTGCTTCCACTCATTTTTATCATGAGAACAACCATACTTATGAATTTAAGTCTGAAGGTGGTCGATCGCTCATCTCGGCGGAGATGATCGACCTTCTGGAACGTTGGGCAACGCGGTATCCCATCGTCTCGATCGAAGACGGGCTGGCTGAGGATGACTGGGAAGGCTGGAAGGAACTCACCGCTCGGCTAGGTCGCTCCACTCAACTGATTGGCGACGACCTCTTCGCCACCCAGGTCGCCCGACTCGAACGAGGCATCAACTCGAAGGCGGGCAACGCCGTCCTGATCAAGCTCAACCAGGTAGGTACCCTTTCCGAGACCTTCAACACCCTACTCCTGGCCCGTCGCCACGGCTACAGAACCGTCGTCTCTGCCCGCTCGGGAGAGACCGAAGACGCCACCATCGCCGACCTCGCCGTCGCGACAGGATCTGGGCAAATCAAGATTGGGTCGGTCGCTCGGTCGGAAAGGTTGGCGAAATACAACCGCCTCCTCCGGATTGAGGCCGACCTCGGCCCGAAAGTCAAGTTTGCCGGTTGGGCGGAATAAATGTTTCGATGGTTTTTGGTGGCAGAGAAGGGGTGAGATGACGTAACGTGATGTCCTTATGGGTCTTGTCGCCCTGCAATGACGCACTCCCAGGCGAACGCCCGCAATTTTCCCTAACGCTCGGCAGTTGGTGCGCGAATTTGGGTAAAGATCGCTGTCTAGAAGGGCAATCTAGGGCCTGAACTGGTAGTTCGGGGTGTCCTGGAAGCCCTGAGTCACTCCGGGCGCATCCAGACGCACGCAACAACTGCCGAGCGCTAGGAAAAAACTCGCGGAGGACGCATGAGTCTCAAGGAGAGATCGAGGAGACTTCTCGTCATGAATGTCTATCATTCTCCCACGAGAGCATAGATCCGCTTGACGAATTCGTCGGAAAGGTACATGCCGATTCGACGAAGTTCCTCGATTATTGGTCGAGCCGCGGGTATCGACCCGTTCTGCCTCGCGAGCAGAACGATCCCGACCGTTCCAAGAACCGTGAGGCCCAGCCTGACGGCACGACGACGGGCCGCCAGATCATCGAGCACGACCTGAGCAGCCGACTCGCCAAGGGCGACCGCTAGGACCGACGATTCCCCATCACCGAGATTCCATGACGCCACTGTCGCGGATCGCGTTGGCGTGGGAACAATCCGGAGCCACGCCGTGTTTTGGATCGCCTGAACCGTCAGATCTGTCGCTCCGTGAGCGCGGATTTCGTCGATCACCCTGTCGGGAACGATCACCTCATCAACCCCGACTTGCAAGAGGTCCAGGTGGTCGACCTTGCTCAAAAGGATGAGAGGCGAGGCGTTAACGACCCGTTTGCGACACAATGCGCAGCTCCTCTGCGAGTTCTTCGACGGTGACCTGGCTTGCGGGGACATTTGCGTGGAACAACGCGTCCAGGAATCCGGCTCGCGTTAACCCCGCGATCTCCGCGCCCTTGCCCTGGGAAATCAAACCTTGGCTGTACCACTGGATGGCAGCGGCTAGTTGCATCGCTCGCGGCAGGTTGTCTTCCGACTCGGCAACAGCATCACTCAGATTATCTGGGACTTCGATCGTGATCGTCTTCATGGCAAGTCTCCTTGATCCTCATTATAACCCCAAGCTCTTCTTGCGCGCAAGCATGCCATCGCACCATCTTCTCTTCGAGCCTTGATGGATATCCGCTCCCGCAAGCACGACGATCACGGTGGGCCAGGTCCGTAACGTCAATCTGAACTCGCCCGTTCTGTTTATTGAAATTATGATTTAATTATGGTATGCTTATCTCTCGCTTTCCGCACATCTCGGTTTGAATATCTCCGAATTTCCCCATAGCGCTCGGCAGTTGTTGCGCGCGTCTGGATGCGTCCGGAGTTACTCAGGGCTTCCAGGACACCCCGAACTACCAGTTCAGGCCCTAGATTGCCTTTCTAGACAGCGCTCTTTACCCAAATTCGCGCACCAACTACCGAGCGATAGGAAATCTCTTCCGTCCAACGACGAATTTCCAGACGTAGTGTCTTGACAGGTCAGACTCGATGTCTTACCCTCAGCTTTCAGACATTCTGTCTATCGGCGAGAAGAGGAGGCCGAGGGGATGGGCTCGATTGTGGAAGTGGGGCTGACGAACGCGGCCGTGGTCGCAGTCTTGGCGCTCGTGGTTGGGTCTCTCGGGGCGGTCTGCCGAAGACCGGCCCTGGTCCACAGCCTCTGGGTGCTGGTCTTGCTCAAGTTGCTGACTCCGCCGTTGGTCAGCGTGCCGTTGCCCAATGTGTCGTGGACTCAGCCGACGGCGGAACCGATCGCGGTCTACGTCCTCGAAGCGGTCGATCTGGACGAGGCGGTTTTCGAGGAGGCCGCCCCCGAAGTCGCCGAGGTGGTCGCCGAACCTCAACACGGTTTGGTCTGGCAGAACCTGCTGGGCCTCGCGTGGGTGATGGGAACGGTGGGTTGGCTGGGGGTGACGTTGACCCGCGTCGGTCGGTTTGGCCGAGTCCTCGCCGAAGCGGAACGTGCGCCGATCGAACTTCAGGTACGGGTTGACAACCTGGCCCAGCGGCTCGGCCTGGCTCATGGTCCCGAGGTCCGAGTGGTGGACGGGGTGATCTCGCCGATGGTTTGGGCTCTGTTCGGGCCAGCGCAGTTGATCTTGCCGACCGGCCTCTGGAACCGGCTTAGTGAGGATCAACGCACAACCTTACTTGTTCACGAGCTGGCTCATCTGCGACGGCGCGATCATTGGGTCCGGCACCTCGAACTGATCGCGACCGCTATCTACTGGTGGCATCCTGCCCTTTGGTGGGCTCGTCGCGCCTTACGTGAGGCGGAAGAAGAATGCTGCGACGCCTGGGTCATCTGGGCAATGCCCAAGTCGAACAAGACGTATGCCTCTGCGTTACTTGAAGCTGTGGATTTTCTCTGCCAGGCCCCGTGTCCGTCACTCCCGTTAGGGGCAAGTGGCGCAGGGCCGGTCAAACCTTTGAAACGGAGACTTCTGATGATTTTGCGCGGCATCACTCCCAAATCGCTCTCACTCGGTGGTCGCATCGCAGTCCTGGGACTGGCCAGCGTGTTGCTGCCGATTCTGCCTAGCACAACGACCGCACAGCAGCCTGAAGAGAAGACGCTTAATCGCCGACTGGAGATCAAATTCCTGGACAAGGACGGAGACAAGAAGGATCGCTCGGAGGATGAGGTCATCATCCAGGTTAACGACGACGATAAGGCCCCCGCTGGAGCGAACCCTCGCAAGACAGCTCGCGTCCTCATCTTCAAGAGTGATCAGAAGCCGGGCGCAGACGACAAGACCCAAACACTCACATTTACTGCAAATAGTGATGACGATGAGGCTGACGATGAGAAGCCTAAAGTCTCAGCCGAAAAGAAAGCCGAGATTCAGAAGGCTCGCGCTGAAGTGAAAGACGCTCAAGCGAAACTTCAGGCAGCCGTGATGCGTCTGGTCGAACTCGAAGGCAGGAACGCCCACATTGAACTCAAGTTGGACGCTCTCAAGTATCAGAAGTCCCTGGTCACAGGCTTCAAGGTTGCGCAAGACGCCGCCAGAGCCACAGCTACCGTGCGTGGAAGGATCGCTCGGCCAATTCCCCCAATTCCCCCGGTGCCTCCCCTCACTCCGACTGCGCCCGGTCCTGCGGTCGACAACCAGAAACGTCTTCGGGAAGACCTGGGCGTTGCTGTAGGCCAGATTCACGAGAAGCGGATGGAAGCGATTGAGAAGCGGCTCGAAAAACTGCTCGACGAGATGCAAGCGATAAGGAAGGATCAGAAGGCGAGCCCAGATCGTCGTTAGAAGTCGTCCCTTTTCGGCAACAGACTCCCCACGCTCGTGGTGGCAGGATAGACTCAGTTGAGTTGTCCTCGCCGCCCCGAGCGTCTTTCATCATGCCCCGACTGACCGCCGAACGTCGCTTGTTCCCGGTCGTTCCCCTCGCGCCGATTGCGCTGGCACTCGCCTTGGGGATCATGATTGATCGTTTCACATCTCTGGACATCACGACATCTCAATGGGCAAGTTTCAGCGTGGCGATGATCCTGGCCGCTGGGGTCGCAGAGTGTTTTGCCAACAGCCGGTTCTCGACCATCGCCTTGATGCTGGCGTTCCTCGGGATCGGCGGCGGCTGGCACCACACGAAGTGGTTTGACCTGGCCGATGATGATTTGGCTCACTCGGTCGACGAACGACCCCAAATCGCCTGGCTCCGCGGACGGTTGATCGAGCCGCCGAGCTATCGGCCCAGTCAGGAACCCCACCAGTCGGGGCAGACCCGGGCGACGATCGACATTGATGAAATTCTTGACGAGGGAAGCTGGGGAGGTGCGACCGGCAGAGCTCAAGCAAGTCTCTCAGGAGACCTCAGCCAGCTCGAAGCCGGCGACCGAGTCGAGCTGATCGGAAAGCTCTCGACATGGCCACCTGCAATGAACCCTGGAGAGTTTGCGTATGGCGATTACCTCCGGGCTCAAGGGGTGCGACTGAGGCTCCAAGTTGACGACCCGGCGAGCGTCAAAGCCCTTGGCAACTCCTCCGAGAATGGCGGAATGCCGCGCTGGATCGGTCGAGCACGATCGTGGAGTTTGAAAACGCTGGCTCGGGGTCTCGACGCAAGAACCTTGCCCCTGGCGGCGGCCCTGGTGCTTGGCCGTCGCGAACTTGTCGACCCTGACGTCAATCAGTCATTCGCACGCACAGGGACGTCGCACCTGCTGGCGATCTCCGGTTTACACCTGCAAGTTCTCGCGCTGGCGGTTGGGTTCAGCCTGTTACTCGTTGGGGTCCGGCGCGTCCCTGCGTGGGCAATTGTGGCCGTGGTCACGGTGGCTTATGCCTTACTCGTCGGACTTGTTCCATCGGTCGTTCGATCGGCGGCAATGACCGTCACAACATGCCTTGCTGTGATGCGTTATCGATGCCGGCAGCCCGCCGATGTCATGGCACTCGCTGTGATCGTGACCATCGGAATGAGTCCCCTGTCACTCTTCGACGTGGGGGGCCAACTGTCGTTTTTGGCGGTTGCGGTCATCATCTGGGTTGTGCCTCCGATCCTCGGTCGGTTTGAACGCAAGCTCAGCCCACTCGATGCCCTTGAGTGGAAGCTGGCGTCATGGCCACTGCGTCTCGCTCGCTGGATGGGTCACTGGCTTTGGCAAGGGTTGGTCCTTTCCACAATCGTATGGTTGGCGGCACTTCCGCTTGTGGTCATGCGATTTCATGTCGTTTCACCGATCGGTATCTTTCTCAATATCCCACTTGTGCCGATCACTTCGCTCGCCCTTCTACTCGCCGGTTCGACACTGGCTCTGACGGCGATTTGGCCCCCCCTCGCCTACCCTACCGCCTGGGCTTCCTCCCGACTCCTGGAGTTGACCGAGTTCATCGTTCGCTGGGGGGCTGCCCGGTCGTGGGGCCACACTTTCGAGCCCGGCCCACCCCAATCCTGGGTGATTGTGTTCTATCTCTGGCTTGGGCTAGCCACCTGGACACAAAGCCGCTGGCTCTGGCGTGGGCTTGGATTCTGGTCCGCTTTGGGAATCTGGCTGGCCTTGTCGCCGGTCCGGCCGAGTTCACTCGAAGCCCAGGTCCTCGCTGTCGAGCACGGTCTCGCCGTGATTCATCAAGCGGCTGACGGCCATGCAATCCTTTATGATTGTGGCAAGATGAGCGATCCCGGAGTGGGGAGAAGGGTGATCGCCTCAGCCCTTTGGTCCAAGCGGATTCGTCGACTTGACGCGATCATTCTCTCGCATGCGGATGCCGATCACTACAACGGGCTGACCGACCTTCTCGAGCGATTTACCGTTGATCAGATCATGATTCCACCCTCGTTCGCGACCCCGGCCAATCCGCTTGCCGGTGCCTTGCTCGACCAGGTACGCGTCCGGGGGATTCCGATCGTCGTGAAGGCCCAGGGAGACCACTGGACCTGGTCGGGCGTCCGCCTCACGGTCCATCACCCGCCCCGAGACTGGTCCGCGAACATCCCCGACAATGCTCGAAGCCTGGTTCTTGAAGTCGAATCCGATGGGCACAACGCCCTCTGGACCGGCGACCTCGACGGCCCAGGATTGACGGCTTTTCTTGGTCGATCTCCGAGTCCACCTGATGTCGTGCTGGCACCGCACCACGGAGGTCGCACCGCCAATCCCGAGTGGTTTTACCAACGCTTGCAGCCCAAAGCCATTGTGGTTAGCCAACGCCGCCCACCCCCCGGCACGACAGATGCACTGGCCCGGGTCGCAGCGAAGGGATTCCCCATCGCCCGGACCTGGGAGCGAGGGGCAATCACGCTTCGCTGGTCCCCGAGCGGCATCACTTCAGTCGCTTTTTTTGATGTTCCTGAGTCCACTCTCTTTCCCGTTCGGAACTTGCCGATGACCTGGCTGATTGCGATCGTTGGTTTCCTGGTAGGTACTCTTGGCTTCGCGATCATGGCCGTGATTGAGTGGAGTGCCTGGTCACTCATCGCTCCTGGGCGAAGGCTGACACCTCGCCCGGTAGAACCAGTCCCCTGGGAACAGGTTGCCCTGACACGCAAGGACGGCGTCACGTTGGCGGGTGCCCTGCTCCCGCACCAGCCTCCGGTTGATCGCTTGCTGATCATCCTTCATGGATTCGGCGAAGACCGGACCGCGATGTGGGGCCGGGCCGAACAAATGGCTGAAGAGGGCTGGGATACGTTCGTCTTCGACAGTCGCGCCCAAGGTCGGAGTGGCGGGGAAACCGCGAGTTTCGGTGGCCGTGAGGTTGATGATCTGCAAGCTTGGCTCGACCGACTCAATGCCCCGATCGGCCGAGTCGTACTCTGGGGCCGCTCGATGGGGGCATCCGTGGCGCTCCAGACCGCAGCTCGTGACCCTCGGATCGGCGCGCTCGTGCTTGAGGCACCATATGCCAGTTTGAACGCCGCCGTTGGGAGTTTGCTGACCAGATCGTGGCTCCCTCGCCAGTTTGCCAGGCCAATTCTGCGGAGGGCAAGTCGATTGGCGGGTGCGTCGGTGGGCTGGCCCACTCCGCTCGAGCTCGCTCCCTCAGTTACGATCCCGATCCTGATCATTCACGGCAGCAACGACCGGCTCATCCCGATGGCGGACGTCAAGTCGCTGGCCAACGCATTCCCCACCCCTGCGCCGATCTTGGAAGTCCCCAACGCCCAGCATAGCGACGTCGCCGAGATGGCCGGAGCCCCCCTGTACGATCAACTCCGGTCGTTTCTCGATCCAATCTTCAACGAAAAATCCGAGACCATCCCTATAAAAGATTGACCGGATCGACATCCACCGCTAATTCGACCCCAGGAGGTGGAGGCATCGCGGGAATCACGGCTTTGAGTAACACTTGCAACGGCTTCGATGACGAGGCCCGGAGTTGCAAGTGATGCCGGTACAAGTTCTTGATCTTTGATATTGGAGCAGGAGAGGGGCCCAGTAACCGAACGCCGACCCCCTCAACATGCAGTCGTTGGGCGACGGCGTCAAGGTAGGCTCGGACTGCGGATTCCTCCGCGCCTCGGGCGATGAGGCGAACCAATCGGCCATAAGGAGGGACATTCCGAGTGCTCCGTTCGGGCAACTCGGAGGCGACGAAACCGAGGTAGTCGTGCTTGGTCGCGAAGACGATCGCCGGATGGTCGGGGCTATACGTTTGGACCAAAACCTTGCCAATCCGGTCGCCGCGACCTGTGCGACCCGCAACCTGGGCCACGAGTTGAAAGGTTCGTTCCGAGGCCCGAAAGTCGGGAAGATGCAGCGCGGTATCGGCGTTGACGACTCCGACCAACGTCACGTTGGGGAAGTCCAGCCCTTTGGCAATCATCTGGGTTCCAAGTAAGATCTGCACTTCCCCTTTCTTGAACGCTGCTAACGCAAGTTCATGACTACCCGACGATCGCATTGTATCGGAGTCCATGCGTTTTACAGTGGCAGACGGGAAGAGTTCGCGAACCTCGCGTTCCAGCCGTTCGGTTCCAATCCCTCCATAGAACAGATTCGCCGCCCGACACGCTGAGCACGTGACAGGCCGCTCGCGTTCGGCTTCGCACGTGTGGCAGACCAGTCGCTGGCGTTCCTTGTGATAGGTCATCGCGACATCGCACGCGTTACATTTCACCACCGCCCCACACTTGGGGCAGAGCACGAACGTGTGGAATCCACGGCGGTTCAGGAGAAGGATCACCTGCCCAGTGTCGGCGAGCGCCTGCTCAATCGCGACCTTCAAGGCCATGCTGATCGACCCCATCTTCGGGGGTTCGTGGCGGAGGTCGATCAAGCTCACCTCGGGCATGGGACGGTCTCCCACACGCTTAGCCAGGGTCAACCTGGTGTAGCGACCGACCTCGGAGTTGTGCCAGCTCTCAAGTGCAGGAGTGGCACTCCCCAGGATCACGGGGACCCCCTCGACTTGAGCCCGTTTGACGGCGACGTCGCGCGCGTGGTAGCGAGGCGCTGTCTCTTGCTTGAAGGTCGTCTCATGCTCCTCGTCGATCACGATCAGGCCAAGATTCCGGGTCGGTGCAAAAACGGCCGAACGCGCTCCCACAACGACCTGAACCTGGCCGGCCGCGATCGATTGCCAGTGTCGATGCCGCTCGGCATCGGTGAGGTGACTATGAAGCACCGCAACCTTGGGGAACCTCCGACGGAACCGGCGGATCGTTTGCGGGGTCAAGCTGATCTCGGGGACCAGAACAATCGCCTCACGCCCTTGCGCGACAACGGTCTCGATGGCACTCAGATAGACTTCCGTCTTGCCACTTCCGGTCACCCCGTGGAGTAGAAAGGTCGCGAACCCGCCGGCTTTCAGGCTGGGCTGCATGGTCTTCAAGGCCTGAGACTGCTCGTCGGTCAAAGCGGGTAGCGGGGTCACTGTGGGCCGCTCAGGTTCGGTCACCGCATTCGCCGCCATCCTCCGCTTGACGACCCGGAGGATTCCACGCTTGCGTAACGTTGCGACAACCCCCACCCCACACTTCGCCTTGCGACAGACGTCAGGCAAGCTCAGGGGGTCGGATGCGTTGATCACGAAGTGAACAACCTCAAGTTGCTTGGCCGTTAGGTCGGTCGGGATCGCCTGGCGAACTTCCTCGGGGACAACCAGGCAGTTCCAGAGCCGGGTGCCCGACCCTTTTCTGACCCCCGAGGGGACCACCGCCTCCAGGGCTTGACCCCAGGCACAGGCATAATAGCCCCCCATCCAACGCGTCAGCTCAAGCATTTGGGCGTCAATGAGAGGCGGATCATCGAGAACTTCGAGCACATCCTTGATCCGCTTGAGATCGGCGTCGGCATCCTCGAAGAGCGAAACGCAGTAGCCGATCACCGGCTGATTGCCCCTGCCCAGCGGGACTTTTACCCTTGCGCCTGGCCTGAGGGATTCCACCAGAGAAGGAGGGATTCGGTAGGTGAAAATCTGGTCGACTGGTCGATTGAACACGACGCCCGCGAACGGTCCGCTCGCGTCGGCCTCGGTATCAAAGAGAAGAGGCTGGTCTTTGCCGTTGACAATGGACATCATGCCAACCTATCGTCGCCGCACGAAGTTCGCGGCCTGCCGACCTGGACATCATCAACAACCAGTCGAACGAATTATTGCACGTCTGTCCACACCAAAGCAGTTCCAGAGGATGTCTCGGCCATGCGATTGGGGCTTTTCGGCGGCACATTCGACCCGATCCACTTTGGCCACCTGATCCTGGCTGAGTCCTGCCGAGAAGCGTGTCGGCTCGATCGTGTGTGGTTTATCGTGGCGGGTTCCCCCCCTCACAAGCCGGGAGGTCGAACGCCCGTAGCCGATCGAATCGAGATGGTTCGGGTTGCGATCGCTGGTCACTCCGCCTTCGATGTCTCGGAGATCGAGGCCAAGCGACCTGGTCCCCACTACAGCATTGAAACGATCGAGGCGATACAACGTGAACAGCCCAACGACGAGTTCTTCTTCCTGATCGGAGCCGATAGCCTGGTCGACCTTCCCCTCTGGCGCGAGCCTGAGCGAATCGCCCAGCTCAGCACCTTGGTTGTGGTCAATCGGCCAGGAATCGAGTCCCTATCCCCCGACCTCGGACCTGAGATGCGGCCCCCGATCTTCGTCAATGTCCCCCCGATCGGCATCGCATCCAGCGAGCTGCGTCGCCGCCGAGAAGAGGGTCGAAGCATCCGATATCAGGTCCCACGCGGTGTTGAGGCCTACATAGAGGCGCATCGGCTTTATCGCGAGAGTCCTGGTTCTGCTTTGACAAATCGGGTCAACCTGCATTAGTGGGTCATTTGCCTCGCGCGTAACCATAAGTGGTACTCGTCCGACGTCGGATCGGTTCCCGGGTGCAGGCTCCTCAGCCACCAATTCGGTGACTGCGCTCACGTTGTCACCGACGCCGCTCCCTTCGCTTTCCATCCCACTGAAATGGCTTCGGGGCTGCATTCCAGTGCCGCGTTACAGCCTCAAACCAGCCAAAGATCTGGCCTGGTTCCTCGGGGTGCTGACCATTGAGGGCTCGGCGTTTGAGACTGCGTTGGATGCTTCGGCCATGTTCAGCCACGACCCACCCAGTGGAGTAGATACCTGACTAGCGGGTGCAGCCTGAGAACGGTTGAGCTAAGTCCGACTCTGATTCTCGTCGTAGGAGAGCGGTCTGAGCCAACCCTTCTTACGGCGGAACAGGTAACCTCCGTGTAATCCTGGTAGCTATGCACACTACCAGGGCACACGGATTATGGTGATAGCCGAGGCAAATGACCCATTAGACGATCTCTCCAAGGAACAACTGATCGAAGCTTAGCGTGTGCCCATAACGGAATGTCTGCCTGAGGGTTGTTTCATTGTCGGGGTGGCATTTCAAGTCATGGCAGGCGAGCACGACCCCTGGTATCAATAATGGCTGTAGGTATGGCGCGTTTCGGGCAATCTCGTTGGGTTCGTGCATGGCGTCAACAAACAAGAAGCGGTAATTATGTTTCGGGACGCCGCTAAAATGCCCTTCGTAGACCTCTACGAGATCGGCAACTCCCATCCGATCAAGATTCTTGCGGAGCGTCCCTATCACGCCTCCCGGGCGTTTGAGGATAGGTTCAATTTCCTCCGTGTAGTCAGCAAGCGTGCATGAACCCATCGAAACACTCGAGTCTGCGGGATAGAAGAAGCCGACCTCGTTCTCCCCGATCCGACGGAAGTTGGCTGTTGTCGGGTTTAACTCAGCGGTGACGAACGTCTTTCGTTCTCCGCTGTCCCGGATACCGGCCGCGATATGACACGTTGAGAGGCCCACCCACGAACCAACCTCTAGGAAAGGACCCGGATGCCACCTACCGAATGCGTAGAGTATCTGTCTCTCACGCATTGATAGGAACCCCTCGACTCCGCTCATTGGACGATAGTAGCGAGTCTTGCCGATCCGAGGTGCCAGGTGTTTCAGTGTCTCATCTTCAAAACCATCAAATAACGATGCGTCAATGCGTAGATCTGGTCGCCAATTACCCAGACGAGGATAGATCTTAGAGACGAGCTGCCAACGCATCCACTGATTGAGATTTGACATAAATGTACTCGGGGTTTAATTGACCAGAATAATCGGGTTTGATTACGGATCAATGCCTACGACAAAGTAACGCATGTAAAGGGAAGATACCAGCTAGCACCATCAGAAAAGGTCCTTTACATCGTGGGCTCTAGCGAGAAAATATTGGAGACTCCTCGCTGATCCCCACCAGTGTACGAATGGATATTTTCGACGATCTCCCGAGGAATTCAGGCCCGGATTAGAGTGATACGGGATCGAGCTCCTGGGGTTCGCCGGAACCCGGTCGAGAACGCCAAAAACCGCGACTAACCATCTCTACCATTGGGACTTACGTCGAAAGCGTGGT
>JANXSX010000016.1 GCA_025356475.1 Isosphaeraceae bacterium | reverse complement strand
GTTCGTGTCGAAGGTATCGATCGAGAACATGCGTCGTCGTGCCAGGCCATCGATCGGATTCGTGAAGCTGACCGGGGCCAGCTTCTCGAGCCGGCTGGTCAGGGTTGCCCCATCGACATCCTGCGAGCGATACAACCACTCCAGATCCGCTGGTCCGAACGGGGCGTCGGTCTGCGTGGGCCCGTAGACGTTCATCTCGTCGGCCTCATCGCGACCGATCGAGCCGAGCGGGAACTGGTTGCGAACGTACCAGGTCGAAGTCGAAGGGTAGGTCCCCAGGTTACGAATCTCGGCAAAGGTCGGGCTGGTGTTAGCCTTGACGATCAGGTTACCCCCAACCGGAGAGAAAGACGGGTCGATCGCCGGGCTTGGAACAACGGCAATGGGTGCCGGTGTGAAGGGACCAGCGGTCATGTGGTTCGTGCCGGCAGTGAGCAAGGGAGCCGGCGGGAACGCGGTCTGGTTTGCGTCTGTGTTCAGATTGAACTGGTCGTAAGGCATCCCACCGAACATTGCCCAGGGCTGAGCGCTATAGGGTAGCCGGTACGCATCGTACCCGTGCATCGTATTCACAAGCGGCTTGGCCAGTGTGTTCACCAATGTATTGGACACTGTGTTGATGAACTGGGGCGGGTCGACCCAACCGGTAAGGCCGCTCACAGGCCCTGCGGTTCCTGGCGGTCGGAAGTATCGGAAGAAATTGACTCGACCATGGCCATCGGCTCCGATCCCGAATGGATCACCCGCCGTGGCCGGTCGATCGTAGGACACAACCTTGCCCAGACCGGCCAGGTCAATCGGCGTGACGAAGCGTCTCATCCGCTCGGAAGGAAGCATCACCCCGCCCGCCGAGTCGATCATATCGAACATCTCCGGGTGCGAGATGGTCAAACCGCTCGACACGTTGTAGCTGGGATAAAAGTCATAGGCCGTGTAGTTGTCGTCCGTACTATCGCCATGGTTCAAGAAGTTGTCATTACTATACCCGGTAGGATTGATGTACTGAGGACTCTTGCCCGCCCGAATGGGGTTCGTCCAGTTTAAGTAGTACGCAGGATAGTTCAGAAGCGGAGTAGTCGCCCCGGTTCCAGAAACTTGGACCGTCAGACCACCCACATTGGTCTGAGTGTAGCGGATGCTAGGGACCGGGGGGCTCGCCAGATTAAAGACATCGTAGAGGAACTGAGGTACATAATCCCCCTCCCCCCACCGTCCTGCGACAGGATCCGTACTCCGACTCACCGGAAATGCGAGATCGCCCGAATCGGCGATGCCGTTTGGCATGTACAGGAGCTGTCCGTTACCGGTGATGTCGATGAAATTCATATCGCCGTTTTGGACAGCAATCGGGGTATAGGGGTCAATGTGGGCCCGTGTCCCAGCCAGAAGGTTACGGAGCTGAGTCAACCAGATTGGCATCCCAACATTGTCGAGTTGAGGCAGGCTGACCGATTGTTGAAGGGCATACTTAGGATTGATCTCGCTCGGCGAATAGCCGTGGCTCGAGGTGTGGTCCCACATGGGCATGTGTGGGGGAATCGCAATCGTGGTGTACGTTGAATCCGACGTATATGTGTTCAAGTCGCGAGCTTGAAGATTGCCCACCGTGTTGAGTGGCATCCGACCATTGAGCCCGATGACCATGAACGCGAAGAGGGGCTTGTAGAGTTTGCCCGACGCATCGCGCTGAGTGGGGTAGCCCAGGTCGAGCCAGACAGAGTCGGTGATGCCGTCGCCGTCGTTATCAATGTCGTAAGTAATGTGACCCGTTGCGTCTGGGGTTAAATCTTTGAAGTTTGACTGCGGGTGGTCAACCTGGCGAGGTCGCAAGAACCGAGCGGCTGAGTCGGGGGCTTTCGATCGCCAATCATTCGCGCGAAGGATTCCTGGCCTGTGAAACGACGGAACCATGATCTTGCTGTCCGCCGACTGAATCGCCAAGAACCAATTTTCCAGGTCGCAGGCGTCGTAATCTTCGTCCATCCCCAGACCCAGGTATTCAGGGTTGCCGATCGAGGAGATGTTGCCGTTCCCAAGCGGTGCCAGTAAACCACCATTCTTGGCAAAGTTGGGGTAGAGCCCTGCGATCACTTCGGTCGCATTCCCCGCCACACTGGTGAAGGCACTCACCGCCGGTTTCGTATGGCTCAGCGCTGAGATACCCGCACCATTAAACGCCCGCATGTACCGACCATCGAGCGTGAAGGTTCCCGCAGAGTTCACGATTGGCGAGCTCGTCGCGTTCCCGAACGCACCCGGAGGGAAAACCGAGGGGGCAGGAAAAATCGGCAGGGGCGTGGTGTTGTACGTGGCTGGGATCGGCAAGATCGGCGGGACCGAGGGGTAATTATTGCCGTAGTTGTTTCGGCCCGAGGAGATCGGATTGTTGGCCGACTTATCCGTGCCGGGAAATGGGTGATTATAGTTCGTCGTCGGTGTCGAGGCTAACTGAATTCCATCAGTGAGATCCACAAGCAGATTCGAATCCGGCGAGAGTGTGAACACGTGCATCTTGTTATTCGTGGCATCGAGGCCGAAGTCGGTTCCTGCACTCCCGAAGGTGGGAACGAAACCGACGATATCCTCCAAGACCTCGAAGGTCTGATCGACGAATTGAGGGGGGCTGGTCGCGGTACTGAGGCGGAGCATCCAGCGCGTAAAATCCAGCCCGTATAGGCTCGGCACGCTATAGCCTGAAGGGATATTCGTCCGGTATTGGATGAGTGGAACGCCCAGACCTGTGTAAGGCTGGGCCGCCTGGAATTGCAAAGTGAACGTGTTCGACCCGAGGGCATATCGATCGATGTACGCATTCACCTGAGAATTATTTGTGCCATTCCGGTGAAGTGAGTCGCTCCCGTACATGTCGCGGAGCAAGCTGTGCCCACGCATGGCCGAGTTCGGGTTACTCGTGTCGTTGATGAGTTGCGCCAGTGCGAAATCCATCAACTGTTCCGAGTTGGGCTGGTCGAAGGCACGGGCGAAGCTGCGAGCACCAATCTGTGACTGCCCTGCGAACGTGGCGAACGTGACCCCGATCAGGGCCATCAGGCCGAGCATGGCGAGGATCAACACCAGGACAATGCCCCGGCGCGATCTGTTGCGGTGCGTTTGAGTGCTGGCGAACATGCGACCATTCCTCCTTCGGCGACAGCCCTGAACTCGGGCGGGTATGTGCTGGCTGTTGGCGATCAAACCCGCGCGGCCAGAGAGAGTGAGAGCTGCTTGCGTTACCAGATGTTTACAGCTTGTCGGTGAATGATTCGGTAATCGTCAAGGTCTTCACCTTCTGATTACGCGGATCAACCACCTTGATGGTGATCTTCAGCCCCCGGAGCGGGGCGGTGTACGGAGGTGGATATGAGGGCAGAACAGGTCGCCCATCAAAAACGGTCGCACCCGTGCTTGGGTCGGAATGCGTAAACGAAGCATCACGATTTCCATTGGGATAGCCCCAAGATCCGATCGTTTGAGCCGATGTTGGGGCGTTGCTGTACACGGTAGACCAGGTGTCATAGACCCGACGCAGCCGAATTACGTTGGTTCCCGAGTCACCGATCGCACCAAGCTGAGGGTTAATCAAGTCGATTCCCACCTGGGGATCGAATCGGAAGTCCGACGGAAGGGGAGGAATGCGACCTTCATGGGCGAGCGATGGGAGCAGAATCTGCGCTGTAGGGGGAAAGGTCAAATTTGCGGGATTATTAAAACCCAGCGAAACTGAACTTCCGCCGTTGATCGTTTGGAGCGTTGTCCCGTTGTTGGCCGTATCGGCACCATAACCAAGGTCGTAATAACCCGCGAATCCTAGACCACCTAAAGTATCGTCATACGCTTTGATATCAAAGCTACGCACGCCGACCATAAGTAGATCGTCGTCCCAGACCACATTAGGACTGAGGCCTAGCTGAGCGGGTTTCGTGTAGTCGGGTAGCGAAAAAAAAGGGCTGCCGAAGGAATCGCTGGCGAACGAGGGAAGTCCTGAGCTGACCTTACGAGCAAGGGCGTCTAAATTTGCCGAATAGAGATCGCTCGCGTTGAGAGGCGGAAGCATATTGTGGGCTGAGCGAGTCGTAAAATCACTAGTGCTGCTCGGATCGAAAGGTTGGATGCCGAACGCCTGAACCGACGAGATGGGAAGGCCGAACCCTCCGAAGGGATCTTGCCAATTAGAGGAGAGCGTCTCACTCCACTTAGGCAGCCCCCACCAACTCTCAGTTGTGACGAGCGGAATATCGTCGCCCGACTCGAGGGGTGCGTGGTTGAGCAAGCCTGAAGTTGTGTTCCTGTGGATGCCATGCAACCAACCGAGATTAGGGTTGCTCGCTTCAATAGTACTGGTATCTCGTTGGGAGTAACCCCACTGGTACAAATAGGGAAACGCGTAAAAATCATGCAAATAACCATCGGAACTCTTCGCACGTCCTGGACTCGACGGGTCGTTCACCAAGCCCTTCAAGGCATTCGGATAGAGCGTGGGATAGTAATCAGGGACACCATCATTATTGAGGTCGTCAGCAATCCCATCACTAAGGAATCCGGCATTCCCCGGAGTCACGAAGTCGTCCTTGAATCGAGGATGAATTGACCTGTTATGGCGGTTCGACAGATCCCCAAGAGTGTTCAGAATCGGTTGTGCCCCAAAGGGACTGATATATCGCGCGGGTCTCACCGAGAAATCATTCATACCCAGCCAGCTCACTGGGATTTTTCTACCGAACATGTCTGGAGTAAAACCACCATTGATTCCAACACCATATCCGAACGCGAGCGATGATTGACGTTCCGGTGCGATGAGGAAAACCCTTCGATACAGGTTTCCATTCCGTAAGAAATACATCACTTCGGCGAACTGGCTCGTAACCGTGATCGGTTGAATCGATCCATTCACCGACGCATTGTTATACATACGCCCCACAAACGGCAGGCCCTCAGGGGCTTTCACTGTCAGGGCGATCGTGTCATCCGTGTCTTCGCCTTGAACGTCGGCGAACGCGTTTTCTGCGTATTCCAGATAGCCAAGATTGTTCTTGGGGTCCAAGGGGGGCGTCATCCGCGCGGTCGCGCCTTGGAGATCCTGGCGGATCGTTTTATCGAGCAAACGAAGGTTGCCATCGAGTTCGGTCGAGGTTCGCGATGAACTGACCGCACCGGTAGCGGCCCCGAAGATCTGGACGAGGATGACCATCATCAAGACGACCAGCGCCACGACGACCAGCATCTCGACCATCGTCACGCCGCGCCGAGCATAAGCTCGTCCGCGTCGCGAGGCATTCAGGCTGTCGGTCATCAATCGCATGGCTTCCGGCTCCAGTCCGCTCGTGAGAAAATCGTTCAGCGGAACATCGAACATGTCTTAACGTGACGAGAAGCATTTGGGGAACACATTAACAACACTCGGCATGATCAAAGCGGCTTCTTGTGCGATCGGAACTCCGGCGCTCGTCACGAGCGTCTTGGCACGCAGCGAGCCACCAACCTGAACCGTCTGGATGCGATAGGAAGTCGCGCCGATCTTGCTATCCGAAATCTCGCTTCGTTTGACGATCTGGTACCAGAGGCAGCGCTGGGGTTCGTAAACGGGAAAGTCGGGAATGGGTAAGAATTTCGGGGCACCCTGCAAGGTTTCCACCGCGTTGGCAATCGTCCGAGCAGTGAGGTTGTGCGCGTAGCTATTCACTTGAAGACGTTCGTAAGTGACGTCGGCGATCCAGTTGCCGACTCGCACCTCGGGATCAGTCATACTGGCCGGCCAGTAGAGCAGCACAGAGCGATCGCCCCCTGCAAAGTAGCCCGCAGCCTGTGTGCCAAGACCGGGAATTGGTGCGATCTTACCGCCATAGCCCCAGATCGCATGGACGACCGATTCACCGGCGGCCGCGTAGCTTGTTGTTCCATTGGCGATCGGCTCGATCGTGAGCGGACGATTATGGCAAACCACGATCGAGCCATCGAACTGGTCCGCATTCGTCGAGTCCGACTGTTGACCAGTAAAGAACCACGTGTAGGAGAAGTCGCGAGTGACCGTTCCAGCAGCGCCAATTGCCCCACTCCGGTCCGGAATCAGTGTGCTCGCAATTTGTCCCGTTGCAGCCACTTGTTGGGTTGCGTCAGGCGAATACATGAGAACATCATCTTGTGAAGCAAAGATGCTCGCCACCGTGTCAAGCATCCGGTTGTAGGCGAAGAGGTTGGTCGCATTCTGAGCAAGCGTCGGCGGTGAAGCGATCGACGTGGCACCGAATGTCACCCTGTCCGGGAACGTCATATCAAAATTCGTCACTCGCTGGAGGCCATCCGCGCCCATGTTAGTCCCCAAGAAGACCCCTCGAGCAAATCGCGCCTCGCCCCACGTCGCCCCCGAGTAAACACCGGGAGTGGTGGTGACGTTCAGGTCAGGAGGACCCGATGGGTTGGTGGCAAATGCCCGAAAGAAGGGGTCATAGCAGACCGGGAGGCCAGGGCCGCCGACACCAAATCTTGAGACTCCATTGTTGGGAGCGACTGGGTCACTTCCATAAAGACCTGGATCAAGGACCCAGGGATTATAGGAGCCCGCATTGACTCCGTATCCGTATCCCACAGGCCCATACCAGGGGTTACTGACGTTGTTCGTGAATGACGAGGAGGCGAACAAGTTCCTGGTCATAATCTCGCCAACTGCACTCTCGCCCAGCAGTGCACCACGAGTATCACGCGCCGCCGACCGCAGCCGGATGATCCCGAGTGGGAAGAGGGTCGCCAGAGAGATCAGACCGATCCCCATAATCAGGATCGAGATCAAGATCTCAGTCAGAGTGATCCCCGCCCGAGTTCGGTGCGAGGAGGGGACATGACGAGTGATCATGTTACTTCGCTTCCCTCGACCCAATCTGGGCGTCGTAGTAAGGTGCATTGATGTCAAAGATATCAAAACTACCGCCGACCAAACCTGTGCTCGTCTGGATCGGTTCCCGGTTGATCTCGGTCGTCACAATCTGACCCGTCCGAGTGAAGAGGGTCACCAGACGCCGCTCTCCCTTCAACACCGGAGCGTTCGGGACCAACTTGGTATAACCAGGCGTGTCCGCTGGCATTGGCAGCAGGAACTTCGGTTCGATTAACTTGACGTTGGGATAGGTGACGAATGACGGATTCGCGACGAGTCGTCCGGTGGTTGCGTTGTAACCGTTGTTACCCCAGAGCGGTGCTTGAACGTCCTGACGCTCTGTCAACCAGAAATGATAGAAAGGGAGGCTCGTGATCGGTGAACGAGCCAGGGACGCGCTCGAGATCACTCCGAGATCCGCAACAGAACCATTCGGATTCATGAGAATATCAACAGCATAGGTGTACGGGTCGAGAGGGAGCCGAGAACGCTCGGGAGAGGTTGGGCGTGCGTTGCGACTTCCAAGAAGTCCCCCCGCCCCCGCCGCAGGAGCATTCCAGGTCGTCAGATCAATCACAACGTCGCTCGGAAGTGCAACTTCACGAGCGCC
>JANXSX010000190.1 GCA_025356475.1 Isosphaeraceae bacterium | reverse complement strand
ACCGTCCTCAATGACATGACGATCAATGGCACGTACACGGTTCGAGACTTCAACCTCATGAACGCGGGCCATGCGATCTGGACGGGGGGTACGATCAATTTCTATGGGACCAGTAGCTTCACTAATACGGAAACGGCGACGTTCGATGATCAGGTCGACGGGACATTCGGGAGCGCTGATGGCCTCTGCCAGATTTTTTACAATCGGGGACTCTTTGAAAAGTCGGGGGGGACGGGGACGACGTTGCTGCAAATGCAACTCTACAACAACGGAATGGTCCAAGTGGACAACGGCCTGCTCAATCTTGGATGTGGATATGTTCAGCCACAGTGACCAGGCGGCGGGTTCAGTGGCAATGTGACTCCTCCCGACTTCGGCAATTCGGGGCCCTGGGTGCCTCCTCTAGACCCCGTGCCCCCCGTGTTTGCGAGTTACACGCAGTCGGCCACTGGCAGTTACACCGAGCAGATCGGTGGACTCGCAGCGGGAAGTCAGTACGGTCAAATGATTGTCAATGGGA
Source organism: Isosphaeraceae bacterium (assembly GCA_025356475.1). Taxonomy (GTDB): domain Bacteria; phylum Planctomycetota; class Planctomycetia; order Isosphaerales; family Isosphaeraceae; genus JANXSX01. The sequence continues at coordinate 5,759 of JANXSX010000190.1, read as the reverse complement.
CAGTCACGCTGGCTGGTTCATTTAATGTTCAGATCGTAAATCACTTCACCCCTCAGATTAATGACAAGTTTGAGGTCATTACGAATCGGGGCACCAGCGCGATCCACGGTGCATTCGCTGGATTGGCTGAGGGGGCGACAGTCTGGGCCGGCTCTTATGGCTTCACGGTCAGTTACGTGGGTGGAACCAATCACCAAAGCCTTGTGCTGACCACTTCCTTTGTCGCCAGACCGGCGATCGTTGCGAACGTAAACTCGGCAGTCGCTGATGGGACTTACGGCATCGGCACCGTGGTTCCCGTGACGGTGACCTTCGATCGTCCCGTGATTGTGGACACAACAGGGGGTAGTCCTACCCTGAGCCTGAATCTGGGCGGGACGACCATTGTTGCCCCCTATTCAAGCGGGAGCGGCACGAATGCATTGACTTTCACGTACGTTGTGGGACTGGGTCAGACGACTCTGGGATCGCGACTCGACTATGTATCAACGTCGAGCCTTGCGCTCAATGGAGCCACGATCCTCGGGACCGGCCCCGTGGTGATCGCCGCGAGCCTGACGCTGCCAACCCCAGGACAGGCGGGTTCGCTGTCAGCAAGTCGTTCGATCATCATTGATGCCGTCGGACCTACGGTCGATGCGATCACGCCGGTCAGCCCGAACCCCAGGAATCTGGCGGTTGAGTCGCTGTCGGTCACGTTCAGTAAGCCGATCAACCTGGCGACACTCGACGCAAGTGATGTGATCCTCACACGAAACGGGGTCACCGTCGCGCACGGCGGGCTAAGCTTTGCGTTGGTCACGGGTGCTACTTACAGACTCTCAGGTCTGCAACTCCCGACAACTGCCGAAGGTTCCTATGCGCTGACAGTCAATGGAGCAGGAATCCAGGACACTTTGGGCAACGTGGGGCGAGGTTCTCAGACGGTTTCCTGGCTGATGGACACGACCCTGCCGATCAGCCGAGTCGTCGCACTCGCCCCTAGCCAGACGACCAAAACGTTCAGCGTCAGTGCCAACGGCACCGACCCGACTTCCGCTGGAGGGTCGCCTGCGTCGGGGATCGGTAGCTATCTGATCTATGCTCGTGATCTCACAACAGCGGGAAGCACATATTTCTTATTGAGAACCGTTCCCGTGAACAACGCCACGACCACCTTCACCGGTCAAAGTAGCCATACGTATGGCTTTCGAAGCGTCGCGATCGATCTCGCCGGGAATCAAGAAGTCAAGTCGGCCAATGCCTCCGATACCATCACAGCGCTCCCCGACCTTGACCCGCCAGTAACCAATGTCACTTCCGCAGCGGTCACGGACTCGACTAACGGGATCATCACGCTGAATTTCCAGGGGACCGACTCGGGGAGCACGTCACCGAACTCGCTGGTCTTCTTCGATATTTACGTGCAAGTTGATGGCGGCAGCTATGCGAAACTCGCCCGAGTTTCGGCGGGGCTCCCCAACGGGTCTGGCGTCTACAATGGTACGACAACCTATCAGGCGACGGCTTACGGAGCCCACACGTTCCATTTCTACAGCGTCGGCATTGACACAAATAACAACGTAGAGTTGCCCCCCGCGACCTTCGATGCCACGGTATCGGCCAATTTCTCGGCACCATTGACCCTCCAGTACACCGGTCTGACGATCCAAGGAGGGCTGGTCGAACGTTCCTTCATTCAAACGGTCGATGTGCGGTTCAATCTGAGCGGCACGGTGGTCAATAATTTGGCCGCTACGGGGAGTCCGGTACACTTGATTCAGTACCCGCTCAACTGGGATGGTCACTCAGTCGGAGTTGAAGTGCTTCGGACTGCGATTCAACTCTCTGCGGTGGACCACGTCCTCCACTTTGATTTTGGCCAATATGGCCTGGGTGGAGTCGCTCGCGGGGCCAACTTCAACAATTACTACGCTCAGATGGCGGCTGGCGACGGCTACTATGAGATCGCGATCGACCTCAATGGCAACGGCACCTACGAGGAGAGCGAGAAGTACCACTTCTACCGTTTGCTAGGCGATCTCAACGGCGATCACTCCGTCGATCAGGCCGACATCAACTTGCTCGCAAACCCGAACGGCCAGTTCGTGGATGTCAACGGAGACGGATCGGTGAACGTCTACGACAACGCGCTCATCAGTAGGCAGAAGGGCAAGAAGCTTGCGAATGGTCTCAGGTTGGATGCATAATCCTAAGTAGAGGCCCCGATCCGTTCCAACGCGGATCGGGTTCTCGTTTGCTTGATCTGACGGCCCACGAGTTGGTTGATCGAATGCGCGATTGTTCACTTACTTTCGCGGGTCCTTGGCGAACTTCCCGGACATTAAGTAGATATTGAGCAGGGCCTTATCCATAATCCGTTCGCCCGCGCCAAGTTCGGCGAAGGAAACGCCAGGGTCGGCACCATAGCCCCCTTCGGAAGCGGCCTCAATGGTGGGGAAATACATCCCGTGTCCGTTGCAGTAGCCGAAGAAGAGTGTTTCCTTGACGTACGACCGCGCCTTGAGCCGATTGGCGTGGTTGCAGAAGAACTCGCCGGCCCCGCCGACGATCGCGATCTCGCCATTAATGAGGATCGTATTCAGTTCGGAGTTGAGCCCTTTGCCGAACTCCTTCGCGTAGTTGCGGATGATCTCCGGGAAGAAGGCGATCTGAAAGAGGATGACAACCTTAGGATCGCTCAGATCGATGCGCGTTTTGAATTCAAACTTGTCCACTATACCTTTGACGGAAGGATGTTCCGGGACCTCGACCTTCACTGACTTGGCCAGTGCGATCACATGATCAGCGAGCGTCTCACCGAAGCCTTGGGGGCCTTTGGGTCCATCGCCAACGTTGGTGCTCATGTCTCCCGAAGCGCCTTGCATGAAGACACACTTGGTCGAAAACTCGGCCTCAACTTTGTTCTTGAGGAAGCCAGGGTAGTCTGCGGAGTACTTGAGAATCTTGCCGTCGGTCATCACGGGGTGGGCTGCGAAGTTGACCAGGATCGCAATCGGCTTACCCGCTTCGTCATCGAAGCGAACCACGCTCAGATTTGGATCGGTCGCCTTCGGTTCACGCTTGGATTGCCGATTTCGGTTGAGGTTGACCGCCTCCGTCGCGACGCCGATCTTGGCGGGTTTGAGGTCTTTGTCGGCACTCAAGATCGCCTCAATCAAGAGGTGTGGCAGTCGCTCGGCATAGGCGACGGCGACGTCGAATCTCCCTTTGCCAAAGCCTCGCTCGTCGGTCAGCTCGATGACCGGCCCGTGGTGGGTGTGACTGCCCGTGATGAGCACGTTGTGGATCCCAGCCTTTTCCGCGATCTCCTTGCGGATGATTTTCATCATCTGATCCGTGGGGCCGCGACCGAGGTCGATGCCGACCAATGCAACCTTATCGGCGCCGGAGGCAATGACGACCGCCTTGGCCATCAGCGGGTCGAGGGCTCCCTCAGACAGCTCGGCATGGCGAGCACCATAGCCCCACATCGGCATGCCTGCCGGAGGAGTGATATCCTTCTCCCCTGCCCCAACGCGAAAGTCGGCGGCCCCTGCCCCGGCGATCAAGAGCCCAAGAACCGTCGCTGAGAGATAAACGAATCGCACTAGATTGATCATGGTTTTACTCTTCATGGAAAAGAAATTGATATTATGAGTGAATGTCGAGTCGCAGCGGTTGACCGAAGTGCTCACCGAAGCAGACTTCATCGAGCGGTAGCCGACCTGGGAACGGTAGTGGCTTTGCGGCGTGGCCTAGGCAGACGAGGCAGCAGACGGAATGATCGTCGGGAACTCCGAAAGCTTCAGCAACCCGCGCGGCGTCGAACCCTTCCATCGGAGCGCTGGCGATCCCCAGACTCTCGGCGGCGAGCAGCATTGACATGGCCGCGAGCATCGTCGAGCGGGTCGTCCAGAGTTCGAGATCGGTCACCCTGCTCATCGCGTTGAGGGTTCGGGCCTTCATCTCCAAGGCTCCCTCGGGAGTCAAGCCGCCCAGTCGCTCCTGGGTTGCGATAATCGTGTCGAGATGTGATCGTTGCGGGGAATGGGCTCCCAGGACGATCACGACGACCGGTGCATCGGTCACCTTGGGCTGGTTGAACGCACAATCCCGGAGCTTTTGGCGGTTGGCCGCAGTCTGGACCACGAGGAATCGCCAGGGCTGCAAGTTGTAGCCCGAGGGGGCAAGGGTCGCCAGGTGGAGAATCTGCTCGAGGGTCTGGGGATCGACCGGCCTGGTTGGATCAAAGTGACGAGTCGCCCTCCGCTGAGCGAGGGCATCGGCGACGGTCAACGCGAGCTTTGACATGTCGGTGGGCTCTTTCAGTTTCGTCTCGCCCTAGGATTAGAAACCCGCTTCGAGTGTACGGTCCCTAATCCCGAGATTTCCTAGGCGAAGTCGCTCCTCAAAAGATATCGAAACCGAGCCCGACCGGGTAACCCCTGGTCGCGAACGTCGGCACGCTTTAAGATCGGCCTGGTCGTGGAAGTCCTACCAAGTTCAAAGATCCGTTCAACACCAGGGAATCGACAAATGACTCGACGATCGACGCGAGCCGCCTGGCTCGCCGTGGGAATTGTGTCGGCAATGCTGGCAGTCCCGGCTCAGGCCCAGGAATCGAAGTACGTCAGCCTGTTCGACGGCAAGACCATGAGCGGCTGGGAATTCCTTCCACTCAAGCAAGGAGCCGATTCGAAGTGGGAGGTCAAGGACGGCGTGATGGTCGGCACCGGCCAGGCCTCAATGCTGTTTAGCCCACTCGGTGAGTACAAGAACTTCAAGTTCAGGGCCGAGGTCAAGATCAACGATAAGGGCAACTCGGGGATGTACTTCCGTACCGCCAAGAAGCCAAGCTTCACCGATGGCTACGAGTGCCAGATCAACAGTACGCATGGCGATCCCATCAAGACCGGCTCCATCTATACGATGGTTCACCTCTATGAGATCCTCGTCCCCCCCGACACCTACTTCACCCAGGAAGTCGAAGTGGTCGACAAGGATTATCGCGGCAAGATCGTCACCATGATTAAGGTCTCGGTGAACGGCAAGCTCCTCTACGAGTACCTCGACTACAACCGGACCCATCAGGGGGGCTACTTCGCCTTCCAGCAGCATGACCCAGGTAGCGTCGTCTCGATCCGCAAGATCGAAGTGATGCAACTACCAGACACTCCGGCGAAGAAGTAATCGAGAGGGTCTGCACGTTTTCATGTGGTGGGAAGAGTCCGAGGAATCGGGCTCCTCCTACCACCAAGGAAGGACTTCAAGACAACCCCCTCTTTCACTCATCTTAAAGTCGATGCGACCGCTCCTTTTGTTCCGACTGGCAGATTGAAATCAGACCGCATCTAACGCGCATGTCCTCACGCTGCTTGGCAACTTGAACTCTGCCCTCGACACGAATGGACCGAACGAACCCAATTTTGAGCGTAGGGAAGTCAATCGGCTCTGGTGCAGAAGATTGAGGCGAGAGTTCCCACGCATCATCTTCGCCCTCGGTCGCTCTGACTCAGCTCGGATCAGACTACGCTCGCGGTTCGAGTTGACGCATTCCTGAGCCTCACATCAGCAAACAACGTCCCTGATGACTCCATAGGTCCTCACCTCTCCCACGGAACGCTGACGAAACAACTTCCCGATTTCTCGCCCATTCACGAATGACTCTGCCTTACGAATCACGTACCAAAACTCGTGAGCAGATCGGCTCAAAAAGAGGGAGGTTATTTCGTCAGCGTTCCCCGGGAGAGGTCGATCGCGGAGCAATCGGGTGAAGG
>JANXSX010000166.1 GCA_025356475.1 Isosphaeraceae bacterium | reverse complement strand
ATCGGCATCGAAAGACAAGAGCTTGAGGTGTGGAACCGGCTCGCACCAAGCCCTGCAACTGATCACGTTGCGGATCGGTCAGAACCACGGCTTCCGAGAATGGCGTAGGCATAAGAGGACATCCGTGCATTATACTCGCGAGATGATCTCCAGGACGACATTATAAGAACTCTCACAAACCCCCTGGATTGTCCAGAGCCATCAAACCTGGGGAATGATTTACGAAACGGACATCTAGCTCCTGAAGAAGAATCGAGCGGGACACTCGGTTACCGTGCGCGGAACCCTTTTACCCTCCCTAGCTCAAGAGTTGGGATATCGGTCTTAAGACTCGCCCAGGACAATTGGAAAGTCCGATCCGTCTCCCTCTCAAAACAGGGCCCAACACGTCTTTTGTAGGTGCTCACCAGTTGGTACTGCTTGGGATTTTTTAACCACTTCATGTGCCCTCCCCTCTTGGATTAGACTTCCGATTTTCTTGTCGTAGAGATCGCAATTCTTGCCCCAGAGGGGCAGGACAAATCAGCCCAGGGCATCGCCCTGGTGAGAATGGCAACGGATCTCCAATGCCCAGACGGTTGCTGCTCGACCATTCCCTAGCTGATTTGTGGCCGTCCTTTCAGGACGACAAGACCCCCTGAGTACACAACGTTACGTCAGATTTGCACCCTCGTTTCTCCAAAGAGCCAAAACATTAAGGCCAAGCACATTGCTCGGTAATGAGTGACCAATACCCAATGGGTTAGTCAAGGAATGAGGACCTTGTAACTCTCCTGACGACTCGCCTTGACGAGTTTTGGTCGTACTAGTATGGTCCCGCCACTATGTTCACCAAAAACCGTCCGCTTGTTGTTGGCCTCGCTGCCTCTGGGCTGCTTGGCTTGGGTATGGTCGCGGCCTGCTTAGCACAGGCCCCCACGGCGTCACCGCGTCGCGGCTCGGACTCCCCGAGCGTGCCGCACTCGATCATCTTGTTGACGGACGGTCGCCTGTTACGCGGACCGGTCAACGAGGACGATAGCGGATTCACCCTGTTGCAAAAGGGTGGGACGATCCATTTCCGTCGCAAGGAGGTCGTCAAAGTCTTTTCGACCTTGGCTGAGGTTTATGAATATAAGGTTGCGCGTATCCCGCCAGGCGATCCCGATGAGCAGATGATGCTGGCCAAGTGGTGCCTCCAGCAGGGGCTCAAGGCGGAAGCGGTCGATCGACTCAAGGTCGTGCTCGACCTTAACCCCAGTAACCGAAGCGCAGAGAACATGCTGGCCTTCATCGAAGTGCAAGCTCAGCGCCAGGATTTACGCGATCAGGACGTCGTCCGTACACAAGCACTGGCACCGGCGATGGACAACCCGGCAAGTGCAGACAAGCCGAATGCGATCAACGACATCATGATGATGAAGGCCGTGCGTGATATGGGGGCATTAGGGACACCCGTCATTTTCAACTTGCCCCCGGCAGTCGCGGCGAAACGATACCAGGAATTCTCGGTGGGTGTTCAGCGCGTTTTGATCAAGTCGTGTGTGAAGTGTCACGACGAGCGTTACCAAGGCGACTTCAAGCTGATTGATATCAAGAGCAAGCGGGACGAGAACCACCTGACCTACAAGACAAATCTGGATGCCACCCTACGACTGGTCGATCCATCGAATCCCGCCCAGAGTCCCTTGCTCACGAATTCACTCCTGCCCCACGGGCCTGGGCAAAAGCCGATCTTGAGAGGGTACAACGATGTCTCCTACCAAATCCTCGCGGCCTGGGTGAAGAGTATCGTGGTCCAGCAAACCGACTCGAAAGTCTCCCCGGCGTCGGGCTTTGGGTCGGGCGCTGGGAACAATCCAATATCGACGGAAGTGGGTTTCGGCCAAGAGCGAGTTGGTGCTCAGCCACGGATGCCAGCACGCACTGCGACTGCAGGTCGACCTGGAGCCACTGGTGACCCCAACTTTGCCGACGTTCCGTCGTCGAAGGATCAAAGTCCGCTTTCAAAGATTGGTAGGCCAATACTCCCTGCGTTGCCTGGGGACGTGGCCGGTGGTGTCGGTAAGCCTGACGCAAAGGGGAGCGAGAAGGCTGTGAGCGGAGTTCCCGCCGAGATCCCCCCCGAAATGATCCCCGAGGATGTGCGGAATGCGGCCCCACTCCCCAAGGCGAAGGCGACCAACAAGTTCAAAGGTAAGGTGGACCCAGCTCTCCTTGAGAACATGATGCGAAGAGTCAATCAGGGAAGCCCCGGTGGCTAAGCCACGAAAGTTTTTTGCCGAACGAGGACCGAGCCTCTGCAGGTGCCAAACGGCGACCGACAGAGGCTCGTTCTGTTGACCCTGGCCTCTCCAGGCATAGAACATCAATATTGACTCATCGTGCGAAGCATAGTTGAGGTTGGACATGGCCGGACACTCGATATTGATCACGGGAGGGGCAGGAGGGATGGGATCCGCTTTGGCCCGGCTCCTCGTGGCGCGTGGTGATCGCGTGGTTCTCATGGGACGGAGGCTCGAGCCTCTGGAGGAGCTCGCCCAGGAGCTGGGGGGATCGGTGATCGTTTCTCCCGGCGATGCGGGTAGTTCTGCTGACCTCGACCGGGCTGTAAACGTAGCAGTCGAGCAGTTCGGTCGGCTCAATGGGCTGGCGCACTGTGTGGGTTCAATCCGCTTGAAACCCCTGCATCTGACGACCCCTGAGGAATTCGCCGAGACTCTCCAGACGAACTTGACCACGGCGTTCCTCGCCTGTCGAGCCGCCCTCGCTCCGATGCGGAAACAGAGCTCAGGATCGATCGTGCTCGTAAGTTCGGTGGCAGCCCGTCAGGGGTTGAATAACCATGAATCGATCTCGGCGGCGAAAGCCGGGCTTGAAGGACTGGTTCGCTCCGCCGCGATCACCTATGCTCGTCAGAACATTCGCTTCAATGCGGTAGCCCCAGCCCTCACTGAGACACCACTGGCTGCTCCACTGCTCCGTTCTGAAGCTTCACGAGCGTTCAGTGAGGCGATGCACCCGCTCGGTCGGATTGGCCAACCCGGTGATATTGCCCGACCGATGGCGTATCTTCTCAGTGAAGACGCGAGTTGGATCACAGGCCAGGTTTGGGGGATCGACGGCGGTCTCGGAACTGGGATCGCTCCTCCACGACCCGTGCTCGTTCCCAAAACTTTATAACCTATGATCAAGGTGCTTGCTCGTGGATGCACGGTGGCTGTTATCTGTGTTTGATTCTGTCTATGTCCTCTCTCTGACCGCCTGGGTTGGGAGTATCATATTCTTCTCGTTCTGCGTTGCGCCGATCATTTTCCAGGTCCTTTCTCCAGAATCTGCCGCGAAGTTTGTGCGAGCCCTATTTCCTCGCTACTACCTTTGGGGAGCGATCTCAGGCTCATTAGCCCTACCTGCCTACCTTGGCGCTCCTCTGAGCCATAACGAGTTGCGCGGCCCGTTTGTCGCGGTGCAGTCGTTCATGATCTTGGGTGGGATCTTGATCATGCTCTACTGTGGCAACACCTTGACTCCACAGATCAATGCCGCTCGAGATGCAGGACCGCCAGAAAAACCTCGCTTCGACGCCCTTCATCGCCGATCCGTCCAACTCAACGGATTTGTCCTACTACTTGGCGTGTGTCTCCTCATCGCCTTTGCGGTCCGTCCTCATCCGACCAATGGCGGGATTGTCGAGATGACTCCCGTCGAGAGCCTCAACTACGATCAAGCGTTCCTGAATACGATGACTCAAGAGCTCGCCCTTGAGCTCGGTCGTGAGGTCCCCGAGGGCCTGATCCCCCTCCTCCCGAGCGACTCACCAGCCCGTCAAGAGATCCGTGAGATGCTCGCCGAGCAACGAACCCGAAATGCCAAGCGGATTCAAGCCATCAAGGCCGAGCAGGCTCGGGCCGTGGGGAAGAGCAAGTAATTGTGGGAATGACGTTAGAGAGACTCGCCCTCGTCGTTGATTCCATAATTAGTGAATAGGTCAGGGCTAGGCTGATGCCAACTTGACGTTGACATTCGGTCGCGTTCATCCCGGATTTGGTACGCTTTCGGGGGTCGTCACAAATAGCCGACGCACCATCTGCACCGTTGGCCCGAATAGTTTCTTCGCCCAGCTTTCCGCGTAACCGTTCAGTCCCCATCTCGGCACCAAGGTTGCTCAAAGTGGCCTGATTATCGATCAGCACCTTGCAATTCCTCGCCACCTCAGTATCGTCTGCATGGATGAGCGAGTCACCCGCGATGCCCATGGCTTTCTGTCCTGAGTGCGGTAAACTCCGCGCGGATTTGGACGAGGCGCGGAAGC
>JANXSX010000059.1 GCA_025356475.1 Isosphaeraceae bacterium | reverse complement strand
CTCTGGCCAATCAAGCAGAAGTATGGCCGAAAGATTTCCTGGGCCGACCTGATAGTCCTGACCGGCAACGTCGCCCTCGAAACGATGGGATTTAAGACGTTCGGCTTTGGCGGAGGTCGCGCGGACGTGTGGGAACCCGATCGTGACATCTATTGGGGTGCCGAAAATACGTGGCTCGGCGGCGACATTCGCTACAAGCACGGTTCAGAGGGCGTTGTCAAGGGGGGTGGCGTGCTCGTGTCCGACGACGATGCGGATGGGGACATGCACAGTCGCAAGCTCGAGAATCCGCTGGCTGCGGTGCAGATGGGCCTGATTTACGTCAACCCCGAAGGGCCTGACGGCAATCCCGATCCGGTCGCGTCGGCGCACGACATCCGCGAAACCTTCGGCCGCATGGCCATGAACGATGAGGAAACCGTGGCGCTGATCGTGGGCGGTCATAGCTTCGGCAAGACCCACGGGGCTGCCCCGGCGTCGAATGTGGGTGTCGAGCCGGAAGCGGCTGGCCTCGAAGCCCAGGGTTTCGGCTGGAAGAACAGCTTCGGCACGGGCAAAGGCGGCGACACAATCACCAGCGGGCTGGAAGTCACTTGGACTACCACGCCCACGAAGTGGAGTAACAACTACCTTGAAAACTTGTTTGGCTTTGAATGGGAACTGACGAAGAGCCCGGCCGGCGCGCAACAATGGAAACCGAAGAATGGCGCTGGCGTTAACATGATACCGGACGCCCATGACCCGGCGAAGCGTCACGTGCCGACGATGCTGACCACCGACCTTGCACTTCGGCTCGACCCGGAGTACGCGAAGATCTCGCTGCGATTCCTGGAGCATCCGGAACAGTTGGCCGACGCGTTTGCCAGGGCGTGGTTCAAGCTGACGCACCGCGACATGGGACCGCGTACGCGGTATCTCGGGCCTGAGGTTCCTGAGGAAGTGCTCCTCTGGCAGGACCCCATTCCCGAGGTGAATCATCCCTTGATTGACACGCAGGACATCGCTTCCTTGAAGGGTAAAATCCTGAGTTCCGGTCTGTCCGTCTCGGAGCTGGTTTCCACCGCTTGGGCTTCGGCGTCCACGTTCCGTGGTTCCGACAAGCGCGGCGGTGCAAACGGGGCCCGTATTCGCCTGGCACCGCAGAAGGATTGGGAAGCCAATCAGCCTGCCCAACTCGCAAACGCGCTGAAGACTCTGAAGGACATCCAACGTGCATTCAACGGAGCCCAGTCCGTTGGCAAGAAAGTCTCTCTGGCCGACGTGATCGTATTGGCCGGTTGCGCAGGCGTCGAGAAGGCTGCGAAAAATGCCGGTCACGAGGTTGCGATTCCCTTCACGCCGGGACGCATGGATGCCTCGCAGGAGCAAACCGATGCGGCCTCCTTCGCCATGCTCGAACCCATCGCAGACGGCTTCCGCAATTATCTCAAGGGCAAGTACAGCGTGTCAGCCGAAGCTCTGCTGGTTGATAAAGCACAATTACTGACCCTGACCGCACCCGAAATGACGGTGCTCGTGGGAGGCATGCGCGTCCTGAAGACCAACTTCGGAGGGACGCAGCACGGTGTCTTCACCAAGAGACCGGAGGCGCTCACGAACGACTACTTCGTGCACCTGCTCGACATGAGCACGGAGTGGAAGCCGGTTTCAAAAGACACGGACTTGTTTGAGGGCCGCGATCGCAAAACGGGTGAACTCAAATGGACCGGCACGCGAATCGACCTCGTCTTCGGTTCAAACTCCCAGCTCCGCGCCCTGGCGGAACTCTATGGAAGTTCTGACGCGGAGAAGAAGTTCGTCCACGACTTTGTCGCGGCTTGGAATAAAGTAATGAATCTCGATCGGTTCGACCTTGCCTAATCTTCGCATCAACGACTTTTATAGTCACTGATCGGAGGCGAAAAACGGTCGGCTAACAACCCGTTCCAGCGGACAGCTTATTGCTCCCGCTGGAACGGAATAGTTCGCTGGCTCAGTGTGGCCTCCACATTGAAGTACTGCCAACGTAGAAGCCTGGACGATGTCTACCGAAGCGAAAAGACTAAATAGCTCCCTGCAAACCGGAAAGTGTCGAGCAGCGTAGAACCAGGTGGGTCCTCACCTCTGGCTTCCTCCTGGCACCTCGATGAAACGCAGCCTCGACCTGACTCCCGAGCAACGCACCGGCCTCCTCGATCTCTAC
>JANXSX010000125.1 GCA_025356475.1 Isosphaeraceae bacterium | reverse complement strand
ACTGTACTTGGAACTGATCAAAAGTCTATGGGAAGGGCCAGAAGCCGATTTGATCGACTATGAGCAAGTGGTCCGCAGAGGTTCGTCCCATGGGACACCGCAAATTGAGTTCTTCGCCAAAGCGTCTGGACAGATCAACTTTCCAGGGGAGAGCGAGAGCGTCGAACTTCAAGCTGGAATAAGAATGACATTATAAGGGGCTCATCCATAAACCAAGTTCATTGAACACATCGCTAGAAATCTCAATTTCAGATCAATCTCGGGGTTCGATGAAGTTGAGGTGGGTTGACACGAGCGGTCGCGAAATTTTTCCGGGGAAAGGGAAGTATCTCGAGAGACTGGCGGAAATGAGCGAGGAGACCAGGAGGCTATTTAATACACTGCCATCCTCAAGTCAGGGAGTCGACAACTTTTATCTGGAAAGACGTTTTTACTCATCATTTTTCCCATACTCCAACCGATATCGATTCGACTTGCAGTCACTTCGCAACGAATTTGGACCCACCCCGAGTTCTATCCATGGCTTCTTTGACTCGCATGGCCTTGGGTTATCACTCGCTGTGCGGAGACTTCAAACAGAAAGTCCAGAGGTCTTAAAGAATGTTACCGTGGCCTTAGGAACAATCTATCCTCAGATCTCGGAAATCAAGGCCGAGCCTTTGGCAGCCGGTCGCGTCGCTCTATTCTTTCGACTCAAGGGTGTCAAGACACTCCTCGGCGAATCCAGCGTATCTGACGGGATGATGCACGCGATTGCGCTTCTGATTGCGATCGAATCCAGTTCTCCTGACTCAATCTTGGTGATTGAAGAACCCGAAAACGCACTCCATCCTTGGGCCGTTCATGAAATTATGAATCTGATCCAAGACAAACTCTCGGAACGATCTCAGCCCATCATCATTACAACGCACTCGCCTGTGGTCGTGAATGCAATCCGTGATCCCGCATCGCTCTATATCGTTGAGAACGACCTGACGCGAGGGACCACCATCACTCCGGCAGTCGAGCGTGACACGGCCCTCAGCCAGATTTTGAATGATTCTGGAGAACGATTGGGCGAAGTTTGGATGGGGGGTGGTCTCGGAGGGATTCCGAGCCCGCTTCCATGACCAACATCAAGGCAACCCGCAGCGGAAACCGAAGAAAACCGCCTGGTCCGAAGATCGGGTTGATCGTTGAAGGTGAGGCCGAGTTCTTCGCCCTTTCCCGAGCTCGCGACTATTTTCAAGGGTGAATGTCCCCCCATACATGCCGAGAATGTCGGCGGTTTCGGGGGATGCATGAGCCCTCAAGGGATTGCGAATCGAGCACTCAGCAAATTCAAGATCCACTTGGGACGCGGCTACCGGAAGATCATTCTCTGCCTCGATCGTGAGGAACGTTCCGAATGTCCGGGTGATTTCGCCGCTAAGATTTTGGCTCGAATCCAAAAAGATCTACAACTCGCCAAGCACGAGCTTACCGATGTCGAACTCATCGTGGTCGTGGCTGACCGGATGTTCGAAGCCTGGATCCTGGCCGATGCCGAAGGGCTCCGTAGGAAGCACCTGCCTCAGTCACCCAAGAATTACCCTCACTGCTTCGAGGGTCGAAATGATCTGAAAGGATTGCTCTCCGCGTACCTTGGCGAAGCGTACCGAGAGACCCTCCACGGCCCCAAACTCTTTGCCCAGGTCAATTTTGCCGAAGCTCGCAAGGGGCAACGGGGATCGAAGAGCCTCGACAAATTCTTGCGATCGATTGGACTGTCGAAATAATGCGAGAGGAGGGAGTCGAACCCTCAAGCCTTGCGGCGCTGGAACCTAAATCCAGTGCGTCTGCCAGTTCCGCCACTCTCGCTCCGATCAGGTTCTTAATATATCGAAAACGAGCCTGTATGGATACTCCCTCGTGATGATCTTCGAAATGTCGAGGCCGCCCATTAGATCCTCAATCCCGCCAATCCCGGCTCTTACGAGATCGCTCCATGCTCATCACATTGGTTGAATTGCGCTGAGCGAGTCCAACCGGGGTCGGATCGCGGCGACTTGCGGTTTATTCCTTCCGCCCTCGATCGATTGCCCCTCGGGCTCCGTAGCCGATTTCCGACATCCCGAAGGTGGGCACCGCCAAAACCCCGCGACCTATAGCCTTCGCTACCGTGACGCGAGGTTTGTCCTCATCACGGAATTGGAGCCCACGGCATCCCACCACTGCCAAGGCGATCCCGACCAGAATAAACTGGATTCGCCGAGCCATTGCGATCACTCCATCAATCGAAATAGGGGTTCGCAGTCCGGCTCATTCGCAGCCGGACCCGAGGAATATCGGCGATGGCTCGGGAGTTCCTTCAGTTTCCGATCGTTTGATTTCGCAACGCCGACCAGACCGCCCGGGCTCGGACGATCGATTTCGGATAAGTTCATCCTCTTTATCAACCCGCCCGGAACTCAACCGGCTTTGGTTCCAACGAGGCATAACCAATGCGACCCGAGCTTGTAAGGCTCGCTGGCGATTCCTCCAAACATCTGAATATCGGTGAACCCGACCGTTTTGCACATGCGGATCAGTTCGCTACAGCTATAGACCCGCTGAAATCCGTACCTGGTCTCGACCTGACCGTTCCGAACAAAGGTATAGGCTGTGTTGAGCTGTCCGCGTTCGCAGTCGTACTCGTTCTTGACGGCAAAAAGGATGTCGCCAAGCTCGTACCAGCGTCGCTCCTGATAGTTGGGCAGGAGCGACTCCGCGACTGCTCCCGTAGCGATCACGAACTTGCCCCCTGACTTGAGCACGCGACAAACACCCTCTAGAAAAGCGAGATTTCCTGCGTCGTCGAAGTAGGGAAAGCTATTGCCCAACGAGAAGGCCGCATCGAACGTGTCGGCCCAGGAGAGCGTCCGCATGTCGCCTTGGACCCACTCGACTTTCGAGTCGGTATCGAGTGTTTGTGCCGCCTTCAAGAATTCGGATGAGAAATCGATTCCGGTCACCGCATAACCGCGTTTGGCCAGAGGGACCGAGTGCCGACCTCCTCCGCAGGGGACGTCAAGAATCTTGGCACCTGGCGGTAAGTTCATGACCTTGAGCAGGAATTCGACCTCGCTCTCACTGAGTTCCGGGGTTGTCGCCGAGAGCCACATGTCGACGGCAACCCCTTGGAAGAAACTGCTCCACCAATCGCTGGGGACATTCATGGTGTGGCCTTGAGTCAGAGTTAGGATCGGTGGGGGCTGGCTGCGCATGAACGCTCAGCTACAATCGGCCTGACACAATCTCCCCATTCGAGGTTCACTCTGCCATGCAGCGCCGACAATTTCTCGAAGGGTGCGGCTACGGAATCTCTAGCCTCTTGCTGGCGAGTTCGGGACTCGGGTCGGCTTCCGCCCGTCTCATCTCGAGGGAGATCACGACGGATGTCGCGATTCTCGGTGGAGGACTCGGTGGGGTGGCGGCGGCGTTGGCAGCGCTTCGGGCGGGAAAGACGGTCGTCATGACCGAACCGACCGACTGGATCGGCGGCCAACTCACCCAACAAGCGGTACCGCCCGACGAGCATCCCTGGATCGAAATGTTTGGGGCCAATGCCACCTACTTCGCCTTCCGGCGGGGGGTTCGCCAGTACTACCGCGACCACTATCCGATGACCCCGCAAGCTCGAAGTAACCCGAAGCTCAACCCTGGTAACGGCAGTGTCTCCAAGCTCTGCCACGAGCCCAAGGTTGCCCTGGCCGTCTTGACGGCAATGCTCGCCCCTTATGCGTCGAGTGGCAAACTCCTCGTCCTGCTCGAACACGCGCCCGTTGGGGCCGAGATGGACGGGGACAAAGTTCGTTCGGTCACGATTCGCGACCTTCGCTCGGGTGATCGCCGAACCATACTCGCCCCCTATTTTCTCGATGCGACTGAGATGGGGGATGTTCTGCCACTCGCCGGGGTAGAACATGTGGTCGGCTTCGAACCCAAGTCCGAAACCGGGGATCGCAACGCTCCGGAGGTGTATCAGCCCGAGAACCAACAATCGTTCACATGCTGCTTTGCGGCAGATTATGCTCCTGGCGAGGATCACACGATCGACAAGCCCGCCGAGTGGGATTTCTGGAGCAAGTATGTCCCCAAGCTCAACCCTGCTTGGCCAGGCAAGCTGTTCGGCGATGCCGCCGACCCTAAGACGCTAGGGGCTCGCAAATTCACCTTCGACCCCACCGGAGCTGGAACCGGATTCTGGGTCTACCGGCGGATCCTCGACACCAAGAACTTTGCCGAGGGAGCCTTTGCCGGGGGGATGACGTTGATCAACTGGCCCCAGAATGATTACTGGCTGGGTAACCTGATTGGCGTTACTCCTGAAGAGGCCGACAGGCACATCGCCAGAGCCAAGCAACTCTCGCTCTGCCTGCTCTACTGGCTTCAGACAGAGTTTCCCCGGCTCGATGGCGGAACCGGCTACAAGGGTTTGCGACTCCGTCCCGACGTCGTTGGAACGACCGACGGACTGGCCAAACACCCTTATATTCGCGAGTCACGGCGGATCAAGGCTGAGTTCACTGTCGTCGAGTCGATGGTTGGCACCGATGCTCGTCGAGCCAAGTTGGGACGCGACGATGTCGAGGCGGAACGGTTTCCTGATTCGGTCGGAGTGGGAAGCTATCGAATTGACCTCCATCCTTCATCGGGAAGTGATAACTATATCGATGTTTCCTCACTCCCATTCCAGATTCCGCTCGGATCGCTGATCCCTCAGCGGGTCGAGAACCTTGTGCCCGCGTGCAAGAATCTAGGCGTCACTCATATTACCAATGGTTGTTACCGACTCCATCCCGTCGAGTGGGGGATCGGCGAAGCCGCCGGCGCACTCGCGGCGCACTGTATCGATACCAAGCAGGTGCCTCGCGAGGTCCGCAACTCTCCTGCCAAGCTCAAGTCGTTCCAGAACAAGCTCGTGGCGCAAGGGGTCGAGATCGAGTGGCCAAAGTTGAGCCCCAGGTAAAGGGGCTCGACAATGGAAGCATACGACCCGGATTGGCCGAGGGCAATCGCTCCCCAGGGCCATTGCCTCAAGAGACTGATGCCGGCGACGTCTCGCTTCTTATTTGACGATCTCAAGCTTCGAGGTGCTTATGGCGAATGTTCTGTTCCTTTGCAGTCAGAATCGTCTTCGGAGTCCGACCGCAGAGCAGGTCTTCGCGGGATACGATGGGCTTGACGTCGCGTCGGCTGGCCTCAACCGGGGCGCTGACAACCCAGCCACCCCCGAACTGATCGAGTGGGCAGACTTGATCTTTGTCATGGAGCGAAGTCACCGAAACAAGCTCTCAACGATCTTCCGTAAGTTTCTCAAGGGGAAACGTGTCGTATGCCTTGATATTCCGGACGATTATGAGTTCATGGACCCCGTCCTTGTTCAGATTCTGGTCGCCAAGGTCACTCCGTTGTTGCCAATTTAAGGGTTGTGAGATTCAGGACGATTCCTATCGTCCACCTCCGAACTGGGCAGCCGCCAGCAGAGAAATCGGGCGTTCTCAGTGCTCCCAAACGACGATTTGAGCCAATCGATTAATAATGCGACCTATCCTGCCAGCGGTAAGCTGAGTGCTGCAGAATCACGGTTCGAGCCCGGTCGAAAAACATCAACGCCGCACCGACACCTGCCAGCGCTCCCCCGATGTGGGCCAAATAGGCCACGCCGCCGGAGCTTCCTACGCTTCCCAATGCTCCGTAGCCTTCGAAGAGCTGGATGGCAATCCATAAGCCGATCACGACGAATGCGGGCATCTCAGTTACGAATCGCAACACGAGTACGCGGACCCGATTGTGGGGGAACCAGATGAGGTACATCCCCATGACTCCTGCAATTGCTCCCGAAGCCCCTAACGTGGGGATCATGCTATCGGGAGCCGCCGCAATTTGGAGTAAAGAGCCCGCAACTCCGCAAGTCAGATAGATTATGACATAACGAAATGTTCCTAGCACTTCTTCGACGTTATCCCCGAAAATCCAGAGGTACAGCATGTTTCCGACCAGGTGGAGCGGACTGCCGTGAAGGAACATGCAGGTGAATAACGTCATCCAGACCGGGATCGCGATCGGCCCTTGCTCGATCGACGGCCGATCGTTCAGCCCACTGAGCTTCCTGGCCATCTGGGAACTTTCGTCGTCTCCGAGTTGGTAGATCGGCTCTGCGAGATCAATGTTATGGGTGATCTCGTAGGGTGTCGCCGCATACGAGACCTTGAACGTCTCGCCACGGTCGAGTTCGACGAAATACGCCATGATGTTGAGCGTGATCAGCAAGTAAGTCGCGACCGGTATGATTCGCGTCTTTTCCAGGTCGCCAAGTGGGAAAACCATTCGGTGGTCCTGAAGGTGGAGCAGGAAGAGAGTGTGCAGCTACTCCGGATTGTACAAGGAGATGGAGCGGACTGTCATCGTGCGGAACCTCGGTCGAGCAGAGAATCGGCTCCACTCGTTATGAACATTTGTCCCCTGACGAAACTTGGGCCTCCTGGAGAATGTGAAACTTCCCTAACGAGCGGCAGGGCTACTGAGTCGGCCCATCTTTCCTACATTCCAATTTCAGGCGAATCCACGCAAGCTAGCTATAACCCCTGGCCGATAGATTCCCTGGTTGGAAATCAGGATCCGGGGAGATCGGACGCCCGTTCGGGTATTCGGTCGCGCGGACTGCGTTGACGGGATTGGCCGAATGGACTATGGTGCCCGCGTAATAGGCTTGGCTGGAGTTCGCTTGCGGGTCGATGGACCCGTAGCGGAATCCGACCGTCGAGGCGCAGGGAGGCACCCGATGGTAACGATGAGTGCGACTGTTGATGTATCGGCAACCTCGACCGAGGCCGAGCGATTGGCCTTCGCTCGCGACGTGTTACGAATTGAAGCCGACGCCCTCGACCGGGTTCGCGTTCGGCTCGATGAATCGATCGTTCGTGCTGCGGAGTGGATTCTCGAGTCTTCCGGAGACGTGATTGTCACCGGGATGGGTAAGGCAGGGATCGTCGGGCAGAAACTGGCCGCGACCTTAGCCTCGACCGGCACCAGGGCCTTTCCGCTCCACCCTGCCGAAGCCATCCACGGCGACCTCGGCCGAGTTCGCGCGGGCGATATCGTGATCGCCCTCTCGCAGAGTGGCGAGACCGACGAGGTGCTTCGGCTGATCCCGACCTTGAAACGGCTGGGAGCCTCGCTGGTGGCGATCACTGAGCGCGCGAGCAGTTCGCTGGGGCGCTTGGCGGATCTGTGCATCGAACTTGGTCCGATTGAAGAGGCGTGCCCGCTTCAGCTCGCTCCTTCGGCGAGTACCACCGCTCTGATGGCGGTCGGTGATGCCTTGGCACTCCTGGTGAGTCGGCTTCGCGACTTCAAGCCCGAGGATTTTGCTCTTTACCATCCTGGGGGCAGTCTCGGTCGAAAGCTCGGTCGGGTTGACGATGTGATGCGCACTGGTCGGCATGTGCGAACGGCTCAGGCGGAGGAAACGGTCCGCGAGGTGTTCGTCCGGCTGGCTGGTCCTCGTCGCCGCGCTGGGGCAGTGCTCATCGTCGATCCCGCTGGTCGGCTCGCAGGGATATTCACCGACGGCGATCTTGCGAGACTCTTCGAGACCCGTCGCGAGGCGATGCTCGACCGCCCGATCGCGGAGGTCATGACCGCAAACCCGGTCCAGGTGATCGTGGGAGCAACAATCGCAGAGGCGATCGAGGCTCTGCAATCGCGGAAGCTCAGCGAGTTGCCCGTGGTCGATCGCGACGGCAACCCTGTTGGACTGGTGGATCTCACCGACCTGATCGGCCTGGTTCCGGCGGATCTGGAGGCTGATCGCGTATGACCCTGACCCCCGACCAACTCGCCGAACGCTGCCGAAGGATTGAGTTTCTGCTGCTCGACGTCGACGGTGTCCTAACCGATGGTGTGATCGCCGTCGACGACAACGGCGTCGAGACCAAGCACTTCCACGTCAAGGATGGAAGTGCGATTGCCCTCTGGAAGCGACTTGGTAAGCGTGTTGCCATCATCTCAGGTCGGCGAGCCAAGGCGGTTGAAGTTCGCGCAGCCGAGTTGGGGATCTCCCCCGTGATTCAAGGAGTCCCCGAGAAGTCGGCCCCATTCAAGTTCTTGCTCCGCGAGTGGAGTATCGACCCGAATTGTATCGCTTACATGGGCGACGATCTGGCCGACCTCCCCGTGCTCGGTTCGGTCGGTCTTTCGGCGTGCCCGAGCGATGCAGTGATCGAAGTTCGCGAGCGAGCTCACCTCACGACTGTCGCTAAAGGCGGTTATGGGGCCGTTCGCGAGCTTGTGGAAGTGATTTTGAAACATCAAGGAGTCTGGGATGGCGAAGTGAATCGATTATGCGGATTGGCTTTAGTGCCCGATTAAGAACATTGTGAACGATCGGCTCGATTCGTGCGTTTGTATCGTAGGGTGGGCTCGGCCCATCATCCCCCAAGTTTCGGATCCCATCGTCGGGAGCCGCCGTGTTAAAGACTCTCGTAAAAGCCATTACCGCGTTCAGCCTTCTGGTAGGAACCTACCTGGGGTATACGCACGCCTTCGCAGTCGCGTCGACGTGGGTCCAGGTGTCGCACGTCAAGCCGATCCAGGCGCGAAGCTCGCACCAGCTTTCGGCCAGTGCGCGTGAGGCCACCGCTCTCGCGGAACTCTCGTTTGGCAAGGACCACTGGACGGTCAGGGCTCCGATTCGATACTACGTCTCTGAACGCGGTTACTGGATGTATGCCGAAAGTTACAAACGTGCGGAAGATGGCAAGCAACTCATCTTCGAGCCGTTCGCGATCATCTGGCACTCGAAGGATGGCAAGAGTCTCAAGACGGCGACCAGCGATAAAGCGACCCTGGACTTCAACCGTTCGATTGATATTGTCAAGCCAGGCGCGGGCGATGCCCACGTCGTTCGCGCCGAGATTGCAGGACATGTCCAGCTTCGTGACGATAAGGGTACTCCGCAAAACGGCACCGATGACTTGATGGTCACGACCCAAGATCCCATCATCTACGATGATGATGCCCTGCTCATCACTTCCACCGGTAACGTGATCATTCAGGATCGCGACTTGTGGATGACCGGCGATGGTCTGAAACTTGTCCTCCGGCCCAACCCGCCAGTCGCCCCAGGGGGTAAGCCGTCCGGGTTCACCGGAGCCCAGACTGCGTTCCTCAATCGCAACGTCCACCTGGTCATCAGCGATGTTGGCAACACTGGGATCTTGTCCGGAACGGCGAAGCCCGATCAGCAGGCGAAGGGTGGTAAGACTCCGCTCGACCTGAAGTCGCTTGGTGAGATGAAAATTGAGCTCCCTCCTCCCACGCTGACCGTGGTCGAGGGGCCCCCCGAGCGAACGAAGCCGACCTTCGCCCATTTCATGCGTAATGTTGTGGTTCTGCGTGGGGTGTTGACCGCAGCGGTGCCACCCGACCGCCTCGATTGCGACTTCCTGGACCTCGAACTGATCCCCGCCGACAAGACGGTGGCCAAGACCGAGAATGGTGACGAGTCGGTCGGCGGACCACTTACGGACTTGACCTTGCGGGAAGCGATCGCGACTGGCCATGCCGTCTTGCTCTACTCGCAGTCGCAAGGGATGAAGGGCCGCGCTGTGAACCGGTTGGTTCACACCAAACTTGGGAACGGCCAGCCCGATGTGACCCGCTTAACGACGAACTCGCCCACAGCTCCGTTCCTGATCGAGAAGGAAGATGTTCCAGGTCCTGATGCGCCCAAGGACACCCCTCGAGCAATCAACACCATTCGGGCTTCAGATGCTACCATTCGCGACACTCCCGGCTTGATGAACGGACCCCAGTCGGTCCTGGTTAAAGGTTACGGCAAGCTCGAAACACGCCCCGCTCGCGATCAGCCGGTCCAGAGAACCGCCGAGTGGCACGACCGGCTGACGATGATCACTCAGGGAGAGGGCACGAACACCTGGCGCGAGATTCGGCTCTACGGTCGCCCCGAGATGTCCGACCTCAAGGCCCCGGTCGCCACCGCCCTCAACGAAACGGCACCGGCTCCGACCACTGAGAGCACCGAGCCCACTAAGCTCAAAGCCGCCGACGTAATCACCATCTTGCTGACTCCAAAGGCCGCCGATCCCAACGCCCCAGAGCCCAAACTCGGCCAGCCCAAAGCACCTGAAGCCTTTGAACTCAAGCAGTTGCACGCTGTTCGCGACGTCGTATTGACCTCGCCTGGCAAGATCATGAACGCCGACGAAGAACTGACGGCGGAGTTCGCCCCGACCCCTCCCGCAGGCAAGGTCACGGCTAAGCCCGAACCGAATCAGGAACCGGCCCCGGCGACCGTCGCGGCCTCGACCTCAGAGGAACAACCTCCAGCCGAGCCTGCTAAACCCAAGGTCGAACCCCCCACAACAATCAGGGCCGCCAAGATCTGGGCAAGGCTGACACCCAAGGCGGGAACCGACAACGCCTACGACATTGATAAAGTCCGCATGGATAAACAAGTAGTTTACCATCAGGACCCGGAAGAAGGCAAAGAGATCGGCACCGACGTGACTGGCGAGGCACTGGACGTCAACCGCCAAGCCTCGGGTACCAATAGCGTGGTCGTCATCAATCGGGCTCGCGTATCGAGACCGATCACCACCATCAAGCGACTCTCGAACCCGAACGCACCCGCCGCAGATGCCTCGGCGGCCCGCCCTGCGAAGGTAATCAGCGAAGACCTGGCCATCCAAGGCCCTGTGATCGGGCTCGACCAGGAAAAGAACTACGCCTGGGATCGTGGGCCTGGTCGGCTGACCCAGTGGACAGAGCGCGGCAAGCTCGGTGGATTCGGGCCCAAGGGGAAGAAGCCGATCGCCGATGCGAACGCAGAGGCCGCTCCGCCCGACGATGAGTATTACGATCCAGAGATCGAGAAGCTCGCTTCGGAGAAAGTTCCCGTCACGATTAGCTGGTCGAAAGAGATGCAGTTCTTCGGCATGGACACCGTTCACGCCCGAGCCAAGGGCTGGCCGGTCGTTGCCAAAGCCTTCTTCCTGGGCCAAGTTCGCGTTCGGACCGAGTACCAGACGATCGACGCCGAAGAAATCGATGCGTGGCTCGATGGACCAGTCAAGTTCAGCGAGGCGGGCAAGAACAAGAAGCCGGCTGATCCGAACGTGCCAGCCCCGAAACAGCCTGAACTTGCCAAAGTCTTCGCGCGGAAGAACGTCTATGCCATCAGTGTCAAGCGCGACCCCAAGACCAATCAGGTGATCCAGAAACAAGTCATCGTTTGCGATGACTTGCAGTACGACAAGCGAACTGGGGATTTCTTGGTCATTGGTCAGGGACGGGTCTACCTCTTCGACCTTGAAGCCGCAGTACTCGGTAAAGACGGCAAGCCCAAGCCGACTCCCAAGGGTAAGAAAGCCGCAGAGCCAAGTATGGTTCTGACCCAGATCGACTTCCGCGACCGCATGGTCGGCAAGTTTGCCCAGGGCGACGATGGCAGCGCCCTGCCATCGCACGCCGAATTCTATGGCGATGTCCAAGTGCTACGGGCAAAGGTCGCCGATGAATACGCGGAGCTCGATGCCGACACTGTTAACCGTGAGATGATGTCGATTAGTTCCCAGGAACTACGTGTCATCAGTGAGCCGGCGAACAAGGCTGATGGCCCGAACCACTACACAATGGCCGCCTTCACGAACGCAGTTGCCCGCGATGCCACCCACACAGCGCAAGGTGACCGGATCACCTATAACTCGGCAACCGACCTGTTCTACTTGTACGGTACTAGCACTCAGCATGCGGTCATTGCCGAACAGGTTGCCTTCGGCCAGCCGGGCTCGAGAATTAATGGGCGGACCCTTCTGTACAACGGCACCACTCACCACGGCGAAAATGTTGAGCCTGGTTCGATGGTGATGATGGACACAAAGGTCGGTTCTCGCCCGCTTCCCCTCAAGGCGAAGCCCGACGAGATCACCAAGAAGAAGAACTCTCGCCCCAACTTCAAGCTTCCTGTTTCCAGCGACAAGGAACGCAAGGGCTTTAACGGACGCTAAGGAACGGGACTGAAAACCAAGAAGCCCGACGTCGATCCGCCGCCTGACACCGTGGCCAATTTCGGGTTCGTTGAGGGCGAAGAGGACACAGACGAATCCAATGAATCGGACGCCGTGGGGAGCTCCAAGGGTTGGACGCAAGGGCTTCGAGGCTTCTCGGGGTGCCTCGCGGATCGATATCCCACAACGGGTTGCGCTGTTCTTCCGGCACGCCGGCGCGCTCGCGGCCAGCCCCTAGCTCAGGATGCTATTGGAACTATCGCGAGGCACTGGCACCTGAGCGCTGACGATTCGGGCAGCGTAGTCCGAGTTGATTCCCTTTGACGGCAACGACACACGGAATTCCAACCATGGCCAAGCGTCCGTCCAAGAAAGCGCTCCCATCCTCGCAGCAATCCGGGGCTGCGGCTGAGTTGCGCCATGCGCTTGCCAGACGAATAAAATCGGAACTGGTGGATGTCCTGGTGGAACTCGCCCAGGCGGACCGTGGAATTCTCCGCCTGCTCATCACCCGGTTTGACGTGGCCACGTCCCCCGACGAACTGATCGCCGCAACGCGCCAGGCGATCGCCGACGCGACCCGATTCGACAAGCGGGACCAGAACAGCAATTTCTCCTACGACGACCAAGCCTACGGTGAGGTGAAACGAAACCTGGACCGCTTAATCGCATTGGGACAGTTGGTGCAGGCCCTGCCGCTCGCGATGGAACTCATGGAGCGAGGAAGTTATCAGGTTGAGATGAGCGACGAAGGGCTGATGACCGAGGAGATCGAAGACTGCTTGACCGTGGTCCTCACAGCACTCAGGACGTGCGACTTGCCCACGGCCGAGGTGATCGCCTGGTGCTCGGCAATGCTCGACGCAGACCGGGTCGGCTTCATCGCGAGTGAGCCCCTTCAATCGTTACGGAGTCACCACCAAGCGACCACGTCACAATAGCTCAGGCCTATTTACCGAGCATCACGAAGCTCCTTGCACTCGCTCTGCTCGCCGTCCCCGAGCGGCCGCAACCGTCTCGCTCAGCGCCCGTTGCCCAACCGACCAGCCGGGCAACGAACGACTCACTTTTTGCACATCTGCCGGATGGACACAGGTTATCCGATTCGTGGGATGATGCGGCATACGAATAAATGCGTATTTGTCGTTATGTCTCGAATCTGCGTTTCAAGGAAGGCTGGGGATTTGGTCCACCTCTCTCAGCCTCTTGTCTGTTGATCCGAGAAGATGCGGCAATCGGGATTGCATCTCAGGGTTCAAGCGAGTAACCTTATCCTCTTCACGCGTCGTATCGAATTTTCAGAACGGCTTTGACAAGGCCGGTGGCAGTGGGGCGAGCGATGGCGATCACGCAGGAGAAAAAGTCGGAGATCATTGGATCGTTCGGCCGAGCTGACAAAGACACGGGTTCTCCCGAAGTGCAGATCGCGCTGCTTACAGCGCGGATCACAGACCTGACTGAGCACTTCAAAACCCACGCTAAAGATCACGCCAGCCGCCGCGGGCTGCTGATGATGGTCTCAAAGCGGTCCAGCCTGCTGAAGTATCTACGGCTCCACAGCCGCAAGAGCTATCTTGAAGTGATCTCCCGGCTTGGTATTCGTAAGTAACGATCGGCAACGTAGGTCGGGGCGGTGCAGGTCTTTAGGTAGACCCGCGCCGCTTCCGCGTTTCGGTCTTTCGAATCTTCACCTGTGCGTTGGCACCACCGTTCCGATCCCCAACTCGCCGCGACCCGGCCGGGTTAGGTGATTTTTATCCATGTCGAGTAGCACAAGCTTCGGGGCCAAGCGGCCCGTGATCGTCGAACGAACCATCGGCGATAAAACGATTTCGATCGAGACCGGCAAGCTTGCCAAGCAGGCAAGTGGGGCAGTCGTTGTGCGCGTGGGCGATACGATGACACTCGTCGCCACAGTCGCAGGGCCAGGTCGAGAAGGACTCGACTTCTTCCCTCTTACCGTCGATTACCGTGAGAAAGTCTACGCGGCCGGTAAGTTCCCAGGTGGTTTCATCAAGCGTGAAGGTCGTCCAACGACCAAGGAAATCCTCACCTCTCGGCTGATCGATCGCCCGATCCGTCCCCTGTTTCCCGAGGGATATCGCGACGAAGTTCAGATCCAGGCAGGGCCGATCTCAGCCGACCGGATCAACGACGCTGACATTCTCTCGATGATTGGTGCTTCGGCCTCGCTCGTCCTGGCACGCGTTCCGTTCATGGGACCTGTCGGCTCGATGCGGCTCGCACGGATCGACGGTAAGCTGGTCCCCCTGCCGACTACCGAGGAAATGGCCCACAGCGACCTCGACCTGATCGTCGCCAGTACCGATAAGACCATCGTCATGATCGAAGGGTTCGGGTCCGAGATCCCCGAAGCCGAAATGCATGACGCGATCATGACCTGCCATCGCTACAACCAGGAAGTGATCCAACTCCAGCACGAACTCGTCGCTGCCTTGGGCCTTCCCCCGTACGAAAAGCCGGTCGTCACTCCCGATCCGCTTCGCCAGAACCTCTACGACCGGTTCGGCCAAGAACTCAAAGCCCGTAAGCAGATCCACGGCAAGGTTGATCGCAACGCCTCCGTCAAAGACCTCCTGGCCCATATCCTCAGCGAATACTGCCCGGCTGATGGCTCGGGCGTGGTTACGCCGGCCCAGGTCAAAGGGGCGTATTCGGCCATCACCGAACGATGCGTCCGAGAACTTATCCTCGCCGGCCAGCGCCCTGACGGTCGAGGACCTCGTGACCTTCGCCCGATCAGTTGCGAGGTCTCGCTACTGCCTAAGGCCCACGGCTCCGCAGTCTTCCAACGCGGCGAGACCCAGGCTCTGGTGACCACCGTGCTCGGCACCGGCGCTGACGAGCAACGGGTCGACGGTATCCAGAAGGAATTCTCGAAGAAGTTCTACCTCGATTACAACATGCCGAGCTTCGCGGTTGGAGAAGTTCGTCCGATCCGCGGGCCGGGACGTCGCGAAATCGGCCACGGTGCCCTGGCCGAGCGTTCGCTCGCCCCAGTGCTCCCCAACAGTAAGGTCTTCCCATACACGATCCGCGTCATCTCGGACATCCTTGAGTCGAACGGCTCGAGCTCAATGGCGAGTGTTTGCGGCGGAACCTTGAGTCTGATGGACGCTGGCGTGCCCATCAGCCAGCCCGTCGGCGGTATCTCGATCGGGATGGTTCAGGACGATGTCACCGGTAAGTATGTCCTTCTGACCGATATTATCGGTGACGAGGATCATTACGGCGACATGGACTTTAAGGTTGCAGGCACCGGTACCGGTGTCACCGGCATCCAGCTCGACCTCAAGAACCTGGGGATTACCGAGCCGATCGTCCGAGACACCTTGGAACAGGCTCGCGAAGCCCGTCTTGAGATCCTTCGCACCATGCTTCGGGCCATCAAGAGGCCTCGCGAAGAGATCTCCGAGAGTGCTCCTCGGCTCATCCAGATCCAGATCAACCCTGAGAAAATCGGGCTGGTCATTGGACCGGGCGGAAAGACGATCCGACGCCTCCAGGAGGAGACTGGGGCCAAGATCGACATTGAGGATACCGGCATCGTCACTCTGTCGAGCCCCACAGCCGAAGGAGCCGAGTCGGCTCGCGACAAGATCCAGGCGATGACCGAGGGAGCACAGGTTGGCCGGATCTACGAAGGTCGCGTGACCTCCATCAAGGAATTCGGCGCGTTCGTCGAGATCCTCCCTGGCAAGGATGGCATGGTCCACATCAGCGAGCTATCCAACGGGTATGTCGGCACCGTCAACGACATTTGCCGTGTCGGCGATATGATGCTCGTCAAGGTGATCGCCGTCGATGACCAAGATCGCGTCAAACTCTCTCGCAAGGCCGCGCTTGCCGAGCGAGGAATCGACGACCCGAACGCTGCAAATTCTCGACCTGCTGGTGGAGGTGGTGGCGGTGGCGACCGACCCCCGATGGGCGGCGGAGGTGGCGGGGGCGATCGCGGCGGTCCCCCCCGGCGCGGTCCTGGCGGACCTCGACGCGACTAAGCGAACCAGGAGAGTGCGGGAGCAATCAAGCTCTCGCATTCTCAATTCGCCTAACGATTGGCAGTTGATGCACGCGTTCGGATTCTTCCGGGGTTGCACAAGGCCTCTAGGACACCCCGAACTACCAGTTCAGGGCATAGATTGCCTTTCCAAACAGCGATCTTTATCCAAATTCGCGCAACAACTGCCGAGCGCTAGGAAATAAATGGCGTTTATGTTACTAATTGTATTCAGTGATTACGTGCACACAAGCACTTAGATTAGAGGCTCAAATGGCCAGCACTAGATTGCACCATTCCGATATTGTCGCCCTACTCCAGGGCAAGGTCCTTTACCGCACCAACACAGGGGCCCCGGCTAATCCACCTACCGGAGAACATTTCGACGGAAGGTACGCGGTCGAAATGGCTATCAATCCCGAAGACCTTGAGGGCCTGCGGCAACTGATCGAACCAAAATTCTGGAATCCTCCTTTCATCGCCACACATTAACATGGAGATTATATCTGGCAATCTTCAGTTGATCTCCGGTAGTGATGGCGAAGTTATCACCACCGGACCCGGCTTCATACTCCCCGCCACCATCGCTGACTAGGCTGATAAGCGTGATCTGCCCACACGTATTGCCGTAGGAGTGGAAAGACTCCTAAGCAACAGGTGGAAGGTTTGATGTCGAGTGAATCCCAGAACACGAAGTCGCCAATGAGCTTGACCTTGAACTTTTCGAGCAGATTGGCCCAAGAATTGCGGTAGCATTTGTGCGAGAGCGTTTCTTTGGATTTCCACCTACTGAGAAGGGGCCAGATCATTTCAAACACCGGCGATAAGATCAAAGAAGGAATACACGACGCTGCAGCGAAGGCCAAAGAAGTTGCTCACGACATCGGTGCTGAGGCCAAAGAGGTCGGCCACGACGTTGCGACCAAGGTCGGGAACGCCGCTCACAACGCAGCGGAGAAGACCAAAGATGCCGCGCATAATGTTGCTGAAACGACGAAGGATACTGCGCACAACGTTGCCGAGAAGACCAAGGATGCGGTCCACAACGCCGCTCACAAGGTCGAGAAAGATACGCGCTAATTCCGATCCTCGAAGCTCTGAAGGCGACATCCCCTCACTCGTCCCAGACCCACGAAAGGGTTATTTATGACTGTCAGCACGATTTTATTGATCGTCTTGATCTTGCTACTCGTGGGTGCGTTCCCCGGCTGGAACCATAGCCGGAATTGGGGCTACGGCCCGACCGGTGGTCTGGGGACAGTGCTCTTGATCGTACTGATCCTCGTGCTCATGGGCCGCATCTGAGAACCTGCGACTTCGCCGAGAATGCCGACTCACGCCGCCCTAAGGCCACATCTGTTGGCTTTGGGGCGGCTTGCGTGTCGCGACTGCCGCTTCTCATCATTCCCCTGCCACTATTATGGTGAATATGGAGAGATTTTGAACGACCACGTCACTTTGCATAGAATCCAGCGAACATCGCACGATCCGGTGGCGGTGCTTGTCACCAAGATCTCTTAAGTAGGACCGACTGCTCCCTCAATGGCTTGTTAAATTGCGCAGAATAAGAGGCCCGGGCGATTTTGTGGCCTTTTCGACTCATCTTGTGGGCAGTGATCTGCCGATTTTCAACTTGTCGAATGCAGCGCGGCGATTTATGCCGTGCCGGCGCGAAGGGATTGTGGCCGGGTCCGGAGCCTTCCGGTCCAGGATGGAATGTTCAAGGCGGGTCGAGCGGGTGGTCCGACACGACCAGGTCGCTGGGTTCCGCCTCGTCCGATAATTAAGGAAACCGCCATGTCACGTCTTCGCCAGACTCTGACCGCTTGCCTGCTGGCAATGTCCGCAGCCGCGACCGGTTGTGCCCATTGCACCACTTGCGGCGACTTCCCCTCCCCCGGTCATCCGACAGGGTACGCCGCAAACATGGGTTCCCCGATGAACTCGTCGCCGATGTCGTACTCATCCCCCACGACCGGCCCGGTCGATGCCTCGGTCTCGGCTCCGCCCACAGCCGAGGCAAGTCCTTCGATGGATACAGCGACCGACACCACACCGCCAGCCCCGCAGTTGCCGATCGTCAACCCCTGATCGCCCAGGAAGCTCGGTTCCTCGGCCATTCTCACGGGCCGCCGCGAACTGGTGCAATCCAGGTCGGGGCGGTCCAATTTGTTCCGAGACACCCAGATCAGTACGGCTATCGATCGTAGGAAAATTCGGTACTGGACTTGATTCAGGGAGGGTCGGACAGTGAAACTCATCATTGCGATTATCCAGCCGACTAAGCTGGAAGCGGTCAAGGAAGCACTCTCGCATGTCGAGGTCTTCCGGCTCACCGTGATGGACGTCCAAGGCTTCGGTCGGCAAAAAGGCTACACTGAGGTCTACCGTGGCCACGAGGTGACCGTCAACCTGCTCCGGAAGATTGAGCTTCAGATTGCCGTGAATGAAGACTTTGTGGAACCGACCGTCAACGCGATCATCCAGGCCGGTCGAACTGGTCCGGAAGGAAAGATTGGTGACGGTAAGATCTTTATCCTGCCAATGGACGACTGCATCCGCATCCGCACCGGTGAGCGCGGTCCTGAGGCGATTTGAGGCAATTTGATGATTCGCGCCGTGATTTTCGACTTCAACGGTGTGCTCGTCGATGACGAGCACCTCCACTTTGCCATGTTCCAAGAGGTTCTCGACGAAGAAGGCGTGCATATCACGGAAAACGACTATCACAATAAGTACCTTGGTCTTGATGATAAGGGTTGCTTTGCGGCCGCACTTATGGATGGTGGCCAGACTTCCAACGACGTCCGTCTTGAGGAATTGATCGCACGCAAGGCGGTCCGTTACGCCGAGCACGCCGCCAAAGAGTTGCGGTTTTTTCCCGAGGCCGCCGAGACACTCGAACGTTTAGGCTCGACCCTGCCGATCGCGATCAATAGTGGTGCGCTTCGACCTGAGATCGAGTTCGCGCTCAAGCTGATCGATCGCCGCAAGTTCGTTCGCGAGATTGTCTCCGCCGAAGAGGTCGAGCGCTGTAAGCCCGATCCGCAAGGCTACGTCTTGGCACTTGAGACCCTGCGAAGGGAGCCTGGTCTAGCCGATCTCGCACCCAATGAATGCGTGGTCTTTGAAGACAGTCTGGCCGGGGTGATTTCCGCACGAGGTGCAGGGATGTTCGCTGTCGGCGTGAGCAATACCTACCCGAAACAGGAGCTGCTCGACTCCGGGGCCAACGCGGTGATCGATGGTCTCGTCGGACTCGACCAAGCCTGGATTGCTCGCACCTTTGACGGAGAGTTCCGATGACATTCGACGCGGTCCCAAAGCCCGATGGTCCTGCCGGGCTTTTGCTCAGTCGCGACATGATCTTTACGTCCAAGGTCACCGGGACTGCGCGAGAGCTCGGGCATCGCGTCATGGTCGCGGGGAACGTGGCGTTGGCCTCGGCCATGATCGAACAGTGGACCCCGATCATCGTCTTCGTTGATCTTGCAGCCGGCGAGCTGGTTTCTCCTGCCGCAATCATGGCATACCGCAAGCTTGCTGGGGACTCGGTTCCGTTCCTGGCTTTCGGCTCACATGTCGATACGGCTGCGCTTGCCGCCGCTGCGGACGCAGGCTGCGATCCCGTAATGCCCCGTAGCAAGTTCTCCGCAGAACTGCCGGCATTGATTGAACGCTATTTCAGGCCTAAGCTCGCCTGACATGATGGACTTCGAAGCGCGATCGATCGTCCAGAGCCATGAGCAAAAGCGGCTCGATGGGGAGCGGACTGCAGCCGAGCGGAACAAGCTCGGGCAGTTCGCAACTCCTCTGCCTCTGGCAATCGAAATCACGCACGCCGTCGCTGAGTTGTGCGGGCAGACCCCAAAGCGTTTCCTGGAACCATCACTTGGTTTAGGTTCATTTTATTTATCATGTCTACACGTCTTTGAATCCATAGATGTCGCGGTCGGGGTTGAACTTGACCCTCGGCTGGCTCAAGCTGCCGATCAACTTTGGAGTGACTCCGGCCTCAAAGTGATCGAAGCCGACTTCACGAGGCTCGCTCCTCCTGAAGCTAAAGATCGATTCGACCTGATCCTGGCGAACCCTCCTTACGTGCGACATCACCACCTCGATAAGGACGAGAAAGCCCGGTTGCAAGGGCTCGTCCAGGACCGCTTGAGTATTCACGTCAGTGGCCTGGCCGGCCTCTACGTCGCCTTCCTTTTGCTCGCCGATGCCTGGCTGTCCCCTGAAGGGGTTGCAGCCTGGTTGATCCCCTCCGAGTTCCTCGATGTCAACTATGGCTCTGCGTTGCGTACCTACCTTGTCGATCATGTCAACACGTTACGAATCCATCGTTTTTTGCCTTCGGACACGCAGTTCGCCGATGCACTGGTCACATCCACCGTCGTCATTTTCACCAAGTCCGGGAAGCCACCGGTCTCGATCCGATTCACTGAGGGAGGGACACTCCTTAAGCCGACGAATGACATTTATCTTGATGTAAGTAAATTGAAACATGCTAACAAATGGTCAAATGAGCGTATTGTCACGAACGATCGATCCCAAACGGCTCTAGGGGACCTTTTCACGATCCGGCGCGGCATTGCGACCGGATCCAATCGTTTCTTCATCCTCGATCGCACGGCCGCGTTCGATCGGGGCATCCCAGGCTCAGTTCTCCGACCAATCTTGCCCGGTGCTCGCAACCTTCATCACGACATTATCGAATCCGACAGCGATGGTTATCCATCAATCGCTCGCCAGTTGGCCTTACTCGATTGCCGAGTTCGCTTTGAAGAGGTTGAGTCCCCTGCTCTGCGGGCTTACCTCTTCGAAGGTCAAACGCTTGCAATCCATCAAGGTTATCTCACGAGTCGCCGGAGTCCCTGGTATCTCCAGGAGCAGCGTGAGGTGGCCCCGTTCCTATGTACCTATATGGGACGCGGTCAAGTCGGTGGCAACCCGTTCCGGTTCCTCTGGAACAAGTCTGAGGCCATCGCTGCCAACACGTATCTGATGCTGATCCCACGTGAGCCGCTTCGACAACGGATGATCGATTCACCAGAGCTGAGCCCTGCAATTTTTGCTTGGCTCCAGTCGCGGACGCGTGAGAGCTTGACGAGGGAAGGTCGTGTATATGGGGGAGGGCTACACAAGATCGAGCCCAGGGAACTGGCCTGTCTCCCCGCCGATGAACTCCGCGAGCTAATCCGCAGTCTCTAAGTTTGATCAGCGGCTTGTGTCCGCTTGCCCTTCCCGGTTCGACCATCGCTAACGTAAGATGATGGAAAGCCCTGATGGACTCGGGCGGATTTCTGATTTTGTGAGCGACCGAGCCAAGCGCTTAAGGCTGTCATGACCCGACGTACACGTGCCCGAGAAATCGCACTCCAAGTTCTTTACCAGACCGAACAGAACCCCGGACTCGACCACAAAGAAGTCCAGAGGTTTATCGAACGCAGGCTGCGCGGAGAATCTGCCCACTGCGAGTTCGCCCACAAACTGGTCTCCGGCGTTCGTGACAATCAACCTCGGATCGATGAGCTGATCTCCGGCGTCGCGGAGAACTGGCGGATGGATCGGATGGCTGCCATCGACCGTAACATCTTGCGGCTCGGGGCATTCGAGATCCTCTACTCTCCCGAAGTCCCCACCAAGGTCGCGATCAACGAGGCCCTAGAACTCGCCAAGCGGTACAGCACTGCGCAGTCGAGCCGATTCGTCAACGGAATCCTCGACCGACTGCCAAGCGCAGCAGCGGTCGCCAAGGTCGAGGTCGCTCTAGCACCGATCGGGCCGGAACCGATCGAAGCTGACAAACCGATCAATGAGGGCTAGGCCCCCAGTTGCCAGGGTCACCGCTGATCTCCACGTCCACACGACCCACTCCGACGGGGCGTGTTCGCCGGGCGAGGTCGTCCGGACCGCCTTCGACCGTGGTCTGGCCGCTTTGGCAATCACCGACCACGACACCGTCAGCGCAATCGAGGTCGCTCGGCCTGAGGCGATCCGCTTGGGGATCGAGCTGATCGGCGGGATCGAGATCACCGCTGAGCGAGAAGGCCGTGAGGTCCATATCCTCGGCCATTTCATCAACGAATTTCACCCGGAATTGCTCCGAGTGAGCGCCGAACTGCGATCAGCCCGCAAGGTACGGATCGAGTTGATGGTCGAGAATTTGCAGGAACTCGGCCTGCGAGTCGATCTGACTGCCCTTCGTAACGCCTTTCCCAGAGCCACAATCGGTCGCAAGCATCTGGCCGACTGGTTGGTCCGGACAGGCCAGGTGAAGTCCAATCGCGACGCGTTCGCACTGTATCTCGGCGAGAATGGACCAGCCCAAGTTCCCAAGCCTCGTTTGCCGTGGATGAAGGCCATCGAACTTGTCCGGCAGGCTGGTGGAATTGCTGGGTTGGCCCACCCTCCCTTCGACCTTCGAGAAGTCACCCTTCGCGAATACGCAGATGGCGGCCTGGGCTCGATCGAGGTCGCCGGCCCCGGGATCAATGCCAAGCTCGGTCCCAGGTGGAGATCCTGGGCCGATGCGATGGGGCTGGTCCCGACTGCAGGAAGCGATTTCCACTCCAATGACCGGCTCGGTCGGTGGTTAGGGAGTGTCACCATGCCGATCGAGGATGTCGAGCGGCTGAGAGCCAAGGCAGGATCGGGGTGATCAAATCGCCGGTCGCACCGTATATTGATGAGAGTTCAGGCTTTGTTCCCTAGATCGAGTACGCCCGATGGCCGTGAAAGACCTGTTCGACCGCTTCAAGAAGGGCCTGGCCAAGACGGCCAAGTTGCTCGATGTCCGCTCGTGGTTCGGCCAAACGGTCGACGCGTCGTTCCTGGAACGGCTTGAGTCAAAGCTGATCCAGGCAGATGTCGGAGTGGTCTCGACTCGGAAGATCCTCGATCGCGTCCGGGAAGCCTATGCCGACAAAACCGCAGATGAAGACTTGATCTCTCTCGTGAAGTCGGAACTCAAAGCGCTCCTGGTTGATCCCCGACCGGGCACGCTCTACGTCGCCCCCCATAAGCCCACCGTTTATCTCATCGCGGGTGTCAACGGCTCGGGCAAGACAACCTCGATTGCCAAGCTTGCCCAGCACCTCAAAGATGAGGGCAAGACGATCCTCCTCGCCGCCTGCGATACCTTTCGTGCGGCTGCGGCGGATCAGTTGAGCATCTGGGCCGAACGCTCGGGCGCTGACATTGTTCGAGGCGCTCCTGGAGCCGATCCCGCCAGCGTCGCTCACGACGCCTGCGACCGCGCCTTGGCTCGCCAACCCGACGTCCTGATCGTTGATACCGCCGGTCGCCTCCATACACAGACCCACTTGATGCGTGAACTCGAAAAAGTGAAAAGTGTCCTCCAGCGCAAGATTCCAGGGGCCCCCCACGAGGTCCTCCTTGTCCTCGACTCCACCAACGGCCAGAACGCGATCCGCCAGGCGGAGGTGTTCACCAAGAGTATCGGATGCACCGGGGTCATTTTGACCAAGCTCGATGGGACCGCAAAGGGAGGGGTCGTCGTGGCGGTCCGGCAGTCGATCAACCTGCCCGTCAAGTTCATCGGAGTGGGTGAAGGCCTCGACGACTTGCAGCCTTTCGACGCAGATACCTTTGTGGAATCCTTGTTCGCCTGAGTGGAGGAGAGGATGACGATTTACGAAGACCCTCCCACTTGGTGACGATTCGGGTTGGTTGGTTGGTTGGAGGCTTGAGCCTTTCGATGGTCACGGTGCTCAAAGTGATCGGCATCATCGTGATGCACGTGTTTTTTCTCATGTGTTTGATCATATTCTCGCAAGATTTTTTGATGGGTGGACCTTCGAAGTTCCTGCGCATGTTCGAATTCGCGACACTCATTGGACCGATCGCAGGATTTGTTTTCGGCCGCGACTTCCGTTTCATGGATTAACCCTCGAATCGACGTCCTCAGGAGTTTTGTCGTCCTGAAAGGGCGGCCACAAATCATCCCAGGGCATCGCCCTGTGGGATGGCTGAATCGACGACTTTTTTTGGCATCAGATTGGTCACAAATCGCACGAAATCGAGAGAGGTCTTAAGAATTCCTGAGCACGGAATTGGCGAAAGGTGAATTCGCGCCCTACCTTCCTTGTGTCAAGACTGTGACCCAAGTCTGCTCTTCATAGGTCGGATCCGGAGGAATCCGGATGCGTTCGGAGTGGAGAGGAGTTCTGGGCGCGCGATGCCGCGCCAGACGGTTGAGACATTGGCTTCACAAGGAGTGTACCCGATGAGCTTGCGTCAAGAGCGTCGTGATTATCACAACCACTCACCTCTTCAGATCTACCTCCAGGACATCAACAACACTCCTCTTCTGACCCATGATGAGGAACGCAAGTTGGCTGCTCGGATCGCGGAAGGTGACCCCTATGCGCGTGAGCATATGGTCAGCGCAAATCTGCGGTTGGTGGTCAACATCGCACGAGGTTACGTCAACAAAGGGCTCTCGCTCGAAGATCTGATCGAGGAAGGGAACCTCGGACTCATGCGTGCGGTCGAGGGTTTCGATGGGCGTCTCGAAAACCGATTCAGTACCTATGCAAGTTACTGGATCAAGCAGTCGATCCGTCGCGCGGTCATGAACAATGGCAAGCCGATCCGGCTACCAGCCTACATGGTTAGCTTGCTCTCCAAGTGGAAGCGGGTGACCACGTTCCTGACCGATAAGCTCGGTCGGCCTCCTACACCTGATGAGATCGGCCAATCGCTTCGACTCTCCAAGAAGAAGGTTAGCATCGTGGCCAAGGCCATTCAGGTGCATAACCTCACCCCTCACCCGGAAGGAGCTGAGAATGAGGGGTTCATGCTTGATGATGTCCTCACCGATGACAGATCCAAGTCGCCCGACATGATGATGATCGAGGCTGACGACCTCGAGAGGATCTTCGCCCGGATCGATCAACTTGAGGATCGAGAAGCGAGTGTTATCAAGATGCGATTTGGTCTAGAACCCTACCTGCCGATGACGCTTCGTGAAGTTGGAGAGAATCTTAACCTGACCCGTGAGCGAGTACGTCAGCTCGAAACCCAAGCACTCGGCAAGCTTGTCCTCTCGCTAGGGGGAGAGTCGGCCAGGGTAGGGAACTAACAGCAACCTGGGACTCGGCTCGGATTTGGAGACCGGCTCTGAGTGTCATCGCTCGGTACCTGTCCCCTTTCCGAGGCCCCCAAAAATGAGTCAGAAGAGCTCGTCGATCGGTGCCCCATGTTCAACCAGGAACCGGGGTCGCCCCGTTGGGTCGAGATACGTTGAGTCGAGCGGAACGCCGAAATATTGATAGATCGTGGCTGCCAGGTCACCCGGAGTCACCGGTCGTTCCGAGATATGCCCGCCATCGCGCTCGGTGGAACCGATCACTTGCCCATGCCGTAATCCTCCGCCTGCCAGACACATCGACATGACTGACGTCCAATGGTTGCGGCCATCGGTACTCCCCTGAGTTCCCATCTGTGGCGTTCGACCAAATTCACCCATGGCGATCACGAGCGTATCATCGAGCAGCCCGCGCTCTTCCAAGTCGGCGACCAGGGTCGTGATCAGGTGGTCGAAAATCGGCAGGAGCGGTTTCAAGCCCTTGGAAATGCCCCCATAAGGCGGGATATTATCGCCATGCGTGTCCCAGGTCCCCGAGGCCGTGTGGTACGATAAATCCAGGGTCACAAAGCTCGACCCCGCTTCCACCAGGCGTCTCGCGAGTAAGGCCTGCTGACACCAGAGATGCTTGCCGTACCGGTCGCGGACGGATTGGGGCTCGCGGTCGATGTCAAACGCCTCTTGAGCGCGCCGACCGGTCAACAGGTCGATCGCCTGATGACCAAACTTGTCCATACCTTCCACCGATGGCGAGTGTTCAAGTGCGGATCTCATCGCGTCGAGATCGCTGAGCAGGTGGCGTCGAGTTGCGAGGCGTTCCTGGCTCAGTCCACCCGGAAGTTGAAAGAAGCTCGCCCCTGCCACCTTTCCCGAGTCGACACCCACGTTATTGTAGATTGGTAGTCGACTGGCGTTGCCGGCCTGGAAAGGGTCAAACTGACGCCCAAGCCATCCCCCCTGGGCAATGTGGGATCGCGAGGTCTGGAATGTCACATAAGGGGGTATCCCCGGTTGCTTGCTGCCAGTGAGTTTGGCAATATGAGCACCAATCGCCGGGTAATTCTCAGCCTCGGGGTTGGTCCGCCCCTCCGCCGTCAGGTTGCCCGTCTGGAAAACTTTGTTAGGTTCGTGATTCGAATGCTTGCAATCGACAGATCTGATGATTGTGAACTTGTCGAGCAACGCCGCTTGCTTGGGAAGGTGCTCGCACAGGAAGACCCCTGGAACCCTGGTTGGGATCGTGCCAAACGGGCCGCGATTTTCGAGGGGTCGATCTGGTTTCGGGTCCCAGGTGTCGATTTGACTGGGGCCGCCCGCCATCCATAAAAGAATCACCGACTTGCGATGCGATGAAACCCCCCCGCTCGCCCTGCGCTTCAGTAGGTCGGGCAAGCTCAAGCCGGCGAGCCCTGCGAGGCCCGCCTTGAGCATCCCTCTGCGGCTACACACCACAAGTCCCTCCAGGTCGCGGGCATTCCACGATCCGAAGGCGTGCGGGTGGCAATGGTTTGGTAACATAAAGATCCTCGTTCAGCCCCAGACTCGACTAATAAAGCATACCAAGATTGTCGAAATCTGTGTAGAACTAAAATTCAACATCCTCATGCAAGGAAGGTCAACACCTTGACTGCCGACGAATTGAAGGCCATCCAGACTCCCCTGAAGGCCAGATATCGCGAGGACCCAGCGTCAGCGGTCCAGACGATGAAGGTCGTGGGCACGCTCGCTCCTGCAGATCTGACCTGTCAGCTCGATACCATTGCAGGGCCGGTCACAGCGGGTTTGCACTCTGCCGCAGGTGGGACTGGGACCTGGGCTTGTTCGGGGGATATGCTTCTTGAGGCCCTAGTGGCCTGCGCAGGGGTGACCCTCACCGCCGTGGCGACCGCGATGAAGATCAACCTCCGGGGAGGCAAAGTGACCGCCATCGGAACTCTCGACTTCCGGGGCACCCTTGGAGTCAGCAAGGAAGTCCCGATCGGATTCTCAACCATTCATGTCAACTTTCAACTTGATGCTGATGCAACGATCGATCAACTCAATTCACTGACCATGCTCACCGAACGCTATTGTGTGATCGCTCAATCGCTCAAGAATCCGCCGGTCATTTCGATTCGGCTGAACCAAGCGGAACAGATCTAATCGCAAGGGTTTTGTTCCGTTTCCAAGAAGCTGTGTCACATTCGCGAATGTCCTCGCGTAGGATTCGTCACCTTCATCGACCAGGCTATCGCTTGGTCAGGGATGATTCGATGAACGCGAGGTTTTTCCATGATGCGACCCGTGACGAGGCGTGTTTGGGCAAAGGAAGTCGCTGCGGGACTGGCCGGTATCGCCGGGCTCGGTAGTCAGGTTTTCGCCACAGAAGTGACTCGCGACGCAGCCTATTGGCCGTTCGCCGCCAACGATCCCTGGAACATGCCGATCGGATCGGCGGCTGCATATAAGGCGATCAATTCGCCAGGTTTCAGCACGGGGGGTGGCGCTTATATGAACGTCACCAACTGAAGCAACCCTATTTATGTTTCGACGAACAAAAACCCCATAAGGCATGTTTGGCGTAATGGCGATTCCGCCCCTTCGTTCGCAATTCGTGTCCTGGATAATGCCGTGCCTGACCCAGAATTCGACAGTTATCTTCATATCATCTATCACACCCATCCATACGTCGTCGAGATATACCAGGCGGCTCAACGATCGAGGGATTGATTTGTAAAGGTGAGTTGATCCGAAGCATTCCCCACGCCGTTGCGATCATGGTCCAACGCGCGGCCTATCACCAAAATGCGACTGGTGGCCATTCCTACGTCTGGCCTGCTTCCTTCTCAAGATGATGGTTATCAGACCACATATGGCGCATTGGGAAACCTGTTTATGGGTAGCCTCTTGGCCATTCCCCCGACCACGGATATCACCAAGCTCGGGGTGGGCAGTTCCGGACCAGGCTATCAGGTTGCCAAGGCACTCCAGGATTACGGGGCGTACCTCGTCGATTCCTCCGGGGATAACATGACCTTCCAGGCCGAACCTGCCGCTCTGGGCAATGTCCCCGCGACGATGGATGATCAACTGACCCTGATTATTCAGGCCTTGAAGGTTGTCGGAAACAACGCACCCAACGCGATCGGTGGCGGTGGAAAGCCTCGACGGCCCTATGCACCCGCGTTTGCCTGAGTGCCCAATTCGTCAAAACTTGCCCTCCCGCGATATGATAGGGAGTCTGTCGAGTAGGAACTCGACCCACCTGTGTCACCCGCTGGAGGGTTTACCTCTTGTCCTCGATCCATCCACGCATTTCCAGCAAGACGAGGTTCGCGACCTACCGTCGCACTCGACCGAAGTCTGGCGAAGATCCAGCGGGGAAGCCCAACGGCCCCAAGACACGGACTCGGTCGCTCGGAACCCTCTATTCCGAACTCTATAAGCTGCTTGCCGGGCAGCGATTGAGCGTAGCCATTGCCTTGGCAGGGCTGTCGGTGACGACCCTGCTCAAGCTGGTCCCTCCGGCGGCCACCAAGCTTGTGATCGACGGAGTTCTGATCCAGAAGACAGCCAGCCAAGGTCTGGCAGGTTGGCTACCCCTGCCCATCGAGCCCAAAGCCCGGCTTGGGGTGCTTGTCGGGGTTGTTTTGGCAGTTTCGGCGATAAGTACGGTGATCGGGCTCTCCAGTCGGTGGCGAGTCACTCGCGCAACCAAGCGGTTACAGGTACGGGTTCGCAGAGACGTATTTGAACATGCGTCGAAGTTGCCACTACATCGGGTCTATCAACTCAAGGCTGGCGGGGCAGCAAGTCTACTCCGTGAGGATGCGGGTGGAGTCGGAGAGCTGCTGTTTAGCATGCTTTATAACCCCTGGCGCGCGATTATTCAGCTTCTGGGCGGGATGGCGGTCTTGGTCTGGGTCGATTGGCGGTTGGTGCTTGGTTCGTTCCTGCTCCTACCAGGTGTGGCGATTTCGGACCGGCTTTGGAATCGCAGGTTGAGACCGATCTACCGAGATGTTCGGAAGCAGCGTCAGGACATTGACGCCAAAGCCGCCGAAGCGTTCGGCGGGATGAGGGTCGTCCGTGCCTTCGGGCGGCGCAAGCGCGAATCCGTGAGATTTGTCGGTGAGAATCATATGATGGTTCGGCAGGAGATTTTTGCCTGGTGGTGGTCGCGGATCGTTGAAGTGGTCTGGGAACTCGCCCTGCCTCTGGCCTCGGCGGGACTGCTGTATTATGGTGGCCTGCGAGTCCTGGAAGGGAAGTTGACGCTTGGTGATTTGATGATGTTCTTGGTCTATCTGGCCATGTTACTCGAGCCAGTCGCCGTGCTCGCGACGAGTATCACCCAGTGGCAGAACAACCTTTCTGGGTTCGACAGAGTTCTCGATATCCTGGCCGAGCCGACCGAAATGGTCTCGCGTCCGGGAGCGATCTCGATCAAGAAGGCTGAAGTCAAAGGTCGAATCACGATCGAAGGTGTCGTCTTCGCGTATCCAAATACAAGTGAACCTGTCCTTGATAAAATCAACTTAGATGTGCAACCAGGAGAGACCATTGCCTTGGTTGGGCGGAGTGGGGCGGGCAAGACGACCCTTTGCAACTTGATCGCCCGTTTCTACGACCCCACCGAAGGCTCGATCAAACTTGATGGGATCGACCTTCGTGATGTGGAGGTTGAAAGCTATCGACGTTTGCTCGGAGTTGTCGAACAAGACGTATTCTTATTCGATGGAACAATCGCCGAGAATATCGCCTACGCCGTCCGATTCGCGGATCGAGAAGCTGTCGAACGGGCTGCGAAACTCGCCTATGCCGCCGACTTCATTGAGGCGATGCCTGACGGCTACGACACGATCATCGGAGAGCGTGGGGTCCGACTCAGTGGGGGTCAGCGGCAGCGGTTGGCGATCGCCCGCGCAGTCCTCGCGGACCCGGCAATCTTCATCCTCGACGAGGCGACCTCGAACCTGGATAGCGAGAGCGAACGGATGATCCAGCAAGGTCTGGAGCAACTGCTCCGT
Source organism: Isosphaeraceae bacterium (assembly GCA_025356475.1). Classification (GTDB taxonomy): domain Bacteria; phylum Planctomycetota; class Planctomycetia; order Isosphaerales; family Isosphaeraceae; genus JANXSX01. Next base: position 7,785 of record JANXSX010000125.1, on the reverse strand, counting down.
GGCCGGACCTCGTTTGTGATCGCTCACCGACTGAGCACGATTCGCGACGCCGACCGGATCCTGGTGCTGGAAGCCGGCAAGATCATTGAATGCGGCTCACATGAAGACCTAATGGAGCGAAGCGGGCGATATCGCGAGATGGTCGAGCTTCAGAGTCTGGGGCAGGCGGTGGCGGAATATATGCCCCCTCCGAAAGTCACTCTGCCCGAACCCTATCACTACCATTAATCGCCATCTCACTCAGTCTAGTTTGAAAAGAAGCTTCACGTTATAGCGGCATGACGCCTGCCGCTATTTCGCTTCGCCCTGACTCCGTAGGGTGTCCAGGGTTCGTGCGATGTCGGTTGGCAACGGCGAAGTCAGCTCCATTTTGACCCCGGTCATCGGGTGGGTCAACTTCAGACTATAGGCGTGCAGAGCCTGACGCCCAAGCAAGACCAACTCTGGATTCTCTGCCGTCGCCCCCAAGAGATCGCCCCGAGTCACATGATCCCGGCCTGAGTACATCTTGTCGGCCAGAATCGGATGCCCCAAGTGGGTCAAGTGGATGCGAATCTGATGGGTGCGACCAGTCTCGGGCTTACAACGAACGAATGCATGGGCCTTGAAGCGTTCAACAACCTCATAAAAGGTCCTAGCCGTCTTGCCGCCGTCTTCAACGGTTCGGATCGCCATCTTCTCACGGTGGGTTGGGTGCGGGCCGATCGCCTTCTCAACCCAGTCACGGTCTCGGCTTGGTACGTTACTGACCAGCGCGAGGTACTCTTTGGATATCGTCCGTTCCTCGAACTGCTTGGCCAACCCTCGGTGCGCCTGGTCATCTTTGGCGACGATCAGGAGCCCTGAAGTATCGCGATCGAGCCGATGGACAATGCCAGGTCGGTTCTCACCCGCCACGGTCGATAGGGTATCAAAGTGGAACTGGAGGGCGTTGACCAAGGTCCCGCTCCAGTGCCCTTTGGCAGGGTGAGTGACCAAGCCGGGAGGCTTATCAACAACCGTTAGCCATTCATCTTCATAAATGACGCCGATCGGGATATCTTCCGGGATGAACTCATCGGCGGCGAGTTCGGGAAGCCAGGCGGTGATCAGGTCGTCGGGTCGGACCTTATAAGAAGCCTTGGTCGGGAGGCCGTTGACCAGCACAGCCCCGGATCCGATGACCTTCTGAACCACGCTTCGGGAATAGTCTGGATACCGATTCGCAAGGTAAGCGTCGATCCGCTTACCAGCCATGCGGCCTTTGACCTGAAAGTCGATCGGGGTCGATGAGAGCTGCGTAAACGACATAAACGGCAGTCATTCCAAACTCATGAATCCAGGCTGGCTGCGAGTTTGGAACTCGACCGGCTCAGGACTTGGGAGCAGCCTTGGGGGTCTCAGTCTTGGGCGTCAACTCTTCGAACGGGCTGGGCAGCTCATCTTTAGGAGCAGCTTCCGCCTTGGGCTTTAGCTCTTCGAGTGGGTTTGGCAACTCGCTCGCCTTGGGGATACCCGACGCAGGGGTCGTTAGGCCCTTCGCTGGGATCGTTGGTCCGTCAAGCGAAGGATGGTCGGCGGGCATCACGGGGAAGTTCACACCGGTACCGGGGAGTCCAGGGAAACCTCCAAACCCACTCGGCTCGGGAGGAAGGCCGGGCACTCCGGGCTTAGTGTAAGCGTAAAGTTCTTTATAGAAGCTCGTTGCGTCGGGACGTTCCAAGCGTTTCGCCTGAGCTTCCGCCAGATCCGCCTCAGCAGACTTGGGCCAGGTCGAGCTGATCTTCTTATATTGCTCGATCGCTCCCGCGAGATCGTTGCGAGCCTCAAGAGTCCGGGCGACACCGAGCGCAGCCGATCGGGCGATGGGATCTTCCTGAGGGGAGTCTTTCGCGAGCTGACTGAAGAGGTCGAGGGCCTTCTTGAGGACGGCCAAAGCCCCTTCCTTATTGTTGGGTAGATCACCGAAGCCTTGGTAATAGTACCGGGTGGCGGCCTGCAGCAATCCCCAGCGCTCTGCGGGAGTCCCTTGATGGGATTCGGCGATCCGGACAAGGTCGGGTGCATCTTTGGCCTGGGTCATTTCAGTCCAGGCTTGCGACGTTGCCGATGGTGCCGAAGCCGCCATCCCCAGATACGAGGCACCGCCAATGATGACGATCAGAAGAAGGAGCCCCACTCCCCAGAATCCCGGGCCTTTCTCCACTGCCCCTTTGATCCATCGAGCCAGGACCGTCAGGTCTTCCTCGGGATGATGGATGACCGTCGGCTCAGCGTGCTCAAACTGGTGGGCTGGTGCGTGCTCGGCAACGCGGTTTTCGTCGTTCATCGTCGTGCGGTTCCAGCCTGCGAGTTCACCGTCATCGTCCTAACTATTCATTAGGGATCGTAACCCCGGAGGGCCACAATGGTCAAGCGAAGCCGACCCTCCAGGCCGGAAAATCACCATAGACCGGCGACATCCGGCCTCATCATGCGTAAGATGGAGTCGAAAACCCCATCTTCCAGGTGACCATAGATTCGGGAGCTGCTGTGTGATGATGAGCGTCCGAAGCTGGGTTGCAATGATCCTGGTAGGGGTCGTGACGATTGTAGGATGCAATCGCAAGGGTTCGCCTCAACAGACCCCCTTCACAAAAGGGGCGGAACCGTCCTCGACGAATCCAACTAGTGGACTTGGTGAAGCCCAGCGCTTGATTCGGGCTGGCAACCTGCCTTCCGCGATCGCAAAACTTGAAGAAGCTCTTCAGCTTGAGCCTGGGCAAAACGAGGTGAAGTCCCTTTTGTTCGATGCCCAGGTTGCCCTGGCGGACGACGCAGGGCGTCGTGGAGATAAGGCCGGCGCGATCGAACAATACCTCAAGGCTGCGGCCCGACTTCGATCACTCCTCAAGGACAAATTCGAGCCATCACCCAAGCAATTCGTGATTTTCCGGTCGATTTACTACAATGAGGCATGTGCCTTCTCGCTACAAAAACAGCAAGAGAAAGGACTTGCGTCCTTGAGCGAATCGGTTGACGCCGGATTCGACGATCTTAGCCTGTTCGAGTCCGACACCGATCTAAACTCAATACGCCGAGACCCGGAATTTCCAAAAATTGCGGCTCGCTTGGTCGAGAACGTGCGGAAAATGGCGCAAACTCAGGCCAAGAAGATACTTGCGGAGACTCAGCCCTACAATTTTGACTTTACTCTTAGCGATTCCGACGGTAAGGAAGTCCATCTTGCCGACGCGAAGGGGGATGTGACCATCCTTCACTTGTGGGGGACCTGGTGTGGCCCAGGTCGGCAACAGATCCCCCAACTCGTTTCACTTGCGACGACTCAGAAGGCGACCAAACTCGTCATCTTTGGGCTAAATTTCGAGGATGGGGAACCCAAAGACGTTCAATTGCTCGTCGCTAAGTTCATGGTAGGTCTGAAGTTGCCGTACAAGTGCCTGATTGGCGATAGCTCCGTCGTGCAGTCGATTGTTGATTTTCAAGGTTACCCGACCACCCTGTTTCTTGACGCTAAGTCTCAAGTACGGGCGAGTCTGGTAGGGTTTCACGACCGGTTTGAAATGGAAGCGATCGTCGAGGCGATCCGTGCCGAAAAATCGGCGATGGTCCATTAGTCTCGGCACCTTTCCCCGGCAGCTTTGTACATCCGGCGCTCGGCGCTTACGTCTCAGACATGCGGAATGAGTCGATCCGGTTCGACCTCATGCATTGACCTCATTGGTCTTGATGATCCCACGAGGCAACGTGAACGCACCTTGGAGCGGGGCGGTTGCAACTGTTGCGGCCGAATTGTCAAAGAGCCATTGGACGTGAGACGCGACGGCTAGGCAGATTTCGGTGAAGTCGCGTCTCAGCAGAGTCAGCACTTCAGGGGAGCGGAGAACGGGTCGTTCGGGAGTTCGGAGTTGCTGGCGGCATGGTGATCTTGGCAGTCGGCTTCATCCTCGGTCCAAGTCGGAGCAAGCCGAGCGATCCTGGGTTTGGGAAGCTCTTCTAAGCTGGGTGGGGGCGGGATGTATGCAGGTTCGTTCTGTCGATTCTCTGCCTCGGCGACTGCGTCCGACGCAGCTTGGGCGAGAACTTCGGATTCCAGCTCCGACTTTGACTCCTCATCGAGCGACTCCATCACGAATCGATTCATCGCGAAGAGTTCGCGTTCCAGCTTCTGGAGGTCGCGTTTCAGACTCTTGAGCTTCTTGTCAGGGAAGTGGGTGGCGTGGGTCTCGGCGAGCCTCTGTTCGGTCGCCTCCTCCTGGGCATGGGCCTCAGCGTAGGTCCGAAGCTCGACAAGCTGGGAATCGATGAAGTTCCGGACGTGGGCTCCTGCTTGCTCCTTGGTGAGATTTGGAGGTGGGTTGTAGTGGTGATAACGGGTGCGCTGGTGGAACGGAACACCGGCGAGGCTCAAGGTGAGGATGTGATCCTCCAAGCAGAACGCACCCACGAAATAAATGGACGACGTCTGCTCACGAAGATATTCCCATTGATCGATCAGGTATCGGCAGCCATAGGGGGTTGATTGCAATTCCGGGACAGCAAGGTCCGGGGTTTTCATCAAACTCTTGACGGCTCGTGTGGCGTCACGTTTACGGTCCACGTACCAGAGGACCATATTGTGTTTGGCGAGCTTCGCTACCCATTCCTCAATCAGGTTGATCAGGGATTCGCGCTCAAGATGTTTCTTTTCAAAGCTTTGCGAATGCCAGTGCAAGGGATGGCAGAGGTTCTGGCCGACCATCGGCAGCTTGCGCGGCACATATTTCCCCCCAACATACAGGGGATGAGGTTCTGTTGGAATCGCGAGTGACATTGTCAGGAGACCCCGTGCCATAGCCTTGGTTCCGCATCACAATCTAACAGATACCACCGCAAACGGGATTTACAAGAGGGATGCAATTATTTTGCATGCGGGATTGCCCTGAGGGGATCCGTTCGGATGGCGGAACGATGGATGCCGAGGAATGCTGACGAAACAACTTCCCGATTTCTCGCCCATTCACGAATGACTCTTCCTTACGAATCACACACCAAAACTCGTGAGCAGATCGGCTCAAAAAGAGGGAGGTTATTTCGTCAGCGTTCCTAAGGGCAAAAACCGCTATGTCCTTCAAAACAGAAAACAGAGAGCAGTTGAGTACCGCAGGAGACGCAGTTCCGCCCCAAAGGACGCACCAACTTGCGGGCGTTTGGAAACTTGGGATGATCGCGAGCAGTCAACAACCCAAACACCTTAACCAATGGGGAAGACACGAGGATTGCGACGATTAATCCACGACTCGTTCGGTGATCTCGAATCGGTTCCCCTGACGTGTTGTATTTCTTGAGGTATGCTTGTGGGTTCCAAGCAAAGTCTGCTGGCAATCGGCGGGCTCGGCTCACGAAGGACTGTGCCATGGTTGGTCGCATTCAGAATCGCATCAATTGGACTCTGCTACTCGCCGCAGCCGTGATGTTGACCGGGTGTGCGGGGGGCATGGGACGTCGCCCGGCGATCGCCTCAAGGGGTGAGCCATCCCTCGGTGACTCAACGATTGTCTCGGCGGACCCACCCGCGTCGAAGACGCTCGCCTTCGCAGATCGGCACCCCGTGATCTCGAAGCCTCGCGAGGTTTACGACTCAACGCAAGGTGGCAAATTCACCAAAACGGCTGCCGGGGCGTTCATTGGGGTGCCGATGGGAATTGGTGGCGAGATCAAACAGATCTTCGTCGGTCAGCCCAAGGCCGTGCCCTACCCGTGAATGATCGATTCGAGATCGGCGGAGAAAACTCGGTCGAACGCCCAATGGATTGTCGCGACGAGTACGGTCGTCCCATGGAATGAGGACGACGCGGGATGATCCCTCTTTAATCCAGCGTGGATGGTCGGGTAAAATTAACTGCTGAGAACGCCTAACGCTTTTCTCTTCTGCTGTCGCAGAAATGCCAGGTGGAGCAGACTTGGCATTTGGCGTTGCTTCCATTCCTGGCTTTCGAAGTTCTGCGACGGCAGAACTTTCGTCAGACACTAATCAGTCCGCCGCGCCACTCCGCCCTGCCCTGCCCGCCTTCAAGGTTACCCACCATGCGGATCACCCTGGTTCGGTTCATGCTTGCCCTTTCGATAGTCTCGCCTGCGTGCGGTGACGATAGTCCGATGATCAAGCTCTTGAAGTCGGGGAAAGTTCCTGAGGATCGTCAAGGGACGATCATCGAGATGCTCGGTCGGCGGGGTACACCCGACGACTTGGGCTTCGTCTATGAAAAAGTGCTTGATCCCCAGGGATTTACACCTATCGTTCGTCAGAAAGCGTTATCTGCACTCTCAGAGGCGGCGCTAACGCGTGAAAAGCTGCCTGTCGGTGATCTCAGCAAGTTATCGCTATTGATTGAGTCGCCCCAGTCCGAAACGGGTTTACGAACAAGCGCGATTACATTGGCCGGTCTCTGGAAAGTGGCGGAATTGATCGGGCCGCTCACCACCGTTGCGACCGGAGCAAACACGCCCGAGCCCACAAGGTTAGCAGCGTTCGAGGCTCTCGCGACGATCGGCAAGCCCTCGTTAGCGATTCTTACTTCACTTGTTGATCCCAAGGTTGAGTTCAAACAACGTCGAGGGGCAGTCATCGCTCTCGCGAAAGTTGATCTTCAATCCGCAATCGAACCCGCAGTGACGATCGTTCGGGAGGCGACCAATAGTCAGGATCTGGTCGAAGTGCTAGCCCCATTTTTGAGTCGGGGAGCGGCTAAGCCATTATCCGAAGCACTTTCCAGGGCCAAGATTCCGGCGGATCCCGCCAAGCGGGCATTGAGCGCGGTTTATGCCTTGGGAAGATCCGACGAAGAACTCGTGACCGTGTTGACGACCCTGGCGGGGATCAATGCCGAGGTCAAGCCGCTTGACGCCGCAGCCCTGGCGAAGCTTGTGACGGAGGTTGAGACCAAAGGTGACCCTGAGCGCGGGGAACAAATCTTCCGCCGGGCGGACCTGAATTGCTTCAAGTGCCACGCTGTGGCAGGTGCGGGGGGAGGAGTTGGCCCCGAGCTGAGTTCAATCGGGGGCAGCTCACCTGTGGATTACTTGATCAACTCGATCATGCTGCCCGACCAAGCGATCAAAGAGGAGTTCCACACCAAGGTTGTAGCGACGACCGACGGGCAGATTTTTCAAGGGATCGTGGTCGACAAGGATGATAATCGCTGGATCATCCGAGAGGCGACCGGCGAACTCCGCACCGTACCCGCAAGTGAGATAGACGAAACGAAAGATGGTGGTTCGTTGATGCCAAAGGGGCTGGTGAACTTGTTGACCAAAGATGATTTCATCGATCTGGTGAAGTTCCTCTCAGTGCTCGGCAAGCCTGGTCCATGGGCAATCCACACGACCCCGACCTTGCAGCGACTCCGAGTGTTGAAGCCAGTCTCCGAAGGGTTGGTCGCAGGCGTTCCCAACCCCGACTCCTTCGATGTCGAGGTCCTCAAAGCCCCTGGAGCGAGCTGGCTACCCGCCTATGCTCTCGTACCGGGGACAATCCCTCTGAAAGAGGTCGCAGAACAGACAGGAAGTCCCGTGGTCTACATACAAGGCGAAGTGAATATCACCGAGGAAGGACAGTTGGCATTTAAGCTCGTCGATCTTGCCGGTATCACCGCATGGGTTGATGATCATGTGTCGGAAGACCTGGCCTCAACGACACTCACGAGAGGTCGGCATGTCCTGACTCTTCGTGTTGATACCGCCATGCGAGGCGACAGGCCGCTCAAAGTCGAAGTGACTAAAGCTCCCGGTTCGTCGGTTGAGTATACTGTGGTCGGCGGCCGCTGA
>JANXSX010000091.1 GCA_025356475.1 Isosphaeraceae bacterium | reverse complement strand
TCGTGAAGATCTTGCGAGCAGAGATCCTCAACCCAAGACCACTTTCAAACCATTTCGCCCCGTGGTCTCCGAGCCGATCAGCGCGCCGGTCGACCCACCGGTGAGCGACGAAGGCGAGTCTCCTCGCCAGTGTTGATTCGTTAAACTGTCCCGCTCTTTGACAATTCGGAAATTCGACCCAGAATTTCAGGGGTGAAGCCCGCTGATCGTCGGAGTCATCGTTTTGTTACGATCGCCTTGACGCCGAATTCCGGTCGCAAGGTCATAGTGGGAAGCGGCTTGACGTTGGCATCAGGGGCGAGCGCAATCTTGAATCTTCGCGCGATCGTCGTGAGCAGCAAGACCGACTCCATCATTGCGAATGAGTTGCCAATGCAGATCCTGGGGCCTCCGCCGAATGGGAACCACGCGTATCGATGGATCTTTTTTGCCATTCCGTCGGCCCAGCGCTCTGGGCGAAAACTCAAGGGATCTTCGAAGAAACGTGGGTCTCGGTGAATCACCCATTGACTCATATAGAGAGTATTTCCCTTGGGGACATGGTACCCGCCGACCTCGCAATCTTCGGTGGCCTCACGTCCGAGTAACCAGACGGTGGGGAAGAGCCGGAGGGTTTCGGTGATCACCTTGTCTGCGTATGGGAGCTTGGGCAGGTCGTCGAATGTGGGGGGGTGATCTGCGAGAACCTCGTCGAGTTCGGCATGGAGCTTGGCTTCGACGTCGGGGTTGAGGGCGAGCAAGTACCAGACCCAGGCCAGGGTATTCGCGGTCGTCTCATGGCCAGCCATGAAGAGGGTCATGACCTCGTCGCGGAGCTGTTGATCCGACATTCCAGTCCCGTCGTCTTCATCCTGCGCTTGCAGAAGCATCGACAGCAGGTCGCCGCGATCTTCTCCGCTCGCTCTCCTGGCGACGATAATGTCGTAGATGATCCTGTCCAGATGCCCTAACGCACGACGAGCTTTCAGGTTAAGCGGGGTCGGTATCCATTCTGGAAGCTTGATGAATTGATTCACGCGTTGTGTGAAGACGTGCATCATCGTCTCCATCGCAGCGCTCGCTCCTGCGGTGTCGTTGGAGACATCGGCGTCGAATAGGGTCTTGGCGACGATCTCTAAGGTGACCCGCATCATCTCTTCCTGGACGTCGAGGTGCTGGCCGTCCGTCCAGCGATCGAGCATGCGTTGGGTATAATCGACCATGATCTGGCCATGCGCGGCAATACGATCGCGGTGGAACGCGGGCTGGGAAAGCCGCCGCTGTTTCCTCCAGAAATCACCTTCGCTCGTGAGCAAGCCTTTGCCCAGACTGGATTTGGTGTTGCGGAGTGCAAAGTGCTTGATAAACAGGCGATTCTTGGTGACCAGGACATCCTCGACAAGGTCGGGATGGTTCAAGAGCATCATCTTCTTGGGGCCAAGCCGAAACGAGACGCAATCTCCATACTCACGAGCCATATGTTCCAAGAATCCGAGACGATCTTTGCGGAACTCCTTGAGATTTCCGGTCAAGAAATTCTGTTTCGGGCCCGGAACGATTCGGTTAGGTGAGGACATGAAGATTCTCTGGTCCAGGATCTAACGCTTACTTTTGAGACAGTCTTTATTTGACGGGAGCGAGCCCTGTAAATCAAGACGACCCCAGCGACTTGCGGCAGCGCTCACCCTCCGACAGACGTGCAGTCTCAACGGGAAAGGCGCTCGGTTCACTTGGGGCAATGTTAAGATGGGTGAAGAGCGATTTGGGCGAATTCTTGGACTTGCTTGAGATCGTTGTATTGGTTCGCGATCTGGACGCAGTAAAGCTTTGGATCCCGCAGGTCAGGTAAAGGTGGACCAAGCCATGATTGCCGGTAACCTGAAACAGTCGGGGCGGGACCTGGAACGATTGTTCTCGGTCGGTACGCTCGTGGGATGTGACGAGGCCGTGCTGCTCAGGCGGTTCGCTCAGGATGGGGACCACCAGGCGTTCTCGGTTCTGGTGGAACGGTACGGGCCAATGGTCTGGAACCTTTGCCGGTCGATTCTTCGTCATCCGCATGATGCCGATGACGCGTTTCAGGCAACGTTTCTGGTCCTTGCGCGTCGAGCCGGCCAGATTGATCGGCCCGAGCAACTGAGTTGCTGGCTGCATGGGGTCGCGGTCAAAGTATCGAAGCGGGCACTGGCCGAGCGGATTCGTCGCTCGGACTTTCCGAAAGTGCCAAACTCGGCCGATCCGGCACCCGCTGAGGTCGAGGTCGCCAAGCGAGAGCTTGTGGCCTTACTTCACGTAGAACTGGCTCGGCTCCCCGAGAAGTACCGCAATCCGCTGGTCCTTTGCCATCTGGAGGGTCTAACCCATGAAGCGGCCGCGTCGCAGCTCGGCTGGCCAGTGGGAACGGTTCGCGGACGGCTCTCGCGTGGGAGAGACCTGCTTCGACAACGGTTCGAGCGTCGTGGGATGAGTCTTGCCCTGGCGATTCCTGGGGCAAGGTCGCTCTTGCCGCCGAGCCTTGTTGCCAAAACGATGCAACACGTGATGCGACTCGCCGGCGATGCGGGACGTCTCGGGACCATCTCAACTTCTGTGTTCAATCTTGTTCATGGAGTCACGTTCATGATGTCGGTCACAAAATCGGTTCATTTGGTCGGAGTAATGTCCCTGGCGGCCGGCATGGTCGTTCTGGGAGCGGGCTGGTCGGGGTTCGGAGGGCAAACTCCTCCCCCTGGAGAGACTTCCGAAAAGGTCACCGGGCAGGAGGTCTTGCCCGAAACGAAGCCAATTCCTCAGGAGAAGATCTCCGAACGGCGGGCTAACCTTCACAGCCAAGTCGATCAGCTCGAAGCCGACTTGATCGTCGAGCAGATTGAGCTTGAAGATGCCAGGAAAGCCTACGAACAATTTATGGCCTTCAAGCGGACCGCGAATCCAGAGTCGCGAGAGCATCTGGTCGAGGCGAAGCTCGTTACCCTGGAAAGCGAGAAAAGTAAGCTCATGGAGCAACGCTCGCAACTGGTTCGGAAGGTGCGAGTTCCGTCCGATCCCTCGCTCGAACGGCTCACGAATCGAATTCATGAAGTGGACACCGCGATCGCTTCGGCTGAGGATCAAGCCAAGAAAAATCTCATTGAATCTTCCAAGAATAAGCAGTTTGAATTGCGCCATATCCTTACCGAGATGTCGATCTCGCTCGCCGAGAAGAAGCGGCATCTTGCCGAGTTGCAAACGAATCTCGCCGATCTTCCCGCGGTCAAGTCAGTCGTCCAGGGCCCGAAACGAACCCAAATCGGCGACTACTTGATCATTGACGTTCTCGAAGCTCTACCAGGCCGGCCGATTCAGGGATCAAGACTGGTCCGATCGGATGGGACCATCTCACTCGGGTTTTATGGGGATCTGGAAGTCGTGGGAAAGACCAGGCGTGAGATCAAGGTCGACCTGATCGGACACTTGCAGAAGTATCTCAACGACGCAGTTCTTGGCCTGATCGAGATGGACGCGGACTCCGGCAAGCTCCAAGACGTTGAGCCCGCCAATAGCGACCGTGTCGTTGTTGATGACGAGTTCGAGCCCCCTAAAACACACGAGTCCGACGCAAAGAAGCTGGATCGCGTCCTCAAGGAGATCAGCGACCTTCAGTCGATTCAGCTTCGAAAAATGAACTCAACGCCCCAGGGCGGCAAGAAGAGTGACCCGCCTGATGAGGAGTGACCCGACTGCTCGGAGGGGGCAGGGTGGAACGAACGTGAGCCCGATGTCCATCTTCGTGAACGCTCGCGAGTTGGTGCGGACGCAATGCATTCCTAGAGTCGTGAAGCGTACCCTGAATGGGATGACCCAATGATGCGCAATGACCATAACGCCGAAGGCGTTTGACAACAGAGCGAAGGGTCGCGAAGCGCACCCTGGATTGGATGGCTTTTGCGATTCGGAACAGAAACTTGTATTGGTTTGCCGGTTCCAAGACAGTAGAGCATCGAAGCCAACGAACAGGGAGACGCAGGACTTTCATGGCGAGCAGGGTTAAGGACATCGGGCAGAATCTCGAGCGACTCTTCTCGGTGGGGACCCTCGTGGGTTGCGACGAGACAGAATTGCTTTGGCGATTCGCGTGTTGCGGTGACCAGCGGGCCTTCGGTGCTCTGGTTGAGCGACACGGGTCGATGGTCTGGAGTTTGTGCCGGTCTCTTCTGCGTAACCCCGACGATGCGGACGATGCGTTCCAGGCGACATTCCTCGTTCTCGCTCGGCGTGCCGGTCAGATTGAGCATCCAGAGCGGCTTGGTTGCTGGCTCCACGGGGTCGCGAACAAGGTCGCGCGTCGGG
>JANXSX010000054.1 GCA_025356475.1 Isosphaeraceae bacterium | reverse complement strand
TCACGCCTGCCCCTCCCTGGCCATTGTTGCCAGTCGCCCCGATGATCCCCGACACATGTGTGCCGTGTCCCACGACATCCGTCAGGTTACTATTGTAGTCGCCGAAATTGTAACCGTTCACATCTCCATTATATCCATCAGCTCCCGCTGTAGGATTAACCCAGAGGCGATTCACGAACTCGGGGTGCGTGACGTCAAGCCCCGTGTCAATGATCGCGACAACCGTCGATGTCGAGCCTGTTGTCACATCCCAGGCATTGTTGGCATTCACATCGAAGCTATTGGATTGCCTCAATCCCCACTGTTGTGAAAAACCTGGATCGTTCGGGACGGAATCTAAGGCGAGTAAACGGTCGGGTTCGGCGTACAAGATTCGTGGGTCAGATTGGAGTGCCGCGAGCGCTGCTTTAGAGTCGATACCCTGGCCGAGATTGATCAGACTTGGACCGTCGGCAAGATCAGCGATTGCGTATGCTTGAACGCGATTCATTGCTGATTGGCGATCAGTTGACGAAATGGAATCGCGAAAGCGGATAAGGATCGTGGAAGCGGGATCGCGGGCTCGTAGTGGCCACTGCCCAAGGTCAGGAACAGAGCTGAGCAATGCACGAATCTCAAGAGACTCTGCATTGAGGCGAACTGAACGGCGACGGGTCGGACGGATCATCGACAAGCCTCGAATCGTAGAGGTTTGACAAGGTGAAATCAGCAATGAGCGAGGCGGAAGTGAAATACCTAATATGTCGGTTCGTTGACATATTAGATGGATGCGCAAAACTAAGAATGACCGAGGACAATTGAACAGATCAAATTCGACAGACGCGATTTCACACCGTCCGGCGAAAGTTACGTGCGGGAGGCCAAATCACTTAACTTCCAGTCAACGATCTGGATGTGAGCTATAATTGCCACGTACCACGAGGTTGGCCGCACGATCAAAATTTGCTGCATCAGTGGTGTCCGGCAAGGAAGTCGAGGCAGAATTTGGTGGGCAGAGCGGAAACCGAATCGTGACCAACGTGCTGCATCCCTGCGCAAACTTCCGAACGAGATATTCACTCAAGACTAACGAAACCGCATGCATTCACGCCGTCGTGAGAGTGGCCATCGCATGAGCGATGCTAACATCAACGCGAGATCAACTGTCATTCTCTTGATGGTTCTGAGATTCACTACGATACCGAATCACAAACGTGACGCAAGGTTCTGAAGAAGTTACGGGAAGTATTTCGCTAGAATTAGAGTTGCTCGGAATTTGCGTATGCTTTATTCGACTTGCCTGATAAATAGGCCTTTAGAACTTTCGTGAGACGGATTACCGTTGTTCAATACATTATTGTTTACGAAATTGGTTCATAATTGTTGAACGTTCACAACCGATTGCGATCAGTTCTCATCGTCGAGTGTTCAAAAGAGTACCAAACGATCAATTCCGTCTTACACGCCGTACCAATCCGGGACAGCTCAGCCAGTGATGACGGGTTCATTTCACGCGGCAAGTAACAGTCTGGTCATCATTGGGTAATTTATATTGCAAATGTGAGGGGGGGGATTGGTCAGGTTCACTATTGTGGCAACTCTTGAGCAGATATGGCCAGAGAGAGACCGTGAACGTTCTATGTTGTTTCTCGGCAACACTCAGTACGGGCTTTCCATTAACATGCCAGGTCGAACTCACGGTCTAGAGCTTCTTCCTCCCCTCATGCTTTATCACGATTCAATGATAAGGTTGATTATCGGACGTTTGTCAGGGACATTCCTGGCACGAGATCAAGACTGCTGCAATGTGTGCTGGTAAAGTGCCAAAAGTTCGCGGGCATGGTGTGACCAGAGGTACTGTCGGCTATGCAAAAGATTTGCTGCCCGACGCTCATGCCAGGCATTTGCATTCTCATTCCGCTCGTTGATTAAGTCCAGAACATTTGTGGCCCATGCTCGCGAGTCACCCACAGGGCAAAATACCACCGCTTGCCCTCCGACTTCGCGAAGGACTTTGATATCGCTTGCAATGACTACTGCCCCACACGCCATTGCCTCAATGACAGGGAGACCAAACCCTTCGGCCTCGCTGGGCTGCAAGACCAGCGCGGAACGACGATAGATCGCAGCAACCGTCGACCGATCAAGAAATGGAAGTTGCACGATTGCGCCGGTTAAACCTAGCGTCTCAGCCTGATGCGATTGTTCAACATTGAGATGGCTTCCCACCTTAATCAAACGCGCGTCAGGACGGTGGCGTCGTACTTCCGCGAACAGATCAAGCAGGACATCAATTCGCTTACGTGGGATCGTCGAACCGACGTGAAGAAGATCGACAGGTCCAATCTCACCGAGGAGTTGTGTGGCATTGGCATCAGATTGCGCGTGGGGGTGCTCATTGAACTCGGGAGCCACTCCCAACGGAATCGTTACGAGCTTATGAGCAGGAAGGAGGTCATGCTCGAGGATTGCTTCTCGGGTGGCATCACTATCACAGGCAACTCCGTCGGCTTTGCGAAATCCATCGAGTATGTTTGTGGTCATCGCTCGGAACCAGCGAGGACGGGGCTCGGCGTTTGGATCGAGCAGGCATCGGAACGTGTCAAGGTCATGACACGTAATTACGACTTTTCCACTCGGGAGAGCGTGGGCTAAGTGGCTGTAACTGTGATCAGTCACGTGAAAAAGGTCGTAGTTCTTCTGAGTTACCTCCGTCTTGAGCCTCTGCGGGTAATCCCAGTTTCGATTGATGAGTCGATCGAGGTTACGCGCGATGTTTTTATTCGTAAGTCCTGGCCAGGTCGATACCCGATTTCGGTACCGAGGGACGAGGGGAGTGACATTAACCTCGTTCGAATGATTACGCGTCAGGTATTCTCGTGTCATCGCTGCAGTCAGATCCATGCTGGGCCAACCTTCTTCCGGGTAGTCGGCCAGCAGACCAAGTCGGATCACCGAGGGCCTCTGTTCAGGGTTTTGCAAGTGAGCCACTCGGTGACTGGAAAACATGGAGTCGGGGGGGAGTCACATGGATTTCAATGAGCCCTTCCTGAGCGATTAGATCGCGTGACGCCTCGGGAAGCGGATCGCCGGGTCTCACATCGAGGACAACTAGATACCAAGTGCTTGTCTCGGTCGCGATCAACTCTGAAACGTCGATTGGCTGCCCATTAAAGTTCAGGGTCGCCATACGATAGGTGTTGATGCCGAGTGGAATTCCAAAGAGCTTCGGAAATTGACCGTGACATATTACCAGGGATCCACTAGGAGCCACCGCTGCGAAGGAGTCGCGTTCGATCCTGAAACGTTCAAGGTGCCTTTGATGCGTAGCGAAGATGGCCCAATTCCCAATGAACATTGTCAGTAAGCCAACGACGACAAGAGAAGTCTTGGCCCAGTGACTCAATTTGATAGAGAGCCTGCTCCAGATACGTTCATCGCACACAACTGCGTAACTCACAACCCAGAGAGGGATTGCAACCTGAATCAGGCGTTGGCCGATCACTAGGGTCTCGATGAATCTCGATGATTCATCATGAAAGTAGTAAAAGCTAAAAAGGATGAAATTGAGCCCGCAAACACCGCGGACCAACCAACGGATCGCCGAGCGATCGAAAAATGGTGCAAGAAACATCCCAGGCCAAATGATCAGCAAGCATCCGGCGTAGAAGAGTGAGTGCGGAAGGAAGAAAACTGTGGAAAAATAGCCTCGTCGTGAACTGAAGGGATCGATCATAGAGCCGTAAAGATATTGGTTATAACCCATGTTAAGGCCCCCTACGACGATTCCGCCGACAAGGCATCGCATGACATCGCGCCAGGGATTCCGATCACGGGGTGGAAATCGTAGGGATGCCGCAACAATCGGCAATGCCATTCCGGCATGTGCTCTCATCAGGGCTGCTAAACCGACAGCAATTCCTGACAGAAATCCCCGGGTCGGAGTGGAAACGGTGGCAAGGGCTGCGAGCATCAAAAAGGTGCCGGCCGATCCATCAGCCAGGGCCGTCCGACTGTAAAGGGCAAGTGAAGGATGAAACAAAAGCAAGGCGGCCCAAAGCGGCGATCGACCTAATCGGACGAGCAAAATCGCGCCAATGATTGTCATGGTCAAATGAAGTAATAATCCTGATACGAAGACCCCGGGAAGGCCAAATGCGATCAAGAATGGCAGTGCCACCAGTGAGCGCCCAATGTGACGGCTAGGTACGTGGCGACCGTTTAACTCTTGGAAGTCCGCGAGCGTGGGATACCCCGCCGCTTCAGCCGTCATTGCTCCTTTCGACCATACAATCGTTTGATTGATGAAGCCGATTTCGTCCTCAATCGCCGCCACCTTAGGAAAATAGGCGATGAACAGGCCAGTGTACGCGACCATGAGCGAAAGGAGTGTCCACCAACTCGTCTGATAATGTTTCAATTTCATCGCGTGTAGGTCGGCACGGGCCGATCTTGAGGCTTGATATTGTTTGCTTCGGGTGATTCCCGGAGGATTTCAAAGAAGTCGAGAAATGCCTTAGCAATGTGGGGCCACGCGTATACGGACCGGGCGCGTTCGAGACCAAAGTCACTAAGGCTCTTCCGCATATGGGGACTGGAGACCAGCTCGCGTAGAGCGTTCACCCAACCTTGTTCATCGGCTTCGCCCACAATTCGCCCAACATCAGCGACGACATGGGGAATCTCACCCGAATCGCTGGCGATGATTGGTACTCCTGTCGCCATTGCTTCCAGCAACATTCGACCCAGTTGCTCTTTCCAACGTATCGTTGTTTGGCTGGGCGCTGCCAATACGTCGAAGGCATTCAAATAGGAAGGAACACCTGAATGATGGACTCCGGTGACGATCCTCACTTGATCAGGATATCGCGCTGACCAAGCAAGAAGTTCCGATTCCATCTGGCCTCCTCCAATGAAAAGCAGTCGCCACGAACCGGCATCAAGTTGCTCTACCGTTTTCATCAGTAGACGCAATCCTTTTTCCGGCACAAAGCGGCCAAGATACCCAATCACCGGTGGACCAGATTCGGACCAGTTGAGATCGCGGAGTATCTGTTGTCTCGCCGCAGGATCAGGGCGATAAACCTCGCCATCGACCCCGAGAGGAATCATTCGGTTCGGTCGATCTCGATAGCCAGGCCGGTCAGCGAGGTTTCTGATAATCGTCTCGCCGAAGGCTGTCCAGCCCGCCGCCCGATCTATAGCGTAACGTTCACACCAACTGAGTGGAGGGGGATAATGCTTGGGCTGGTTCTGAAAGCTCGAATAAATCAAGGTCGAGCGATCTGATGTCAACCGAGCGATCTGAGCACCCGCCAGAATGTAAGGTTCTTCCCAGGCGTGAACGATATCCCATGGCTGACGCAAGACTTGAATCAACCGCGTTCCGTAAACAAATGCGAATGGAATCTGTGACCCGAGAACGGAGACTGGTTCAAGTCTGTAAGGTTCCCCTTCGAGTCGTTCCAAGGGTATCTTCCGAAGATCGCCGCGAAAAAAACGAGGTGCCACCACAGTCACCGCAACGCGATCGCCCCCTGCAAGCGCAACCTCATGACAGAGACGCCGGTTGAGTGCTACACAGTACGAGTGGCCGACCATCAGAATCGTCAACGGTCGTCGAATTTCGGCCAACGTAATCCTCGCCCTAACATTAGCCGTGTGGAGTCTGCCAATAGGAGAGTTTACGCTGACTCGACCTGATACTGGGAGGGGAGCGGGGAAAATTCGACAGGATTGGGACGAACCACCACCCGGTCTGGGAGGTCCCTGGCCACCACAACATTGGCTCCGACCATGACATTATCACCGAGCCTGATCGGTCCCGTGAGAACGGCTCCACAGTAGATTCTGGCATCGGACCCGACTTGCGGCATCCCTGACTTTCCCGGTGATCCACCGATCGTAACATTCTGAAAGATCCAGGCGCGAGGTCCAATCACAACTTCCGCACCGATCACAATTCCCTGTGGATGAGGGAGAATCAGCCCTCCAAAGAGCCGAGCTGTTGGAGCGATTGCACAACCGTAAAAATGCCGCCCCCACCAGAAGCCAAGCCCCGAAATGATTCGTCCCAGAATCCCAAACCTAAACCGAGATGCATGGGCCAATCGGTAGACGAGTGTCAGGTGAAAGCCCGAAGAACCTAGAACGACTTTGAGTCCTTTAATGAGCCAACGCACCTTTGTCGTCGGCCTCGTCTCCGGGGAGACATGCGCAACAATGTCGAGCCAGATCCCTTGCCGAAGTGGGACGGGCTTATTAGTGGGACTTAGCACCTGCCGGGATTCAACCTTCGACACGTGTTCCACAGATCACCCTTGGTTTAGACGACGGGCGACGAATCGCGGCGTTTGGATACTAAACCCCGCAGCCGATCGAGCCACGTTGACCGCTCAGACGAGCTTAATAGGCAGTAGAAACTGAGGATCAAAAAGCCGAGAGCCGCGAGTGACATCTCGCTCGCAAGACCAATGAGCCCCCAAGGTTGATGTGAATGCGCCAACCACCAGAGCAACACTGAATACGGCAGCCCCAAAACAAGAGGCTTGATTACCACAACGGCTAAACTCACACGCGGAACACCGAAATGCCGTTCCAACAACAGGGGCAGCGCCCACAAATTGATCAATAGGATCGATAGCGTCGTCCCCAGCAGCGGGCCAATGACTCCGAAACGCCATGTCAAGAACACGCTAGCCGCTACGTTAAAAAAGGCTGAAGAAATACCGAGCGGCAAGAGCTTCGCAACCTGTCCCGTCGCGCTGAAGCCCCAGGACCAGAGGGTTAAGAGGGCAAGCATCAGACCATTGAAAGCCGATACGATTACAATCGCAGTGCCTCCATTATTTTCCTGTCCGACACGCCAAACGTCGATAAAGTGTCGATTATAGGCCACGGAAGGACCGAGCGTTGCTACTCCTAGGATCGAGATCAAACCCGAGAGCTCAATCAAGCGATGGCGATACGTTTCATGCTCACCCCGTGCGTGAAGTTCAGCGAGGCCGGCCCATGTGGCCGAACCAACTCCTTGCAGGAGATTCTGCACCATTACGGGTAAACGCTGGGTGGCGTAGAGAATCATCACTGCCTTTTGATCGATCATTCGACCGAGAACAATGTTGTCGGTCATCACGCTGAGTCGACCTGAGAGTTGCATTGCCAATGTTGAACCACTCAGATTTCGCAAACCATGCCTTATCTCCTCATCGATAGGCTCGAAGATCGCAGCCCTCATGACATCGAGATTCCGCCTGAAATGTCCGGCTAGGATGGTGAGGTTGAAAATCGATATCCCGATCAGAATTGCGATAGCCTGACCCACAATCCCCCAACCCCACCATGCCAGAAGCATCGAAGCGGCTGCAATGATTATTGCCTGACAAGTCAGTAACAGATTGATCACATAGTTAAGTTGCTTCGCTTCAAGGATAGCGCGAAAGGGGATCAATCCCAGCCAGATGAATCCGAGTGAATAGACAACGCAGGCTCGACGAGCCTCAGCTTCCAACCCTGTCGGAACCGTCGTCCACAACGTGATTGTGCTCGCGAGGATCAGCCCACAGAATACACTGGGGACAGCGACCTTCGCGTATGCGCGAACCCCTGCAGCCATTGTTCGTCGCTCGGCCAAAGAGTCGTCCCGACCGATTGCACCTGCCAATAAAGGAGCAAGTGCTCCACTGAGGCCAAACTCAAGCAATGTCAGATAACCAAATAACTCGGTCATCGTCCGGAATAAACCGAACCGATCTCGCCCGAGCCATTTGATGAGGTAAGGCGCGGTGACCAAAGCTGTAGCCATGGTCACAACTAGAAACAGAAGCATTGAAGCCAAGCTCAGGGCCGATCGGCGGGTTCGCATGCAGCCTCTGAAATCAAGGATTGATACACTTCAATCGTCCGATCGGCCGTGCGCGCCCAAGAAAAATCCGCCGACCTAGTCTTAGCTCGTTCGGCGAGATTATTGCGATAATCCGGATCTCTCGCCAATCTTTGGAGTAGACCGACTAGTTCGTTAGGGTCTTCGAGTGTGAATGTCTCGCCACCTGAACCGAGAACTTCGGGCAAACAGGTCGCACGGGCTGCGAGCACCGGACAGCCTAGAGCCATTGCCTCACAGAGTTGGAGGCCAAATCCTTCGTATTTACTCGGATAGCAGAAGCCAAGAGCTCCGGAATAGAGGGCCGGGAGATCTGTTTCGTCGACCCAACCGAGTAAACGTAGCCGATCCGCGATACCTAATTCATGGGCTAATCTTGTCAACTCGGCTCGTTGATCCTCACGACCACCAGCAAGAACGAGTTCGATGCCAGACAATTCGGCTTGAGCAAAGCTGCGGAGCAGGAAGGGAATATTCTTCCGCTGTTCCCAGCCGCCAACATAGAACACATAAGGCATATTGAGGGCGAACGCCTGCCGAACTCGAAGTCGATCCTGATCCGTGACTGGTTTAAGAAACGATGGGTCAGCAGCCTCAGCGATCACGGAAACCTTCGAGGAGGACAGACCAAGACCGTGTATTAGGTCGTTTCTCGCATGCTCGCTCACCGCAATAATCGCATTGGCTCTCGTGCGGGACGCCCAGTGTCGAAGAGCGCTGATTACCTCTCGCGGAAGCCAACGTCGGAATCCCTTTTCAGGACCATAGTAAAGCTGATCAATCGCATCGTGAAGCGTCAGGACCCGAGGGCATGCAGAGTACCAAGGCAACCCAAAATTAAATGGTGAGTGAAGGATGTCGACCCTATCGCGAACACACTGTCGAGGAAGCCAAAACTGTTCCCACTGGCTATATCGCATGGCTGGAGAAATTCGCACTGCGACACCGTTCAGATCTAAACGATTCAGATGATCGCAATGGATCTCACGGTCGGAGTAGAGAACCAGGTCAATATCCCTACCAGCAAGTTCAGCGAGCAGGTTCACCGTGTATCGATTCCACCCCCTCAAGGTCGAAGCTGCGAGGAGTCTGGCATTGATGCCGACCCGAAGGCTCATAAAGGAACCTCGCCGGGATTTGTTTGCGGATCTAACGGAAAAGTGGGTATGAGTGGGGCGGCAATTCCCTCTTCGATCGCCTGTTGACGGGCATGAATCGCCGCTCGACGTCGAGCATGCTGGGCCGTCTTGACACGATAGTCGCTGACATGGATTGCCGTCGAAAGCAGCCAGAACTGCAAACCAATCGGAGCTAGAAACACCATCTGACTGAAAGTCCCCGCAACGATTGACAGATTCGCCGCGACGACCACGGCAGCCCAGTCGGCCAGCTCGCGATCGGGGGTAGTCAACGCGATGCGAATCGTATCACACATCGCGAGGATAATCGCGATGCCATATGCCCCGAGAAGCACAATTCCACCATCAACAGCCCAAGCCGCCCATTGAACCTCTACCCAAACGGGCTGATAAGCACGATTGCCAAAGTAGTCAAAGATCTGACCAAACCGTCCCAAACCCAAGCCAAACGGACTCTCCCAGATCGTGTATTGAAATGTCGCTGCGATAAAACCACCACGAGAGTTATTGTAGAGTTTGAGCGGATCGCTGGTCCAAAGTGTAGAAAATCGGGTGATAACGGAACTACCCACCGATTGCGATACCCAAATCAGGGCACCCGACAGCAACATAAGACTCCCAGCGACGAGGAACGTTGCTTTAACAATACTTCGCTGGAGCACGAACATAATCGCCAGCACAACAAGACAGAGCACGAGCATGACCAAAAGCGCACGTACTTGGGTATAATATATGACCGCTATCCCAAGAAAAGAGAGCCCAACACAACCGATCCTCTTCCACCAGGCAATTGGACGTAGCGCCCACGCTAAACCAATCAGACAGGCCATTGCCCCTGCTGACGACGCCTGTCCGGGGTTATCGCTGAGTCCGCATGGTCGAAGAATCTCCCGCCCATCATCTGCAACGTAAGTCAGCGCCAGACGACCGAACTCGCTGGAGAGTGCAGGAATAACCGGTGGGTTGAATGTCCCTGGTCGAAATACTTGGGCGACGCCGAGTGTGGCACTAAATGCGTTGCAAATGAAGAGGATCGCCATCATGTTACTAATCTGCTTGGGAGACCGGAGCACCCAGCCGACCCAAAATACAGGCGAGAAAATCGAGATGTAGAGACCGATTTCAGCTAAGCCGGCGATCGGCCAATTTGTCTCAGGGTGGACCAGACATAGGCATAGCCAGATCGAGCTGCCTACAAGAAAAGGACGGGCAGCGAAGTTCTCACCCCCCCGAAGGTGCTTGCTAGACTGAGCGATGAGCGCCCAGAACAAGGGAGCGATCAAAAACGCAGCGATTCGGGTGAAGACTCTGAGAACTGAAACGCCAGGGATGAACAGGAGCGCGGGGAAGAACGATTGGGACAAGATGAAAAGTTCGAGCCAGTCCAACCTCTTAGGAGGGACTGGTCGGCGTCCAGAGTTTCGGATCTTGACATTCACGGCTTGGTCTCGGACCTCAATGCTCATCAAACTTCAACAGCTATTCTAATCAATAGCATCGAATCCGTGAACCGAGACCGCAATATCGGGGCGGTTCAACCTCGTGATTCAGTCAGCGCTACAAGCTCGGCAGCACAGTGCGTCCAGGTCCGATTCCGTAGAGTTTGTCCGAGAGCACGCACGTTTTCTTGGATCGAATCCTTGGTTTCCTGCCAACGACGTAACCGGTCAACAAGGTCGGAAGAGTCCTCAGCATCAGGGAGCAGCAAGCTCGCGAGGGAGGGGGGGTATCGCTCAGCAACCCCTGCACTCGCCGTGACTAACGCAGGTAAGCCACGACAAAGGGCCTCTTGCACGTTCAGGCCATAGGCCTCGTATCGTGTTGGGCTCACGAGCAAGTCGCTCGCCGCGAGCACATTCGGAATGTCATCACGAAATCCAAGAAACTCAATTGATCGATCAACTCGTTCTGTCGCAGCCCTCTCTCGCCAATAGCTGAGGGACTCCCCTGCACCGGCAACGACAAGTCGTGCGTTCCATGTCGGATCTGCAGCAAGCTCAGTCCAGGCGTCGAACAAGGTATCAAATCCCTTACGGTGGTCGCCCAAAGCACCGACAAATGCAACCACGCCGCGACCATCGTCCCAGCCGAACTTTGTCTTTGCTGTGGCCCGTTCCTGGGGTGTGATCAAGGAAAACTGGTCCGGATCGCTACCATAATAGACAGTATGAACTCGGTCGGGAGAGATCCCTAGTCGCTCTATGACATCGGTACGAGTTCGTTCTGAGTTCGTTACGATCAGGCGAGATTCCCGCAACGCGTCGCGTTCTGATCTCAGTGCATGTGCGGCATGCAACCTCCCCTTGAGTCGACGAATCGTAGGGGATGATCCCAAAGGACGCGGTGTCCATGCCGCATGAACATAGTGGACCCAGTTCACGTCGCCCCAGCGGCAATTCCCACCGTTGACGACTACACGCCCCCCCCGATGGCTAAGCCGTCGTGCCCATCGACGACCGGTTATGGCCAAGAAAGGGATGCCCAGCATATGACTACCTCTGGGCCGAGGTGCATGGTGAATGTGAACACTCGGCTGGGATTCAAGATCATGCCAGGCGCGGTGGGTGACAAGATGGACCTCAGCCCCATCACGACGTGCTAAGTACATTGCCAAAGCATGGTTGGCGCGATCCATCCCCCCCAACGGGGTGAAATCACCAGAAATCAAGAGCCAGGGTGGCAGTGTCATGGCCTTGTTCGATCAACTTGCAGGTTCATCATAAATGAGGTTCCCACCGGTAATAGAGATGCTTGGGAACATCTGCAAGGGCGCTTTTGAGACCGTTGAAACACTACTTCTCGAAAAAGAGTGTCACGGCGGGCAATTTCTTAAAGCTGCGGTAAGGAACCGACGGCAACGAGTTCCTCACGGGACTGCGTCTCGGTCCGAGAAATCTCACCGAGGCGTCCTGACAAGACCTCGCGATAGATCTCCAGGCTACGTGTCGCCATGACTCGGTGATCGAAAACGGCGACCGCACGTTGGCGGGCCGCCATCGAGAGCCGGTCTCGAAGACCTTTTTCATTCAAAATTCGAAGCGAAGCTTCGGCTAAGGCGATTGGGTCGTCCACTGGGATCGTCAGGCCAGTCTGGTCGTGGAGACTCACCCAAGGAACACCGCTGAAGGGTATCGCTGCATTGATCACTGGGCAGCCACTGGCCATTGCTTCGACCTGGACAAGGCCGAAAGCCTCGCTGCGAACATTCGAAGGGAACCAGAAGGCGTCCGCTGCAAGGTAGTAAGGGACAAGGTCAAGATAATGGGGAAGATTGCCACGGAACTCAACCCGATCGCTGACACCAAGCTTCTTCGCTTCGAGTTCAAGCGACTCGCGATCCGGCCCACCTCCGATAAGGATTAGAGTGCCGGGTACTCTGACCAACGCACGAATCGCGTTCAAAAACCCTTTGTAGTACACCATCCGCCCGCAACCCAACCAGATCGGACCCTGATGTCGAGCACGAATGAGAGTAGCCTCTGCCCGATGCTCTTCGCTGGGATTGAGATAGGGATCTAGGTCCAGACCATTAGGCAAGAGATGTAGTCGATCCGCATAAGGTTTCAGGAACGACGACCCCTCAGCATAAGTTGGGCTCGTGGGGAAAATTGCCTGTACGCGACGATAAACCATACGCTCCAAAGGACGGAAGAACAAACTACGCAGCCGTTGTTTAACAACATCACTCTGGTAGGTCACAACGATCGCCGGTTTGGGTCGGGCAGCCAGAATCGCGACGATCATTGTCGGGTTAGGAACCTGGAGATGCAGGACGTCTGCCTCCACGTGCTTCAGGCGCGCGATCAGGTCAGGACAAAAGTCGAGCTTTGCTGCCGAAGCGACGCGTCCAAAACGAGTGACCCGAACCAACCCATCGAGATCCTCAACCGTTGCTCCATCCTGGTGATTCATACAGAACACTTCAACGGAGGCTCCGAGATCCGTTTGGGATCGCGCTAAAGTGCGGACATGCGTTTCCATGCCCCCTGCTGCTGGCGGATAATATTTACCTAGATGACAGACACGAAGCGTTGACATTAGGGGGCGTTCCACGCTCAATGGTTCGTGACTGGGGATGACGAACTCCGTTTCTGAGGAACCATGTCGCAATCCACGACATGCGAGGAGTTTACGTGAAGAGACTCATAGAATTTGGGCCATTCCTCAGCAAGCCGCTCGCATCCGAATCGTGCTTCCGCAGTCTGGCGACCAGCTTGACCCAATTGGGTACGAAGGTCGTTGTTATGCATGAGTTGGGAGATACGATCGGCAAGAGCCTCGAAATCACCAGGTGGTGTGGCCAAGGCTTCACGACCATCTACGAATAATTCTGCGGCTCCTCCGGATCGCACTGCGATCAACGCTCGACCACAAGCCATCGCCTCGACGATGACACGTCCAAACGGCTCGGGGCGACTGCTGGCGTGAACGACCACATCAAGTCCACGAAGTGCTTCAGCAGGGTCGCTTTGGTGGCCTGTAAAGCCAACTCGTTGCTCAATCCCCAACGATCTGGCCCGGTCCTTTAACTCGCTGAGGGTGAATTGCGAACCAGCGGATTGGTAGATCGGTCCTCCCACAATATAGAACCGGCATGGAAACGAAGCTCTAATTTGAGCAATTGCGTTGAGAAAAACATCATGACCCTTCCACCTGGCGAATGTTGCCACCAGCCCAATACGGATAATGCCGGGGGGTGGATCAGGCAAACCTGCCGCGCGGTCAAGTGCTGTCCCATCACCTGGTCCTGAGTGAAATCGCTTAAGGTCAACCGCGTTGTAGATCATCCGAACGGCAATTTTTGGTCCCAGAGTCGCTTTAATATCGTTGGCCACCGACTCAGAAATCGCCGCTACGGTGAGTTTCGGACGAATCGAGATCCGGAGTAATCGAGCCATCAGCGCGCGCGAGCCCAGATAATCGTGCATATGCCAAACTACAGGCAAAGCTCGAGAAGCCGACCAAGCCCCTAATAGATGCGCTTTCATCCCGTTCGTGTGGAGCACGTCGGGCGCGAGATCTTTAAGGATACGTCGAAGTTTCAGTGAATATATAAAGGCCGCGCTGGCAGCGCGTGGAACCCGCCACACCAGGGCCAAGGCCCCCCGCCCTCGCCAACTCCCAAGTCCGGAATCACCCAGAGACGCGATCTGATTGGGAAATGGGAGGACGACCACCTTGACTCCAAGCCTCTCGATCTCGGAACGCAAAGGGCCTTCGCCTGTCAGAATAACGGACAGACGCCAGGACGGTCGCGAGGAGCGAATGGCACCCAGTACATCCAGGAGGACCATCTCGGCTCCACCGATCGCGCCGGTCGGACTCAGATACGTTATGTTCAAAAGGTCAGGCTCAGGAGCGGGAAGGAGGTAGTGCCATCGTAAAAATAAGGGTGAGGCATCAGGATGGGTCGGTCTGCGGCATCATTGCCGTGGCGAAGATCCTCGGCTCCGTGGGGGCGTCGACTTCGAGGATCAACCACGACATCGCCTTCATCTCTAGGAGAACAAGCCCTAGTGCCACAGGCATCATCAAATAGCCAGCCCAGTCATGAGCGTATTTTTCACTGAGCTCATGGCCGAAGTACTGAAAACACCAGGCTGTTGCCGTGATCCGCAGAATATTACTAATGATCGCTATAGGTACCGTACTTAGAAGTAGGACGATCCGCTCCCAAATCGGACGCCGGACCAAGATTACCATCGCCGTGATCAGAGTGACAAAGCTCAGGAGCATTGAGAGACCATTACAGGCGCGAGCGACTTCCAATCGTTCAGACCCAACGATAATGACATTGCCTTCGGCAAGGACAGGCATGCCAAACGCTTGGAGGAGACTCACACTCCCCGCAGTTGCTACCGTTTGCAACGGGCCCGCCAATGTACCGTTCAGACTAGGTGGAAGCGGCAACATCAGACACATGAATGCCGCCGCAGGCCAGATGACGCGAAGAAGATGCCAACCACCGACCGCGAATGCGGCGGCGGCCACCACAAACGGGATCGTTGCGGTTTCGAGGTATTGCTCATTCCACTCGAAAAGCTGATACCTCACGGCAAGAATCACTAGCAGCGGGATAAACGCCCACCATTGGGACGTCAGCTTCGCTGTGTTGATCAGGTCACGGCGATTCCAAGCAATCACAACTGCGATCGGAACCACAAACCAACCGTGTGAGTAATTACTATCATTCGACCAAATCGCGCTGAGAGCCTTGAGGCTCGTCCAATACGCCCAGATCAGTGGCGGCACGATCAGTGCAATGGGTGCAAAGTCCGTTAGACGCGTGCCCAGGGCCTCGCCCTGGACTTTTTGATCAGGCAAATGTGATTGTTCTTTGTCCACAATCTAGACCTCGAAAGCTAAAAAACCTGGAGAAGATTGGGATCAAACATCAAGCATTGTATGATCGGGTTGTGGCATCGATGTTGTCGGGTAATAACTACCATAATACGACGAACTCGAAGATTTAACGCCGTTGACCACTGCACCAATCACATGAACCCCGACACTTGCTAAACGTCGATTAGCCCTCTCAACGAGAGGAAACCGGCTCGTATCATACCGGACCGCGAGAACCGCGCCGTCAGTCCAGCGACCGATCGTGAGGGCATCGGGAACCGGAAGCACAGGCGGGGCATCGACAATCACAATGTCAAAGCTCTCACGAAGTTGAGCGAGCATCTTGCCCAAACGATCACCATGCAACAGTCGGCTCGGATCAACGCGGGGGGTGCCGGCGGGCAGGAGATGGAATCCTCCTGCACCTCCAACAACCGTTAAAGCTTCTTCAACACCGATTTCGTCGCGTAAGACGTTAACCAGGCCTAGCCGATCGGGGACATCAAGGACACGGCTCAGGGTCGGATTGCGAAGGTCGCCATCGATTAAGAGAGTTGTTAGTCCTGCATTCACACAGCGCTCGGCGAGTTGAGCTGCAAGGGTCGTCTTCCCTTCGCTGCCACAGGCACTCGTAATCAGTATGCAGCGTCGTTCCTGCCCGTGAGCTCCCTTGCCATTGACCAGTGCTACACGAAGGTGGTCGAGGCTCTGAACAAACTCGTCGAGCTGACGCTGAGAACGATAGTCTCCCGCCCCGGGCGATCCACCTGCAGCGTAGCTGGAATTGGGTTTGATCTGAGGAAGAGGAGGTACAACGCCGAGTACTTGAAGATTGAGGCGTCCCGGCAATTCGTCGGGATCGGCGACCCGAGCGGCCTGCTTCTCCATGAGTACGAGGATGCTCACCACGGCCACGAGCATTCCCAGTGGAGAGATCGCCATCATCTTGAAACGGTTATTCGAGTTGGGGTGAGCCGTTGGCTTGGCGCGGAATTGCAATGAGCAGTGCGCTGGGGGATTGCGGAGTTCGTAAAAGGCTTGGTCAAATGTCTGCTGAATCGACACTTGGACCTGCTCAGCTCGCGCCATGTCCGTATTCAAGATTTGAAGAGCGAACTGCTGATTGCCCGCTTCCCGACTCGCGATGCTGATTCCAGTCATACGTGCTTGGATCGCGGTCTCACGACTTGTCAACGTATCGACCAAAATCTTGGCCTGGCGAAGGCCTTCGACCGGATCCTCTGTTGGATTCTGGCTTCCGAGCTGAGTCGTTAGGCTAGGCATCAATTCTTCGCGAAGCTGTCTAAGATGTTGCTTGTGCTGCTCCAGCTCGCGCTTGGGACGGGTTATGGCGGGGTCATTGGAATTCTTCTTCGCTGTGGTCATGGCCCGTTTGAGCTGGACTTCTGATTGGTCGATTTTCCTTTGGAGCTCCGCCACTTTCGGATGCTCGTTGAACATGATTTGCAACTGTTGATCAAGTTGCTGGGGTGCCAAAATTCGCGCTGTAGGGGCGGACCGATCATTGTCAAGCTGATGATACAGTGCATCGGCCGCGTAACGATCGATCTGAACCCGAATCAACTCTCTCGTTAACTCAATGTATTGATCGACACTGGCAGCATCCTTGTTCTTGACATTATCCACTTCGATGTTTCCATACTTCTTAATCGCTTCTGCCACTTCATTTCGCTTGTCGGCCACGGCCTTCTTACGCTCTTCGTTCACTTTCCGAAGATCCTCAATTCGCAACTGCCGCTCACTATTTGTTGCCTCGTTGGCAACCTTCAGGAACGAATCCACCACCGCATTGACCGTACTAACGGCTTCGATGGGATCCTCTGAGGTCATCTGGATCTGAATTAAATTGGTCCTAGGAACGATTGCAACGAGCAAGGACGCACGAATCTCAGCCTCGGGATCTTCGCTCTGCCGCAACCGGGGTAGCTGCGTGAGTTCGGGGTGAGCGGCGAGTGCGGCGAACAAGACCGTCGGGTTGGTCATGGTGCGGACTTGCGTTTCCTTGTACTCATCAAAATTGATCTGAATACCGCTCGTCGCTGCAAAGATCTTATCGGCCCCCTGATCAACCCGAATTTGGGCAAGTGCTTCGTACATCGGCTTGATCTTGTAGTAGGTCAAGACCATCAGTGATAGCGAGCCAACGGCCCAGATGGTCAATGCTTGCCACCAGTATCGCTGGAGCGATCGCAAGATCATCCTTCCATTGAAGGCACGCACGGTATGTGGCGCTACATCATTTTGATAATCGTCGAAGTCGTAGGGCTGCAACGCTTTCCCAGGGTTTTGCCGCGAGGGGGTAGAGCCAGATGTAAATTCCGTGTTGCTCATAGTTAGGAAGCTTCCTGTTATATGCACGCCATTGGCGTTGATTGAAAATAGACAAAAACTAGCCTTAGAATTCAAGTCGATGGCTTCGCCGAGGGATCCTCGACAGGTTGACTTTGTGACTTGCCTGCCGCCTTACCCCGCGCTTCAATCGCACGACGCTCGATCTCCGGAATGAGAACGCTCAGTAGTTGCCGACAAGGGTTATCGATCTCTCGCCGCTCTTGAGGAGTAACCGCCCTGGCAAGGTGGACTTTATACATGCCTGGAATCCGCTCGAATTCCTTATGTGTCCCAACATCGGGAGACCACTGATTGCGATATCGCCACGAATAATAAACTTCCTGGCGTTCTGCACGGCCTTCGCTCCCCTTGAGATAGACCATCGAGCGAAACGCAGCTTCGTGGCCATCGCCAATAGGAATTGCCTGAGCATCCGGTCCATCACCCAAGACATATCCAGCGGCTGGGTAACACCGCTCGGGCGCGTGAATGAACATGTCAGTCGATGGCCCGTAGAGTACGATCATGTCCACCGCCGTGCCCGTGAGCTGATTCACATATCGTCTAAAAACATGATCCACTGAGCCCGTGCCAGCCGCGATACGTGGGTCGAGTTCAGCCTCTTCCCCCTTCCACACGCCGAGATCGATTGGAAGCTCTTTCAAGGAAAATGGCGAGTGTTTTCCTTCTTCAAGGATTTTATCAACCCGCCGCATTTGCCCCGCTCGCAAAATCCCTGAGCCAATGAGCAAACCGCAGATGAGTAAAGCAGAGATCAACAGGCGGCGACTCGATAACGATTCCAATGCAGGAGATTTTGTGGAAGGTGGGACGCTAATGGGGGCGGTATTGCTGTCGGTAGGAAGCATGAGGAGAGGGTCCGTGCTAGGAGGGAATCCACCGAGCGAGATCGACTCCCTATTGTACTCTTTAGGCTAAGACGGCGTGACCAACATAAAGCTGCCGATGGGGTGGAACCGCTCCAAAATCACCTGCGATGTTGCAGGCGTGAAACATCATGGGAGAGAGTTAAAGCGCTCGCACCAACCTACAAGTTCTAAACTTCTTTACGAACCTGGTAAGTAATATCATGTCGGGCCTGGAGTCACAATGCAAGCGAAATGTGGACCCATGTCTTCAAAACGCATCGATTTCGAACATTGTGAGTGATGTCGAGTACCAACAGGCCCACCGTTCGGTTGCAGCACCATAGCGTGATCGCCTAGGTTACATAATAATAGCTGATCTGATAACAAACGGTATGCACTATGGTGCCGTTGAAGGTTAGGACTGAGCTGCAACTGTGGAGCCTACCGCTGATGAGTCAACCCTTGTTGAAGGCACCCAATCCCCATTCGGGACGAACTCGACGCCTGAACAGACGCGCGCTTGTAGCTCTCGTTGTTATAGCGATTGTGTTGCCCATCACATTTTTGCTACTCCGGGGCTTTCAGACACAACGTAGTCAGCCTCAACTCCTGGAAGAGGCGAAAAAACAGCTCGAATCCGGCAAGACAGATCTTGCTTTGAGTTATTTGAATAACTTTATTCTTGCGAATCCTCAAGACTCAGCTCGGTTGGACGAGGCGCTCAATCTCAGGGCGAAAACACTCGCGGAAACTGCGCGGGATGACGGTGGCGTTTCAGCGGCAATCAAAGCCTACAATCCGATCCTCGCCCGTGATGCTGAGAAACCGGAAGGCCAGGAAATCCGACGAAAGCTGGCGATTCTCCATTTGAAACTGCGGCCCCCGATGGCGCAAGCGGCTGAGATTTTAGCCACTGAGCTGATTCGACGCGGTGCAAACGACGCCGATGCGCATCGCTTGCTTGGAAAGGCTCTTCGACAACTGGGGCAAGGTGGCGGAAACTCGGCAAACGAGCATTTGGACAAGGCTCGCAGTGAGTTCGAACTTGCTGAGAAACTCGAACCAGGGGACGTCGAGACCGCCGAAGAGCTGGCCGATCTCTATTTTCGGTCGAATAAACCCCAACTCGCACGTCAGGTACTTGATCAAGTACTTGAGACCAGCAAGGGGGACCGCGACAAGCTAGCGGCGGCACACCTGGCTCGTTCACGTTTCTTCAACGCCGTAGGCGAGCGGGCTCAAGCGGCGATCGAAGTTCAGGCAGCGATTAAGGTCGTCCCTGGTAACCTTGATGCTCGTCTCGTCCTGGCGGAGATGGCCGCATTGGTGGGTGATTCTCGCACGGCAAAGAGTCACATTGAAGCAATCGACAGCAAGAACAAGGGCGATCTGCGCGTCAAGTATCTGAACGGAATGATTCAACTTACCGAACAGAAGCATGATGAAGCGGTCGCAAGCTGGCGAAGCGGTCTGCTTCAGAGTGGTGGCAACGATGTCCTGATGACCTGGCGACTCGCACAGATGCTGTTGCAGCTCAATCGGATTGACGAGGCGCAACCGCTGATCGAGCAGTACCGACGCTTGTTAGGTAAGGAACCACCCACACCCGAGTATCAGTACCTCAAAGCACTCACCGCATTCCGCACCAATCATACGGATGAAGCGATCACTCTCCTGGAGTCAATCCGCTACACGATCGAACAGAACATTTCTGCTCAGCTCCATTTCACTCTGGGGCAGGCTTACGAGGTAAAGCAGGAAAGTGTTAAGGCACTCGAAGCTTATCGTAAAGCCGCTGATCTATCGACGCGATGGCCGGGGCCTTGCTTGGCAATCGCTCGCCTCGAAGAAAAAGATCGCCCCGATAAGGCAATTGCTACGCTCACCCAAGGCCTTGAAGCCATGCCGGGGGATCCTGCCCTGCTGGCCGGCCTAGGGAGGCTTCTGTGGAGGCGGCAACTCGCCCTACCTCTCGACCGACGAAACTGGTCGGAGCTCGAGAAGGTGATCGAACTTGGAAAACGAGTCGCCCCATCCTCGGTTGAGCTTGCCTTAGTTCAGGCGGATTACCTGAACGTCGTGAGCAAGAGTGACGATGCGCTTGCATTGCTCCAAGCTGGAGTTAAGCAAAATCCAAACTCGGTCCAGGTCTGGCTCGCGCTCGTGAATCTGCTGAATCGCCGCGGCCAGGTCGATGAATCCTTGATCGAGGTCGACCGGGCTACTGCTGCCGCAGGCGAGCACGCCGTGTTTCGCTCCACGAAAGCCACGTTACTCATGTCGAAGAGCCGTCCCAAACAGGCGCGAACAATCCTTGTCGAAGGACTGGCCAAGATACCCCCTGAGGAACGCGCCGCGCTCTGGAAAACCTTGGGGGACTACTACGTAGCCCAAAATGACACGCCCAATGCCCGTAAAGCCTACGTCGAGTGCGCGAAGCTTTCACCTGACGCACCAGAACCACGGATGATCTTACTTGATCTTGCACTCAACTCAGGCGATGACGATCAGATTAACAGTGAAGTCGAAGCCATGAAGAATGTGGGTGGTAGTGAAAGCGTCTATTATCGAGTCGCTCGTGTCCAGAAACTGCTTCGCGATCGACCCAAGTCGTCGAAAACGTCGCCGGAAGATGACGTCAAAGATTTCAATGAAGCAGAGGGCTATATCAATAGCATCAAGAAAGATGCTCCAAAGATGCCCTTAGGTATGCTCTTGGAAGCCCGACTCCTTCATAAACGTGGAAACGATTCTGAAGCCATCAAGGCCTATGAGGTCGCCCTTAAACTTGGCGCAGGACAAACTGCGCTCCGACCTCTAGTTGTCTTGCTGACTCAGGCCAAGAAGTTCGATGAACTCGATCGGCTCAAGCGCGAAAGTATCCTACCGGTCGAGATGGAGAAGCTCGCAGCCGAACTCTCCCTGAAGATGGGAGATGTTGAACACGCCCAGCAGCTCATCGATCGCCTTGTCCAGGGTGATCCCCAAGGTCTCGACATTCGAATCTGGCAATCGAAGGTTCTCAAAGCAATGGGCCGCCCCGCTGAGGCGGAACGTGCGATTCGATTCTTGCTCGATCAACGACCCGACGAGCCCGGCCCCTGGCTCCAACTCCTGATGTTTCAGGTGGGACAGGGTCAGACCCAAGCCGCTCTGGATACCGTTGAGCAGATTCGCGCCCGGGTCAAAACCGATCTTCCTGAACTCCTCTGGGCGATGTGTTATCGCGTCTCGGGGCAGACTTCCAAGGCGGACGATGCGTTCCGAGCCGCAATCCGCAAATGGCCGGATGATACCCGCGTTCGCCTAGCGGCAATCAACTTCTATGAAACGGCTGGACGTTTAGGCGAGGCCGAAGCTTCTTTACGGCACCTTTTACTCCGCGATCCAACAATGGCCTACGCTATCCGTAAGCTTGCAACTCTGCTCTCAGCACGGACAAATGATAACGCCGCTTGGCAAGAGGCGTTAAAGGTCATCGGCCCAGACGGATCCGGCGGAGACGGCCCGGAAGATCGCTTAACCCGAGCGATCGTCTATAGCCGGGGGCCACGCCCAGAACATCGCGCGGAGGCGATCAAGATTCTTCAGGCGATCGTCGCTGACTCCCCAAACTCGACTGTTGCACAATTTGAGCTGGCCAAGCTATATCAACGAGACGGCAATCTTGCGAAGGCCCGGGATCATGCTCGACGTGCGGCCTCGACCGATGATGCAGGTCCTGAGCCAATCCTTGCTTTTGCAGGAATGCTCCTCCTCGATAATCAAGTGGAAGCTGCGGGAGAGCAACTCTCGCGACTCGAAGCGATGGCTCCCGATAGCCTGCCGACAATTGAACTTCGTGCCCGACTACTTAATGCTCAAGGCAAAGCAGTTGAAGCCGGTCAACTCTTAGAAAAGGCCTTCGAGGATCGGTCCAAAGGTGTCGAAGCCTTCGTAACAGGGATGGGGATCCTACAAATCCTCGACGATCTCAAGTTGAAGGAAGTCTACGAAAAGGTTGGGCGTCAGGTGGCGGAACTCAGCCCCGAGGGCTCATGCGCTTGGGCGGGGCGACTCGCCAAGCTCGGTCGTGTTGAGGAAGCAGCCAAACTACTCGACGAAGCAGCGAAAGCCGGTGATCCTCGAAATGCTGGCCGGATTGCCCTTCAGCTCGCCGCATCTCGTGATTCCGACGCTCGATGGCTCTCGCAAGCCGATCAATTCCTGGGCATGGCTCTGAAGGGTGAGCCTGCCTCGATCGAATTATTGCAGGCACAAGCCTACTTGCGGCATCTTCAGAGTCGACATCAAGAAGAGATCGACCTCTACAACCAGGTCCTCGCGCGTAACCCGTCGGATTATCTCTTCCTCAACAACATGGCTTGGACACTCTCTGAGAATATGAACCAACCTGAAGAAGGCCTCAAGCGGATCGACGATGCGCTGGCTAAACTCGGCTTCGACCCCCATGTCGCTGACACACGTGGCGTCATCCTTACACGACTCGGGCGATACGACGAAGCACTTAAGGAACTGCAAGCTGCGTCGACCAGCCTCCCAAACAGCGGTGCTGTTTTTTATCACCTCGCTCGTCTCTGTAAACTCGCGAATCGGACGGATGACTTTCTCAAATACCGAGACTTTGCCAAGCAGGCAGGTCTTACCGCCGCCGACTTGCAAACGAACGAGCGAGCTGAGATGGAAGCAATTATGAAAGAGTCAAATTAAGCAAATCGTCTCTGGCACGACATGCCTAACAAAGCTCAGTGGAGATTCAGACGTTGATGCGAGAATCGGGGGCACCCGATCTTCTTTGGACTGACGGCGAAATGACCCTTCGCGTCACAACCCTGGGGTCGGGGGCGGATCGACTCGTTCGAGTTCGCCGGCCCTATGCCCTGGTGGGTCGCTCTACAGGGGCCGATGTTCGGCTCGATGATCCGTCGGTTAGCGGTCGCCACCTTTACCTGCACTTAGATCGCCGCGGGGTGTTCGCGGTTGATCTTTTAACGAGGACCGGGACGGCTGACGAGAATGGGCCGATTTCCACAACTTGGTTGCAAGTCGGTAAGGGGCTTGAAGTCGCTGGTTTTCGAGTGGAATTGGTCGAGATGCGAGTTCATGGAGTACCACTCGAACCGTCACCATGCGTCATCGACCCGATCACAGAGTTCACGGCTTCCGATGCCCCCCAAGTGCGACTAGAACCAAGAACAGCACGCGAGTCGCGTTGGATTCTGAATTCTGAACTCGTGTTTCTCGGAAGATCCGCAGGATGTGGCGTCAGGGTCGATGGTGGTAGCGCAGCACGAATCCACGGCGTGATCGTCCGAACCGTCCGCGATATCTATTTAGTCGATCTGATTGGTCGGCTAATCTGGTTGAACCGCCGGCCGATTCGTGGTGCTTCACCGGTTCGTAATGGCGACATTTTAACTGTCGGTTCATCCGAGT
Source organism: Isosphaeraceae bacterium (assembly GCA_025356475.1). Taxonomy (GTDB): domain Bacteria; phylum Planctomycetota; class Planctomycetia; order Isosphaerales; family Isosphaeraceae; genus JANXSX01. Next base: position 23,881 of record JANXSX010000054.1, on the reverse strand, counting down.
TTACGATCCACATTGAGGCCCCACGCCCTACCCTACCTGCTCCCCTGGAGCGGATATCAAAGGTCTTGGCAATACCTGACCCAATCGCTCCTCTTGGTCATGAGACACTCCTCATGCCCAGAAGTTACCAATCCTCTCCGGTAGAGACTCAGGAAGCTTTTCTCGGTTGGTTATTCGGACTCTTCCAGGCGGGACAGGGAGAACTACTCCGTCGCCAGGGTGATTTCCAACTCGCAATGACTGAAGCAATGCAGCAAATGCGAGATGAGAATTCAGCCCTCCTCAATATGCACCTCGAAAAAATCGAACTCATTCACCGCGAAATCTCCAGCATCCGAAGCCAGATCGAAGCGTTAGACTCCGGCAGTACCGAGCTTAGCCTTCCCAAACCTGCACCGATTAAGATCCCCCCCCGGCCTGATTCCCCTGATAATGGTGCGGCCTCAGCAAATACCACGGCCTGGTTGATTGAGAGGATCAGCAGCCTCGAGAATGAGAGTCGATCATCCTGGCGAGATCTGTTCAGCCGTATAGGCTCATCAAATCGTTCGAGCGATTAGCCGACGAATCAGGACAACGCCTCAGAGGGCTCCTGAGAGCTTGGTCAACTCGCGACCAGCAAACCACCAACCATGCCCCGTGGATCGCTCCTGTGCGATTTTAAGGAGCTTCTAGGCCATCGCTGTGAGCAGACACCGATCTCGACCAACGCTTTTGGACCAAAACAAGCCTGTCACGCGGAAGCAATTACCGATTATAGCGATTGTAACGATTCCAGGCGATCCAAGTCTGGCCACGCCGCTCACGACGTTTGGGACATGGTTTGCTGGACGAGACCTAGCCGGAAAGTCCCAATCTCGCATCGCTGGGGCTACCGAAAGTCGTGCATTCACGATTGACCAGACATAGTTCGTCCCCCAAGGATCACTCCAATCGCCGATCGAGACTCGACGCCTACCTATTCTTCTGTCCATAGCGATTGACCAGACATAGTAGAACGGCGATTCTAAGGGAGCGTTTGTGCATAGCGATTGACCGGACATACTTCAAAGCGACGCACCTAATGCACAACTGCATCGTAGCGATAGTTGAACCATAGTTGCCATTTGTCCATAGCGATGCTTGAGACATACTTAGAGGGGCTTTTCACGATTAACCGGACATACTTTTCACGATTAACCGGACATACTTAGGGCGTGCATTCACGATAGTTCGGACATACCACTAGCGATTAACCGGACATAGTTAGCCTCTGTAAGTCTTGATTCTCAAAGGGTTTACGGCGCTGAGAATTTGTTTTAGACTTTTGTTAAGACTAAAAGACAAAACAGCCGCCTGGCTGTATTTTGTTGTTGTTTTGTTCGTTTTCGAGTAGAAATAGACTCAAACGCGATACGATTACACAGACTGAGGGCTTTGCAATGACTGAAGAGGATGTAACGATTGAAGAGAGTGGCGGGTTTGCATCGAATGAGGAGAATGCGCAATCGACCGATTACGGTTGGAAAGATGAACTCAATCTCGCCGAGTTTCCCATCGCGGCACTCACTGACCGGGTACCAGACGGTCAGACAACACTGGTCTTCGAGGACAAACTTGAGCGCAGGGACAGTGAGCCAATTGTGCGACGGCTCACGATCATGGGTACGCCCAAACACGGGCTGCCAACCTCGCTTGATGATGAGCTACTTGTAGGGTTAATTCAGCTCACAAAGCGGCGGAGTAATTTCGACAATCCTCGGGTTTCTTTCTCAAGATACGAGCTAATTGAGCTTCTGGGCTGGCCTCAAAGTGGGCAAAGCTATCGACGCATTGAGGAGTCGCTCAACCGCTGGGTCGGCGTGACTTTGATGTATGAGAATGCTTGGTGGGACAACACGGCAAAAAGTTGGGTCGACGAGAATTTCCACGTTCTTGACAACGTGACGCTTTACGATCGAGAACGACGAAAGACCGGGAAAAACTCAAAGTCTTCGTCCAAAGGTAGCAAAGTCCCCCCAAAGAATGAGCGTGCTCCTCTGCCGCTTTCGAGCTTTAAATGGAACGAGGTGATTTTTCAGAGCTTCCAGAGTGGTAATCTAAAGCAGCTCGACCTCGAGTTTTACCTAAAGCTACGGTTACCGACCACCAAGCGAATGTTTCGTTTCTTGGACAAACGGTTCTACCGACGAACTCGACTCGACTTTGATCTGAAAACGCTTGCCTGCGAGCACATCGGGATGAGCCGGTCCTATCCGCCGACTGAACTCAAGAGACGGCTCAAGCCAGCGCTCGAAGAACTCGAACAGCTCGGGTTTTTGGAGCCGCTGACTTCGGAGGAGCGTTACTCCTACGTCTCACGCGGTTGCTGGCGGATCATTCTGATACGTGGTCAGGCATCTGGGGTCGACTCCACTCCCAAGACCGAGCCTTCAGAACTCATCGAACTGTTGACCGCGCGTGGGGTCACGCCCAAGACTTCCGCCGAGTTAGTGACTTTGCATTCCGCAGAACGGATCCGAACGAAGCTTGAGGTCTTTGATTGGCTCGTCAAAAACGGTGACAAGCGAGTGGCAAAAAATCCGGCTGGATACCTCGTTGCATCGATCCGTGCTGATTATCAGGCACCAGGGGGGTTTACAAGTACGGAGGAAAAGGCAAAGTCAACTGCCCAAGCAAAGGCTGCCGAAAAGGCAAAAGATGCAGATGCGACCAGAGTTAAGGCCGAATCGGAGGAGACGACACGCCGAGAGGTGGAGTTGAAAGTCCAATGGGATGCGCTCGATTCCGGACGCCGTGAAGCAATCCTAGATGCTGTCAAACGCGAGAACCCAGGTCTGCGTCGATTCAAAAAAATGTTAGAACCTCTGTGTCTTGTGAAGCTGGAGGCTTTGCTGGTGAGTGGCGAGCTTCAACGATTCACATCGGAACAGGGACAGCTTTTTGACAAGGGGTGAGGAATGGCCACCTCACACCGGCCCCCCCCCTTCCCCATCAACACCTCGATCAATTTCCGATTCGACGACTCGGGATGAACGGCGGTCACGCGAGTCGTAAAGCACCATTGACGCAACGACTGGCCGCAACAGATCGTTTACAACATCGGAACGATCCTTGCCCATGTGAATCGCATAGAGCCAAAGTTTCTTATCCAGATCTTCTTCAAGAGCGAACATGCGCTGAACACGGCGTGGCTTAACTGGCTTGCTTCGGGTTGCGCGTGATCGGGTTCGTGGGGCCGAGTCGGACTCAATCACGGGGGAGGCTCCGGTAGATTGAATGATATTTGTCGACGATGGGTCCACGACATCGGATGGTTCAGACGGAGACGCATTCTGCCGACGCTCGAACTCCGCCTCCGTCATCGTGGGGCGAACCAATCCTGTGCGACTCTCGGGCCCCGGGATGCCCCCACGTCTGATAGCGCCCGCCATGACCATCTCCTTGACGCCTAGTATTGAAGTGAAACACCGAAGCAGCGACTCACGACGTATTAGCCGACAGCAAGTTGGTTGGCAGAATCAGCACCCCGGTTCCAAAAGACCTCGGCTGCTTCGAGGTAGGCTTGGGCACCTCCTCCATATGGATCGTATTTCACGAGGGGTATGCCACGGGCATACGCTTCACGAAACTTCACGGAAGCGGGTACCACCCTCTGGTAGACAAGTGGACCGAAGTACGCGCGAACTTCCGCTTCGACCTGTCGAGAGACCAGGGTCCGATCCGCACGGGTAATAAGAACGCCGCTTATGGCAAGGGGACCTGAGTCCGTAAACTCCTGGCGGAACTCACTGACGTTTCGAATCAGAACCTCCAGAGCACGAACACCTGCAAGAGCTGCGACACAGGGATCGATCGGGATCAAAACCTCGGAGACGGCATAAAGGATCGCGACATTGAGCGGAGTCTGAACCGGACTGGTGTCAAGAATCACCAAGTCATATCCGATGACCCCTTTTAACAGTCGCCTGATCCGGAACTCCCTCCCCTGCCCTAATCCCTGGCTACTCCCCATCTGATCGGAGCAAACTCCAAGTCGATCACCAGGCGGTAATACATCCACTCCGGGGATATCGGTTGCCAACGCGGCTTCGGCGAGTGGGACGCCGTCCAAGAGCATGTCCGCAAGACCAATGATGGAACCACCGGTGGGGAAGTAGCCTAGGGTCGCATTCCCGGATGGATCCGCGTCAACGAGCAGGGTTCGATGCCCTTGCTCTGCAAGTGCAGCGGCGAAATTGATCGCTGATGTGCTCTTGCCGACACCTCCTTTGGCATTCGTGACGGCAACGCTTCGCATTCGATCCTCCTCGCTCATCTGTAATGTGACGAGCAACAACACGAAATGCTCATGAACCTAAGCAGTATCGGCCCAAGCTTGGAAACTAGTTGAGTCGAATTATGCGCACATTGCAAGCGACGTGCATTGATAACGACTTGGCAAGGGTCCAATCAGGCGATGTAACCAAAAAACAACGCACCAAGGTGCCAATGCAAAATGGCACACTTGGCACAAGGATAAACAAACACCAAGAAACCCTGTCACCAAGTCAACCAGGTACCAAGGAGCGTAATGAGCCATGAACAAAGGGGTACAAGGCGTCAATTAACAAAGAGAACCAATCTGATGGAAACGACTACAAACAATGGATGCAAGACAAAATGGAAACATTGAAGCAAAGGTGCAATAGATATCACCGCCCAATGACCGCGTATTACGTTGAAAAATTGACAGCCGGCAACAAGATTGCCATTAAACATTGGAATCAAGGCACCTTGAGACCTACGTAGCTGGGCTACTCGACACTATTGGCACAACGACAATGTACACACCATTCATTCAAGTTTGCTTCGACGAATCGCAGCACCCGACTCTCCAGCGATTAGGACGAGCCTCGAAGGCCCGAGATCCTTGGTGAATCGCCACCATTAAGCCCTCGAGGCTCGACCCGGTGTGATGTTCCATTAGACCAAGGAGTCTACTTCACACTGCCGAAGATAGATCCAATATGCCTTGGCATATTGGCACAATGAATACCAAGAGACCGTGGCAGCGATGGGCATGGGAATCAAGCAGTACGTTGTATCAAGAAAGCACAGACGCCAATAGTGGCAAGCTGTCTTGGCACCAGGGCAAGTTGGTACGCTGCCGAGCAATAAAAAGTGTCAACATGGTAGAGCGGCTGACGACGGAACTTGGTAGCAGTGGCTCACTAGGTGCATTGAGACTACGTTGCATGCTATATCAAGAGACAAAGATAGTATGGAAGCCTTGGAGTCGCATGTAGCTTGGTGGCGATGAAAAAAGCAAACAAGGGATACTTGCTACCAGTATTACAACGTGTCTAGGTAGCAAGTTACCAAGGCACCAATAGGCCAACAGCGACATACGTCAATTTTATGTTGGCGTGGTCTAGGTACAGCAATGGCTCTGAAACTCAGTCGATCGCACTTGATGCTAAGACACGCACACATCGCGAGAGCAGGATGACGCCAGACTCTGAGTCAGAGCAGGGGAGTGGCTTTAGGTATTAATGACGGATTCTCATCCTTCACGTAGGGAGCAGTACGCAACCTTGGACATGCCGTCCCCCTGGTTTCTGCTCGCGGCACGCTCGCGTTTATCAAAATGCAAATCGTCGGTTTGTGGGCGGGGCTCAGCGGCGCGGTGCGACCATGTCTGCGCGTCCGCGATTGATTCCCGGAGCAGGGGGGCTCGGTTCGTTTAACCCAAGCGAGCATCTACTAAGTCAAATGACCAACTGTGATCGAAATCGGACACTTATTCTTCTCGCTAAAGACCTTCACTATGGCTTGGTCGGATCGCGTTCTCCGGGATGGGGTCAGCAACCATCGCATTTAAGTAGTCGTTGCAAACGGGGCCAAGGATTGTGACGATTACACAGTCCAGTCAAGAAACTCACAGTGGTTGCTACTCGACGCTTGACAACAGTGCGACCGTGCGTGCATGATATCAGATACGGTCAAGAAATTTGATCATCTACCTCACGATTTGGCTGAGGCTGATCAGAAATGGCGCGACTTTTCGCCGCAATGCTCAACTCGCTTCCGGAAAACTTGACGCGAGGGGAAGTGACGAGCATGTTTCGGGTAGTCCACGCCTCTTGTCTATCCACCCCAGTTGCTATCATCTTCCTTACGTTCGCCATAACCAGTGGCGTCGTCACAATTGCGGAGAGGACGACATGAGCCCGGTCAAGACCAAGCTGGAAAGTCGCGAGGCCCAGGGCCGGGCGCGGAACAACAGTGGACAGGCTTCGTTGCGCAAGTCGAGGCTCCGCACACTGGCGCTCGAGAACTTGGAAGCCCGCACGTTGATGGCGACACTGCCGGCGTTGTTGGTTACGAAGAGCCCAACGGTGGTGGATGGATTTAATACGTCTGATGGCAAGGTCAACGACAACAATCCGACAATTACCATCAACCCCAACAATGCCAGTCAGTTGGTGGCAACCTTCGGCGTGCGGAACGCCAACATCCAATCACCCAACTCATTCTTTACCGTCGGGGCCAAGTTCTCGTCGAACGGTGGCCAGTCGTGGACGACCGTTGGATTGCCCACGGGTAATCAGATACTGATCGATGAACCTGGCGCCACTCCCTCGACCGCGAACCCACCTCTGAGATACCAGGAAAACGATGACGCCGTTGGGGCATGGGACGCAAACAATAACTTTTATATTTTGACAACACAGCGCAATTCTGACAACGGCGCGGGAGTCGTGTTTCTTAGCAAATATACCGTTGCTGGAAATGCACCGTCGGGGGCAACTACGAATCTTGTTTACTTCTGGAACCAGACAAATCTGCCGCAGAATACCGTTGCATTTAATTTCCCAGGCGTGCGTGACGCTACACTTGCGGTCGACACTAACCCTTCGACCATCACCGACCCCAGTACGGGTGCAACACAGACGGATGCATTTACCAATCGGATCCACATTGCCTGGGTGAAGGATACTCCACCGCCCCCAACCCCTCCCAACCCTTGGAATCGCTACACCATCGAAGTGCTCCAATCCACCAACGGTGGTACGAGTTTCAGTACTCCGATTCGGGTTAGCGGTGGCAACTTTGGTGGGGATCCGATTCAGCAGTACTCGTCTCCCAAGATCACCATTAGCCAGAATCGCTTAGTCCAACCAGGTCTACCCGCGATCACCGGTGGTCAGGTCACTGTCGTTTTCGACGACTTTGGCAGCGGAAGCAACCAGAGTCCGCCCGTTGATATCATTCAAGTTGCGCGTCTCGTCCCGACAGCGGGGGGGGGATACGCTAACCTCGGGACGGCAACCGTTGGTAGGACCACCGTGCGCGGTGCGGTAACTCCGGGGAATTACCCGGTGACGACCCTGGCCACGTCCAAGGGAATTGGACCAGGCGCTGTGATTGCGTCTGACAATACGCTCGGCTCCTTTAGCCAGTTCCAAGGCCGACTTTATGTCGCCTACGTTGATATTCTGGACAACGTTCGCTTCGGTGTCATCGGAAGCAACCAAGCCGATAACACCGACATCTTCGTCAAGTTTTCGGACAACGGTGGGGCGAGCTGGAGTTTCGAGAATGTCAATACGGCCCTTGGTGGTGTTCCGATTCCTAGCAACGATGACGATGCCGTAATCGACGGCTACACAGGGGCCGGCACACTCGCCGGGCTTGCGAACGGGACGGCGTTCGCGCTGAGCGGTCGACCCCAGTTTCAACCCCAGTTGGCCGTAGATCAATCAACGGGTACTCTTGTTCTTAGCTACCTCGATGCCCGCGACGATGCATCGCGTGCTCGGGTCGTGACCACGATCGGCGCGAGCATTGATGGAGGTCAGACGTTCAGTTCTTCGGTGTACACCAACTTCAGCCAGACGGCCGTTGACGCGATTACAGGGAATCCGCTCCAAATTGGGCCTATTCCTGAGAACCAGTCAGGTGGGGATCCGAACTCAGATGGTGATCGGGGCTATGGGAATTATCAGGGACTCGCGGTTGCCAATGGCGTCGCATATCCACTTTGGGTTGGGAACGCGAACGGTCTCGCAAATGGTAAAGGCCAGTTGTCGGTCCTGACAAACGCGATTCACTTTGCAGCCGGACCGCGGATCATCGCCAGCACGATGGGGCCAGTCAAGGCTCAGAATGATAGCGGGCAGCTTTACAACAACACGTTTGCATCGGACGGTACCCAGCAGTTCACGGGGTTCGGCCTGACGTTCGATCGTTCAATCGACCCCAATACGTTCCCAACCTCGGCTGTGACTGTCACCTTCCAGCCTGCAAATGGCTCGATGGCACAGAACATTCCGGTGGGATCCATTGTTCCGACCAATAACAACCCTGCCAGTGGACCTATCGATTGGCTCGTACGGCTGCAGTCACCGCAGTCGGGCGTCGGAACTTATACGTATGCAATCCAGCCGGTGATCAAAGATCGCCTGCGTAGCCCAGCGACGGTTGCGGTTGTTCCCAACAACAATCCCCAAACGACCAGCTTGACTGGTCTAAACCTTCGTGTCCCCCCAGTTGGTACAGGCGGCTCCGGGATTGCCGCGCAAGATACGACCGTTTCAGTGATGCCTGTCAATGTTTTTCCAGCAGGGAGTGTCATTGCGTCCGTCATCGTTTCTATCAACTTGACGCACACATTCGATTTCGATTTGACGATTTCGTTGACCTCTCCGAATGGAAGTAATGTCGTTCTCTCGCAGAACCATGGCGGTAGTGGCCAAAATTACACAAATACGATCTTCAGCGACGCTGCCTTGATACCGATCTCATTCGGAACGGCACCGTTTACGGGGACTTTCTTGCCCGATCAGCCCCTATCGGGCTTGAACGCTGGAACAGCCAATGGCAATTGGACCCTGCAGATCAACGACGGTTTCTCCCTTGACAGCGGATTCTTGCAGGATTGGTCCCTCACGATCGATACGGGCACTCTCCAGCTCGTTCCAGGGAAAACCGGCAATTTGATGGACCAGAACGCCGACGGCACGCCTGGGAGCGCGGCTGACGCATATCTGAATCCTAAGCCTCTGTCGGGCAACACAATTTCGGCTCCATTCGACAACACCACGGTGCCGATCATTGTCTCAGGTCCGCATGCAATTGATACGAGTGTTGTGAACACTTCAGCCTCGTTCGACAATCTCGTGCAGAACCAGGGCGTGAGTTCGCTCGACGTTACGTTTGATCGTAACATGAACACAGCTACGTTCGACAATACGGACGTGTTGCGCATTCAGGGACCTCTTGGGGTCATTAACGGTCCGACGATTTTCCAGGCTGGTCCGGCATACAAGGCCACAAATCTTGGTGCAACGATTCCTGATAACACGGGTGCCTTGCTCGACTCGACTTTGACGATTCCGAGTTCGGCTGGCACCTTTAAGATCGACAATCTGGCGATCACGCTGAGCATCGCTCATCCGAACGTCAGCAACTTGATCGTTACCTTGATCGCCCCCGATGGCACCCAGATTCCGTTGATCTCGAAGGCTGCGGGCGCGGGCGCCAACTTGACGAACACGACCTTCGATGATACCGCAGGGCTGACATTCGCCCAGGGCGTAGCACCGTTCACGAACGTCTATCGCCCGATTTCTCCCCTTGCTACGCTCAAGGGCAAGGTCATCGACGGCAAGTGGACGCTCCGGATTCAGGATGTGGTCAGCGGTAGTGTCGGTTCTCTGACTAACTGGTCATTGGTGATCACACCTCAGATTACCGTGACCCCGGTGCCGGTCTATGACTTCCGATCTCCCAACGTTCTGTTGACCGCAGGCTCGCCCTCGGCACTGCTCATCACACCACCTGTCGGGTCTGGTGGTAGCGGCGGAACGTTTACACTCGCCGCGTTGAAGCTCAAAGCGACTCTTCTCGGTGCTGACAACTCATCCCTGACATTGATCGGTCCCGATGGAACGACGTATACGATTCCAAATCTTGCTTCTGACGCAGACGTGGTTGTTTCGATTCCCACCGCGGTTGGCAAGTCTCTGAGCGGAGTCTGGACTCTAACGGCATCGAGCCAGATCAGCGCCTGGTCTTTAACTGCCACAGTGGATACAAGCTCCGCAGCCGATTTCGGCACACCCAACGTTTATCAGACGTTCCGAGTTACATTCCCACAGCAATTGCTTAATGGTACGTACTCAGTCATCCTCGGACCCAATATCCAAGCCGTGGCGGGTGCGAACGGCGGCGACCTGATCGACAACAATCAGAACGCCGGGCTTGATCTCTTGCGAGGCAACCCTGCACCGGGTGGGGCGCAAGTTGTCAAGACGTACAATTCGACCGCCATCCCAATCACCACGCAGACTGCAAAGCTGGTGAGTGGCCAGCCGGTTCCCGGTACGATTAGCTCCACCTTGGTCATCAGCGATGATTACGTTCTTCAGGGCGCGACTCTGAGCCTTAATATTTCCTTCCCGAATGATCCGGATCTGGCGGCATTCCTTACCGCGCCCGACGGCACAATTGTTAAGTTGTTTACGAAGGTCGGGAATGTTGGTCCCACGCCTCGGAAGAATTTTCAGAATACAGTTTTCAGTGATTCGGCGGCCACTCTGATCCAAAACGGAGCACCTCCGTTCATTGGTCAGTTCGTACCGCAGACTCCACTCGCCAACTTGATTGGCAAGAACGCCAAGGGCACCTGGACCCTGACGATTCAGAACTTCTCGACGAGTCTTGTAGGGACATTGTCTGCTTGGTCGCTTGGTCTGTCGAAGGCACAATCGAACTCAGGCCTTGGCGAGACGGTCGCCGACCAGACTGTGGCCAGTTTCCGTCTCTTCACATTGGACCCGACCAACTCGACCTCAACCACGACCTGGACAGCAGTCGGTCCGGCCGGCATCGGCGGTGCCGCTGGACCAAGCGCGGTTTCGGGAGAGTCCAATGGTGCGGGCGTCCGGTCAAGTCGTATCGGCGGCATGGTTCTTGATCCTTCGGACCCCTCGGGCAATACGGCTTTCCTTGCTGGTGCTAGCGGTGGTGTCTGGAAGACGAGCAATTTCCTGACCGAGAACCCCAACGGCCCCACTTGGATCCCGCTTACCGATTACGGCCCCACGTTCTCACTGAATATTGGCAGCCTGACAGCTTTTGGACGCAACAACGATCCCAAACAGACAATCGTGTTCGCGGCTACGGGAGAAGGTGACACCGGCTCCCAAGGTGTCGGCTTCCTTAGAAGTCTGGATGGGGGAGGGACGTGGACCGTCCTCGATAGCACGACAAACGTCGATGCGGCGGGCATTCCTCTCGCAATCACCTCGCCGCTACGCGACCATATCTTCTTAGGCTCAACTTCGTTCACGATCGTGGTTGATCCTCGACCGACCCCGAGCGGCGAGACGATCGTTTACGCAACGCTTTCCGGCAACGCCAACCAGGCCGGTATCTGGCGAAGCCAGGATACGGGTAAAACATGGACACGCGTGCTCGTTGGCCAGGCGACTGATGTCACGCTTGACCCCAACAGCGGCACCATTGACGCAGTTAGCAATCCGACAGGCAATCTCCGCATTCTTTACGCTGCGCTCCGTGGTCAGGGTGTGTATATAAGCCCGAACGGTGGCGGCAGTTGGAACCTGATGGCCGGTGGGGTCGGCGACCCATTGACCCGCGACATTGATCGTTCCAATAACCCCCCCGTTCCCGTCGATAATCCCCCCCGAACTCCCAACGGGGCCAAGGGCCGCATTGTGTTGGCGAAGCCGGCACTCACAGGTAATGCGACCCAAGATATCGGTTACCAAGGGTGGCTCTACGCTGCTGTGGCCACTCCTGACAGCCACTTCGACGGTCTCTATGTCACCAAAGATTTCGGTCAGAACTGGACGGCGATCCGACTGCCAACACTTACAAATCCCGCGACGCCACAGAGCATCCCGATCGTTCCGACCAACGATCCGGCTTCGCCTGATTACGATCCGACTGGCGGTTTCAACTTTGGGCAGGCGAACTACGACATTAGCTTGGTCGCCGATCCGAACCATCCTGAGGTTGTCTACGTTGGTGGATCCCGCGACGGTGCTCCTTCAGGCTTGATCCGTGTCGATATCACCTACCTCCAAGATGCACATTCGTTTTTCCTGGCCCAGAACAATGCTGATGGTGGGCAGCGATTGTCTTATGCTCAGGGTTCGGTCATTCTGAAGACCCCAGCCAATCCCAAGAGTGACTTTCCTCCATCCTTTTACAGCCCACTTTCCGACCCCATTCAAAACTTTCTCCGCGATCCGTCCAATCCGTTCCAGAGTGGTGCGACTTCGTTCGTTACCGATACGTTGAAGTTCACGAACACAGGGCAGGGGGCTCGGTTCATCCCTTGGGATAACGCCGTTGAAGGGAACACTGACCAACACGAAGTGTTCGCGTTCAAGGATCCACTCACGGGACTCTCTCGATTTGTGTTCGGTGCTGACCAAGGCGTTTTCACAGCAGTGGATCGTGGCGATGGTACATTTGTTCATAGTCTCGGAAAATCTTCAACCGCAGCCGCTCCCAACGGATTCGTTGTCAACCAGAGTTTGACATCGTCCGATCTGAGTGGGACGACTGGAACCGTAAACGTGGTCTCGGGTGGCCGAAACGGCAACCTCCAGATCAACCAGATCTACTATGGCGCGAGTCAACCGTCGGTGAACGCGGGTCTGGCAGCGCAGCTTTCAGCGCTCTTCTACTTCACGCTTCAAGACAACGGTTTTCCACAGTCGGATCCGAATATCTTGACATCGGGCAACCTCAGATATACGGGGCCCGGCGGTGACGGTGGAGGCCAGGCGACTGACCAGACTGGCAGCGGAACGTCGTTCAACTACCGCTGGCCTTGCTGCGGTGGCAATACCACCGACTTCTTCCAAGTTGACGCGACCGGTCGAACATTTGGCCTGATCCAACAGAGTGGTCAAGGCAGCGTTCCAGATCCTCAATGGCCGTTCGCGGCTGTGTTGAACTTCGCGGTTAACCCGATCAGCCCCGGTGGCAACCAGATTGTGATCAGTAGTGCCACGGGCAATATCTTCCGCACTGAGAACCAGGGCATTTTCTGGAACCTCATTGCCGACCGTACGATTCTTGACGGTACCCAGTCCAATGCTCAGGCATTTGGTGCCCCAGACCCTTCGGCACCGGGTTACAACGGTCAGACCGACAGCTTTATTTATGTCGGTACTTCAGGGGGACGCATCTATCTGACCCGAACGGGTGGTGGTTCAGTCGCTGGCTCAAATGCCTGGGCTGACATTTCCGCCGGGCTCGATGGTTCCCAGGTCATGAAGATCGTCACCAACCCGACACGAGGAAGTGGTGAGGCATATGCCGTAACTTCTACGGGCGTTTTCCACATGGTGGATAGCCGGGTGGCGGGTGCGACATGGGTGAAGATCACCGGCAACTTGTTCGCCATCACGCACAACTCATTCGGCAACGTCAACCTGACAGAAACGTTGGGTCGTGCTCTCTCCACAATTCAGGCTGACTATCGCTACTTTATTCCTGATAACCTCCTGGTCACCAACGGCCCTGCCCATCCTGTACTTTATGTTGGTGGCGATGCAGGGGTTTATCGGTCGTTCGACAACGGTGTGACCTGGACCCTCTTCCCTGATATTGCCACCAACGGCTCGCTCGCAGAAGGTGGTTATTTTCCCAACGCGCAAGTGACGGACCTTAACCTCGCGTTGGGCAACATTAACCCTACAACCGGTCGTCCTTTCGACAATACAACCGGGGTGTTTGATTCCAAGAGTAATCCCAATATCCTGCTCGCCTCGACTTACGGACGGGGTGCGTACGCTATCCGGCTCGCACCCATCGTTTTCCAGAATTCGGTCAAGCTCGATCCGGCACTTCCGGCCCCCGGTGGTAGCCAAGGAACGATTGGCTCAAATGGGTTGCCCAAGATCTCTTTTCCCACGCCATTTATTCAGGGATTCACGGCCCAGACGGCTTTTGGCTACAAAGTTACCGTCAACCTGGTCGATTTGACCGGTGTCGATTTGAACGATCCTGCCGCGATTGCAGCCGCAGCGGTGACCCAAATCATCGGTACAGGGGTCTCAGACGCTTACGGCAAGTTCTCGATTCAGATCAAGGCCGGTTCATTCACGTCGAACGGGGTCAAGGTTATTGGTATCCAGTCCATCGACGGCTCGGGTACGAAGGGCAATGTTGCGACATTGTCTTTCACCTTGGCGTCGGCGAACCTTGGGTTGCCAGTTCCTCCTGTGACACCGACCTTGCTGCTTTTAGCCTCGGATAACACAGGTCCTGCTGGGCAGAATATTACCCGGATCAAGAACCCACGTCTGACTGGGAAGACAGATCCTAACGTTACAGTGGAGATCCTCGACAACACGCCGCTCCAAAACATCGTGAACTCGGGACTCAGCGATTCCTTCGGGAATTACACGATCCGTGTGCCTCAGACTGGTTTTCTGGGCGACGGCACGTATACCTACCTGGCACGTGCCCGGAATGCGAACGGCACGAGTTCCCTGCCTAACCCGTCGATCACGATTACCATCAAGACGACGGCCCCGCCGGCACCGACTCTGAACATTAACCCGGCAGATGATACTGGGATTCAAGGTGACGGCATTACCACCAGCCGCCGTCCTCGATTGACAGGAACGGCCAGTCTAGGTGGTACGGTCAACCTTTATCAGGTCATCAGCGGTACCCCGTCGAATGTCCCGCTTGCCACGACAATTGCGGACGCTGTCACCGGTGTGTACACCGTCACTCTTCCGAATGACCTCACCAACGGTTCAATTACCTTGGAGGCTCGAGGTTTCGACAACGTAGGGAATCCCAGCCCTTTCAGTCCAAGCTTTGCGTTGACGATCGTCACCGTCACTGGCGACTACAACAACGACGTGGCCGGGGCCGCTGAGATTGCCGTTTACCGTCCGTTCAATACCTCAGCTCCCAGCTATACGAACTGGTTCATTACTTCGGCTCCCGGGAATACTCCCTATAGCTCGACGACGACATTTGGGGCCACAGATCCCGGTCGCGATGTTCCGATTCAGGGCGACTTTGAGGGCAAGGGCAAGACCAACCTCGCCCTCTTCCGTCCCTCAACGGCTCAATGGTTCATCCAGCGACCATCGCTCGGCAACTTGGTCATTCAATTCGGTCAGCCAGGCGTCGACATTCCGATAACTGGCGATTACGACGGTGACGGAGTGACCGATCTGGCCGTCTGGCGTCCGACAACCGCCACGTTCTACATCGCTTATTCCTCAGGAGGTGGGGTCGTTAAGCAGTACGGATGGGCAGGTCACGACATTCCCGTCACTGCGGATTACGATGGCACGGGCAAAGCACAAATTGCTGTTTTCCGACCTGAGACGAGTCAGTGGTTTATTGATGGATCAACCGGCAACCACGCCCCGATCACGTTCGGTGCAACCGGTGATATCCCTGTCCCAGCGGACTATGCTGGTCAGCATCGGGCTGCACTTGCAGTCTACCGACCATCGACTGGTCAATTCATCATCCAACCAACTGCGCCGGGCTCCCCGTCATACACCGTCACGATGAACGCGGGAACAATCGACGGAACCGAAACTCCTGTACCTCTCGATTACGACGGTGATGGACACGTCGATCCCACGATCTATAGAGGCTCAACTGCGACTTGGTACAGCCAGCGATCGACACGTGGTCCCTTGGTCTATCAGTTTGGTTGGGGCGGGGTTGATATTGCCATTCCCGGGTCTTACAACTACAAGCTTACCGCCAATCTCAAGGGGCCAAAGGGGTCGAAGCTTGGCGGCGCATTTAGTCTGAGTGGTGGGGCTATAACTACTTCGATTAGTCCCCAGCTCGTTACACCGACTCAAACAATCGATGTCACATCGACAACCACCACATCCAATCGTGCTGGTTTGAACGGAGTCGGGACGACGACAACTGCGGTCATACCAGCCCCAGCACCGACTCAGACGACAACGATCCGGCGTAGAATCAGCCTAGTCGCACAAGGCCACACTGCACAAACACCCGGTGGTCCTCGTAAATTTCATCACACGGCCCCGAAGGGTCACTCATTTGCTAAGTCCAGCCCAAGGAGAACCAACGCATAGGTAGACTGCTGCTTATGCGGGGGGGGGCTACGATGAGTCGCCCCCTTGGTTTACACAACGTTCTAAGTTGCATCCGCCCGGCTCGAGAGCAATCTCTTGTCGGGCGGTTTGTTTGTCAGCCCAGGCACGGGCAGATTTATGCTGCTGGATTCGCGATTTGCGATTGGGGTCGTTGAATTGAAGGAGTCGGAATCCCCCAGAAGCATTTCCGTCGAGCTGCCAAGTGTTTCGTACTACCATCTAGATGGCTGACCAAGTGGAGTTGAGCCAATCTATGAAGTTCTGCCCGGAATGACGAGCCGGCTGAATCGAGTGCGCTAAAACATAAGAGCGAGCGATATTCTTCAGCAACTAACAAGTAATTCCATCCGAGGAGTTCGATTGCTAAAGCTAGCTCGGCTAAGGCGAGGGCGGAATGATCTTCAGCCTCAAACATGGCTTCCAAAAGCTGTTCGTAAACGGGTGATGCGAGCTTGTCGCGAGTCGACTTGACTGAAGTGGCTTCGCCGTCTCGAAAAACTGGAACCGGAAAAATCCAGAATTGGCCATCCTGTAGTCTCACAGAGATTCCCGGGCCAAAACCAGGCTGATGACGAGTTTCCTGGTTGATCACGTGGTACCCCTCCAACGAAAAAAATGAAGCCAGCTTACCCCACCTCAGGATGTTGTTCTGTACTCCAATTCTAGGTCGCGATCGCAAGGTGGTTGACAAAAGAAGACCAACTCGCGAGCCGTTTAGACTTGATGCCAACGATCATCAAAGTTGCAAAATACACCACATAAATCGTCGACTAACCTGATCGCACGTGCATTACTGACCAAGTAATCAGAATCCCGAAGGAATCGAGCTGGACCCCAGAAACGAGACTCGTAGCATGCGTTCACTCGCATGTTGAGAAAACACGACATTGGCTCGAGCTGTCTTGCCGAAACTGTGAACTAAGCGGTATTCTAAGGCCTCTACGAAGACCGGCTGCAAGAGATTTGAGGTAATATCCTTTCGAGTCCGCTATAAATTGCGGCATTGAGATCACTATCCAGAAGTTACTATAGACTTGCTTTCTGGATCTATAGCCTTTGTACTCGACATGAAGTCTGATGAGCGACGTCGCAATCATGCGTATGATTCGTTGAGGTGGGGAATACAGCACTAGGTCATTTCCAATCCAAGAGATGGTCGATTTTAAGGTATGGTGTTTTTTTAGAGAAATGCGAGTACTTTCTTCCACTGGACAATGGAGTGTAGCTAGAATGTTATTTGCTTGGAGATGGTATTCCTGTTCGAGATCATCGGGGTTGTAACCCAAGGGGACGGAGTCCGCACTTGGGGCTCTGCGAATTGGAAAATCAATTTAAGTTGGCTGCCAGGAAGGCTCAACCCAATATTGCGGCGGCGTTCCCTCAAGGTGGCCAATGATTTTGGATCTGACAGCAAGAAGCAAGCAAACATCAATTGTTCTGATGATCCTCGGCATCGTGCTTGGGCTGACGACATTATGGCTATTCTGGCCATCGCTCGTTGAAATGCACGATCGTTGGTCGGTTGACCCACGGTATTCGCACGGATATCTCGTTCCTCTTTTTTCCCTTTTTCTACTCTGGCACCGTCGGTCGATGTTATCTGCTGTACAATTTAGGACGAGTCTTTGGGGCTTTATCCCGATTTTGCTGGGAATTGGGATGAAAATTTTCGGAGCAAGGTTCTACTTGACTTGGTTCGATGGAGCCGCCTTGCTTCCATGCTTGGCGGGAATCGCCGTGCTTGTTGGTGGGATGCCTCTACTTCGATGGTGCTGGCCGGCGATTGCGTTTTTGTTTTTCATGATTCCTCTGCCGTATCGAGCGGAGATCGGCGTTGGTAGTCCACTCCAGTGGATCGCGACCAGGTCGAGCAACTATGCGTTGCAGACCTTCGGTTTACCCGCTCTGGCGGAAGGAAATGTCATTTCAATCGGGGAAGCGAAGATTAACGTCGTCGAAGCTTGCAATGGCCTTGGCATGTTGATGATGTTCCTTGCCTATGCCTCTGCAGCAGCCCTGATCATTGACCGACCGCCCCTCGATCGATTTCTCATTGTTCTTGGGGCCATTCCCATCGCGATTTTCGCGAACGTAACCCGAATCACTGTAACCGGCCTCTTACACGTGACCGCCGGTGGGCCGGTTGCCGACAAGGTATATCATGATTTGGCAGGTTGGTTGATGATGCCGCTCGCACTTGCCACTCTGTGGCTGGAATTGCAAATTCTCACCCGTCTTTTTGTGACTGACGAGTCGGTGCTGGACCCCATTCGCATCAACTCCGC
Organism: Isosphaeraceae bacterium; assembly: GCA_025356475.1. Classification (GTDB taxonomy): domain Bacteria; phylum Planctomycetota; class Planctomycetia; order Isosphaerales; family Isosphaeraceae; genus JANXSX01. Next base: position 5,478 of record JANXSX010000054.1, on the reverse strand, counting down.
AGAGTATCGTAGCGCTCGGGTCATCGATCCCCGCGTACCTCGCCCGAAGTAGGGCAGATCATTGTCCTTCCGTCGCAAACGTTCTTCATACCAAAATGCGTTACTGGTGACTTATTATGTCGAATTCACAAGATTTTGATCGTCAATTGCCAGCCCTCGAATCAGATCATGTTGCTGGTGCCGCAAACTGGCAAGTTCAACGGACGCCATATACGTCGGCCTCTTCAACGTTGAAGACAACTCCAACAGGCCAGCTACCCGAGGTCGGATTCAACGGACAAACGCTTCTTAAGGCATTCCGCCGCCAATGGATTCCTGCCATCGGGCTCGGCTTCGTCTTGATGATGTTAGTCGGAGCTCTCGCTTGGGTGCTCTTGCCGACCGCGAAATATACTGCCAAGGCCACGCTTCTTGTGAGCAACGTTCGGCCCAAGGTGATCTTTAACACCGCCGAGCCGGTGTTGGAATTTGCGACATATCAAAAAACACAGGTTGCACTGATTACCAGCAGGCATGTGTTGAATGCGGTGCTTCGAGATCCAAAAGTCGCTCAACTTCAGATTGTTCGTGAACAACTTGATCCTCTGGAGTGGTTGGAGAAGGATTTGAAAGTCGAATTCCCTCTGAATTCGACGGTTCTCCAACTCAGCATTGTCGGAGATTATCCCACCGATCTCGCAACAATTATCAATATTGTCACTGAACAATATATGGATAAGGTCGTCGATCAAGAAGTTCGTGACCGACGTAAGCGGCTGGACGACCTCTCGGTGACCTACGAAAAAGAACAGACGCGGCTCAAGGATTTACGCACGACCCTCCGACAGTTAACCCTCGATGCCGGTTCATCAGATAAACAAACGCTGATTATGAAGCAACAGTTCGATCTCGAAACGTTGGCATACGCTCAGCGTGAGCGAATTCAGCTTCAGAGTCGAATCCGTCTGGCAGACATCAAGGTAAAAATGCTCGAGGCGTCCCGCAATAATATGACTACCGGGCCCGTGCCAGTGATCGCGGACAGTGGACTGCCAGTTCAAACCGATGCCGTACTGCAAGAACTCGCGAAGCAACGCAACGAACTTCAGAGGAAACTGGACGATCTCAAGCGCAAGATTCGCAGACCAAACGATCCTGCGGTTCTCAAATCTACGAATGATCTAGCGACGATCAAGAAGGCGATCCAAGACCGACAAACCGATTTGTTGAGTCGAGGGGGGGCACCCGTAAATATGGGTGGTTCGGCCGGCCCTGAGCCACAATCGGATCTTGATACTGCCCGCCAAGAATTGGCAGTCCTGGTCCAATTCGATCAGGCACTTGAACAGGATATCGAAACTCGAAAAGGCGACGTGAAGCAGCAGAATTTAACCACTCAAGACGTACAAACTGAGTCTGAAGCCATCGCTATGGTCGCCCAAACGGCGTCGAGCGTGGGCAAGGAAGTTGAGGAGATGAAGCTTGAAATGACCGCTCCGCCGCGGGTGAAGGTTGTCAACAAGGCTGACGTACCTAAACTAAAAGACGAAGCGAAGCGACTCAAAATGTGTGCAGGTGCCGCTTTTGGTGCGTTCGTCTGCGGACTGTTGGGCGTGTCTCTCTGGGAATATCGCACTCGACGGATTTACTCAACACACGAGGTCGTTGAGTCGCTCGGTCTCAACCTTGTTGGGACACTTCCTGCTTTGCCTACGAGCACGGGAAGAGCCGTCTCACGGCGTGGTCAAGATGCACTCGATCGCTGGCACAGTCTCATGGTTGAGTCGATTGATGCAACGCGAACCATGTTGATGCACGTTGCCCGAGTCGAAGGGCTTCGCGCTGTGATGATCACCAGCGCCCTTAAAGGCGAGGGGAAGACATCGTTATCTAGTCATTTAGCAACGAGTCTTGCTCGTGCTGGTCTGCGAACTCTTTTGGTCGACAGCGACCTTCGCAATCCCTCGGTCCACCGTCTCTACGACCTACCTCCTGAGCCAGGTCTCTGCGAACTACTTCGCGGGGAGATCAGTCTCGAGGACGCGATTGTCGAGGTCGTGGGGCCATCCCCTCTAGGTACGTTGAGCGTCTTACCCGCCGGTCGATGTGATCCCCAAGCATTATCTGCCCTCGCTCAGGATGGTATGCGAAATCTCTTGGGGACTCTGAAGACCCGGTACGATTTCGTGATCGTCGATTCCGCGCCCGTTTTGCCTGTCGCAGATACGCTTTTGATTGGCCAGCAGGTAGATGCGGTTCTATTCTCGATACTACGCGACGTGAGCCGTGTTCATCATGTACACGCTGCATACGACCGCCTTTCCAGACTTGGCGTTCGGATGCTAGGCGCTGTCATCAATGGTGAATCGCCGTCGAACTACGGATCAAAATACTCGTACGGATACAATTACGGCTCGACGATCAAGGCTGGTTAAATTTAGTCTTGATTACCGGGAAAACGTATATCGATCAAAAACAGGAATTCCATGACACGTATTTTGGCTTTGGTCGGAGCGATTCTTGTCTTACTCGGCGCGGGTTATGTGCATGGTCTCGCCACTGGCCGATGGGAATCGGGCGAGAGCAATGTCACGGCTATCGCTCGTCTTGATCAGATACCAGAACAAATTGGCGAGTGGCGTAGCGAATCCCAAGAGATGGATCTTAAAGGGTTGGCGGGGGCTGGGATTCGTGGAGGAATAACGCGTGTTTACACGGAACGGACTACCGGGGTTCGCGTAACACTGATGATCCTCTACGGTAAGGCAAATCAACTCTCAGTCCATACCCCGGACGTTTGTTATCCGGCGGCGGGTTATGAACAGGTCGGAGGGGCCAGTAAAATCCGCATCACTCCGACATCTGACACCAAGGAAGGATCTTTTTGGGTCAATACCTTCCGAAAAGCGGATCGCCCCACTTTGGATGAACTTACTGTTCATTACGCATGGGGGGTCGATGGAAGTTGGAAGGCTCCTGACGGAGACGCTCGAATGTCGTTTGCCTGGTATCCGGGTATCTACAAAATGTACGTCGTCCGCGCGATGGATAAGCCCAATGGCCCGACATCGAGTGGGCCGAGTGTTGAGTTTCTTGAGGCGTCCCTTCCTGATATTGAGCGGGCTCTTTTCCCCAAGTCCTAATTAAGTTGAAGATTAGAGCTGGGGATTGTCACGAATTTTGATGCACTACGTAGGGTTTGTCGTATTACAATCGGGAGCGAACATGAGTACTGATCGCACGTCCGAGATTCCTGGCTCGCCAGTTCAATCGATTTTATTGGTCTACACTCAACCCCTGCGAGTTTTTGTTTCGATGATCCCCATCAAGCGAATTGTGGATCTCCTGATCGGTTTGACTTTGTTTCTTCTCACGGGTCCTCTCGTACTTTTCGTCATGATCCTGGTAAAGATCACCTCGCCAGGTCCAGCGATTTACAACCAGATCCGGCTAGGAATTGACGGGGTCGAGTTTCCAATTCACAAGATTCGAACAATGTGGGCGGACGCTGAAAAGCATTCTGGACCGAGATGGTCGACACCAGGTGACGAACGAATTACCCCGCTTGGTAATTTCTTGCGGAAGAGTCATCTGGACGAACTGCCTCAGCTTTGGAATGTACTCAAGGGCGAAATGAGTTTAGTAGGCCCGCGTCCTGAACGCCCTGTTATCGCAGATCGGCTTGAGGTAGCTCTTCCAGAGTATCGGCTACGACTGGCCATTAAACCTGGCGTGACAGGATTGGCCCAGGTTCAGTTACCACCTGATAGTGATCTTGAGAGCGTCCGCGTCAAACTTATTTGTGACCGGGCTTATATTAGGTCCAATAGTGTTTGGCTTGATATTCGTCTGATTTTCTGTACTGCCCTTGGTCTATTCGGGCTGAAGAATGCGAGGATTCGTGGCTTGCTGCGAATTCCGTCCCTAGAGGAAATCGAGTGTGCATCGCGTCTCAGTCAAGCTGAGTTATCGGGCCTATCCACACCCCACGTTCAAGCTGCATATTAGTCGTAGATTTCTGAACTGCGTTCACTGTCACTTCACTGGACATGTTCTCTCTGTGTTTTCGAGATAGTCACGATTTTTAAGAACTCATGATAGTTCAGAAGTTCTTCCCCTAAGTCTGGTGTTGTGTGAACTGACGTGATTGCCTACCCATATCGTAGTTAGGCAAACGGATCACGATTGATCTGGAGTCTTTCATGTTCTTGGCAAAGCAAATATGAGAGACGGGATCAATCTTACTCGTCAATGAACCCACATTCTCGATTGTGTATTATTTGAACAGTTCCACAAAGATTGCGATCCTCATTTGATCAGTATTATCGTACATGATAATACTAGAAATTTAAGCTGTACCTATCATTGAAATGAAAGGTACTTCTCAGGTTATGGAAAAAATAGGCTTGTTAATATATCTAGGAGTTACGCAGTTGGCTTGCACCTACTGCCGAAGTGTGAGCCATTTGGGCGGGTGGAGAGGTCAGTGGTGACTACCTGCTTCGCCTGATCATCCCAATGCCCCATGCACCTGTCGCCGCCTGTCAACCAACTGCGTAACTCATATTGTGATGTACTTGTGCGAAAATTCCTTAGTTTGTTAAGAGTAGGTATACAACCGTGAAACGAAGCAGTGCCTATAAACGACGTGGCTTCACCGTGATCGAATTGCTTGTGGTCATCGCCATCATCGGGCTTTTAATGGCTTTGCTGCTCGAGGCTGCTCGTCGAGTCACCTGTGCGAACAACCTGAGACAGATTGGATTGGCGATCTCGAATTACAGCAGTGTGCATGGCGTTTTACCGATGGCCGTGCACCGTGACACTGGTCTCTCTTACTTGGTCGTAATGGAGGGGAAATTCCCCCTTCTTGACTCGATGTAGTAGATATGTCGTCACATTCTCTCATCGCAAAAGCCTACGACATGAAATGATTACGATGTGTAAGAATCGAATCGGCGTGTGGCACTGGTGAACAGATATGGGTGGCACTGGTTCGTACTCGACCAGTGTCCTGTTGGGGCGAAGAGCCCTGGTCGAGTACGAACCAGTGGCACCAAACGTAGTCATCTTTGCCACCTACCTCCGGGTGGCACTGGTTCGTACTCGACCAGTGTCCTGTTGGGGTGAAGAGCCCTGGTCGAGTACGAACCAGTGGCACCAAACGTAGTCATCTTTGCCAGCCGCCTCCGGGTGGCACTGGTTCGTACTCGACCAGTGTCCTGTCGAGGTGAAGAGCCCTGGTCGAGTACGAACCAGTGGCACCAAACGTAGTCATCTTTGCCACCCGCCGAACGCAGCCGTACCAGGATAGGCTGTACGCCTAGCAACTGGCGAGTTTACCAATTTTCCCTTGGTGATCTCGTCGCGATACGAACATGAGCATCGAACCCGATCACAAAGATCCACAATGAATTCCGGGCTAGTGACGAATTTATAACCCATATGATTGGGGCTAGCCTGGCTTTAGACCAACCGAGCCGGAGTATCTGCGAACAA
>JANXSX010000052.1 GCA_025356475.1 Isosphaeraceae bacterium | reverse complement strand
TCGAGTTCGTCAAGATCGAAGCCCGTCAACTTGATTGAGTCGATCGCGACGGCCCCCATTCCGCGGTTCCTCCCGAAGCCGAAGGTGATCAGGCTGTCGGTGAGATCGCGAAACAGGAAGAACACAAGCGCGAGCGCGGGGAGGCGTTCGGCTTTGTTCAGTCGAGCGAGGTCCAGGCTCAGTCGAATCGGCTCCCACTTCTGCCTCCTTGGTTCCAGAAGGCTGAAGAGCAAGCCGTCGGCCGCTCCGCCGGTCCAGCGGTCAATGGCGACTTGGTCGGCCTTCGACCAGTTCCCCAAGTGAGCCACTTGCAGTTTTTCAAGAAGCTCGGCGTCGTTGCGGGCTTCGACGATCGCGTCCCATGCCTCCCGGGTCGTTGTTTGGGTTGCGTAGCAATCGTCAACATCGAGCACGCCAAGGCCGAGGTCAGGTCGCTGCTCCGAACCCGCTGTGCCGAACAGGGCATCGATCAGCGGGAGTTGGATTTGTGCCAGGAACCGTTGCGTCGAATTCGAATCATTTGGTGCATCACGGCCGAGCACGGTTCGTATAATTCGCTCGGCTTGGTTGCGGAGGACTCCCTTGATCGACGCACCCGGCAGGACCGGGGCCACGCTGTTCCCGGAACCGCTCACGAGTGGGACCGTATCCACGGCGATCCCTTCCATCCCCGCCTTGACCATGACTGGTAAGGTCGGTTTCCAGGCGATCTCAATGTCGAGCCGAGGGCATGCCTTCAGGTAGACCTCATCCCCGTGGCTGAGCAGACTCGATATCGTTTCTGAAGTGCCACCTCGCCTGAGCATCGCGATGATACCCTCGGGTGTGTCCAGTGTTTGGATCTTGACCTCGCCCTCAACGAGTTTGACCCGGCCCAGTCCACGAGTCCGCGCGGCACCGATCTTGATCCGGCCCGCTTCGAGCGCTTCAAGGAGATGCCCGAACATCGCCTTGGTCCGCTCCGTCGAGAGATCGACCGGGACATCAACCTCCATCCCAAACGAGAGTTTAGTCCCACGGGGCAACACAGCGCGATCGTATTTGATCTGGTCAGCCGCCGTTCCGGTGTTGCGGTCGATCCCGACACCGTCGCGAATTTCGATGAGAATCGATGCCGAATCCTTGATCGTGGCGTCTTCGATGATCACATGAGCGGCGTGTCCCTTATCCTGTTCCGAAAAACCCCAGATTTCACGAAAGTCGTCGGCTGCGAACCGCTCGCGGCACCAACTGCGGAGCGGCCCGGCGAGACTGGTTCCCGGCACGTACAGGTTGCCTCGCCCGTCTCGTGCCAGGGGCATATCGGTTTCGACCGACTCGCCGAACCCGCCGACGTGCAACGGCGTTTCGGCGACGAGGACACCCGTCACCACGATCCGAAGTCGACTATGACGTGACATAAGTTTCCTTCGAGGAATTGTTGAGCGGTTCGAGTTCGCGCTTGTGCGCCCGGATCGAGGCGTCGAATAGCGAGCGGACGGCCAAGGGCCAGAGTTCGACCTCAAGCCATTGCTTGCCGTCCGACGTGAGGGTCGCGGGCGGCTTTCGCTGACCCCAGAGCAACGGCCAGACCGTCGCCTTCTCACGGTCAAGGAGAACGCGAATGTGAGGAAGTGCACCATCGGGCCACCGGTCGCGACGATTCGATGTCAATTTGATGTGTTCGATCCAGCCCTTAACCCGCTCGACGCCTCCTTGCGGACGGCTCAATGATTGGAGCACCTGGCGGAGCGAGCCGAGTTGGGTCATTCCGGGGCGTCCGCCGTTTGAATCGACAATCCAACCGAGCGTGGTTCGTCGAGACTCTCCATTCGCGGCGAACCGCAGCGCTCCCAGCCGGATCGCCTCGCGCCAGGCTTCGGTCTCGACGATCCGCGCCATCTCGTAAGAATCGTCGCTTTTGGCGATGAGGGATGATGACGAAGGGTTGACCGATTCTTTCGCTGTCGACTTTTCCGCAGGCGACCATCCATTAATTGCGGAAACGAGGAGTAGATCGTTGAAGCGGACGTGACCATAGCCCTCGCCGCGTCGTTCGCCGATTCCGGTCGACTCGATCTCATCGAGTGTCGCGGGAGCGATGACGGAATCGCTCGTGAAGACCGCGCACGAACCGGCGGCGAGCGCGAGCAAGGTCGGGCGCGGCAACCCCCACTCAACGTGCCAGGACTCAATACGGCGGACCCGAACCGCCGCGTGCGAAAGCTCGTCAGGCGTCTCGCGCAGTCGCAACTCGCCCGGCTTCAGGCCGAGCCTCGTCTCAAGCTCTCGCCGCAAAGCGTCAAGCGACGGATCAAGACGCAGGTATTCGTTGCGAAGTAAGACATCACTCAGTAGCCAGACGTACAAGACCTTTTCTTGACCGATATCGAGGACCGAAGACTCGCGAGGCTTGACATCGATCGGGGGTTCAGCGCAAAGCCGGACCAAGCCGTAGTCGTCCTTGGCGGATCGACCGAACTTGTGATCACCATTGAGCGCCAACCACCAATCGGGTTGCGCTTTCGCCAACGCATCGGCAATCGACCGTGTCAACCACAACTCGGACCTCAATCTTGTCGGTCCTGACTCCGTTCCAACTCGAATCGCTTCGTAGCTGTAGACACCACCGACATTCGAGGTCGGCCGCTGATACTTATCTTCAACTGTGTTATGCGTTCGGACATCGATCAACTCGTCGCGATTCACGTGTACTGGGAGGGTTTCACGCGAGTAGGCGCCGATGTATCCGCCTTCGATGGCCTTCAACTGTCGTCCCGGTTCCTTCTCGGCAAGGCGGTTGAAAACTGAGACTTTGTCCTTAAATCCACGCGTGCTCTTATCCTTGAAGATCACCTTCGGGACCGGTAGACCGCGCACGCGGCCGATCTCGACCGTCGCCGGAAGGACACGCAATTCGCCGCTGACGATCGCCGGTCCCAGATCGACGCCGAGCTTGCGGAAGGTCTTGGTCACGTGGGGAAGTAATGATGTCCCAGGTAGAAAATCCAAAGTCTTGACAACGTTGCCCACAGTGACATCGGTGACTGCCAACGGTTCGAGCAGTTTGAGAATCAATGGCACGCATTGCCAACCCTTATCGGTGTCGGAACCCGAATCGACCGGGACGCCGCCCTCGGTCAACAGCGAACGAGAAATCGGCGGGTTCATGAGTTGGGCGGGATTCTTGATCGTCTCGTCAATCCAATCAATAGCCGGCTTGAGCGGGAAGTCCTTGAACGACAAGGTGCAACGCCCTGCGCCTCGACGACGCTTGCCACCCAACCGATCGACGAGTTCCGCCGCCGCGACGAGGAACGAGCGAGCCGCCTGGAACTGGGCCTCGTCGCCGAAGACCGTGAGCAGGCACCTCGCTTCAAGGATCGACCCGGCGCGCACTCGTTCTTCGAATCGCAGGTGTGCGTCTTGTGCCCGACCGCTCTGTTCGTCAATCTTGACGCCAGGCTTGATGAACGTGAGCGCGTTCCTCAACCCAGGGTCGGAATTCTTGCCCAGCCCGGTTCGAATCGCGTTGAGAAACCTTGCCGAGCGGATCGAAAACGCGGCGGCTACTGGTCGCAGGGCCGGGTCTGCTCCGTCCCGAGTAGGCTGGCTGCCAAACAGATGATCGACCCATGCCGACCACGGGCCGAGTTTGCCGCCGTCGAGGCCGAACGCCAGCCGTTCGGCAGCATCACGCCAGATGCCGGTAAGAGTCTTCGCGGGAACATACGGCAGGCCATCGGCATCTCGCGTCACCAAGCGGTCGACGCTTCCGGGACGTCCCGCGCCTGTTCCAACGTGCCAGTCGGAAGTCATTTCGAGGAGAATGTCGAAACTCTCGAATCGTGGGAGCGGAACCTGATTCGATCCGGGTGGCGTTGTCATTTGAGTTCTCCATGCTTCACGAATTCCGCAAGATCCATCGCATCGAGAAACGTGGTGAAGAACCGGGTTTCCTTAATGCCGTTGGTTCCTACATCTTGGTCCTCCTCGGACCAGAACAATGGATGCTCTCCGTCTTCGGCCCACTCCTTGAGGCCAAGTTTGCCGTAGCGCTCGATGTAGAGTTTCAGACGAGCCATCGCCTCCTCCTTCCCCAAAAACAGCGATTCGCGAAGGTCGTGGAGCATGCTGTTGGGCAATTTGCGGCGGCCTTCGTTCCCGTTTGCTGCGTCGTCCTGAGCGAGGATGAGCTTCGTTCGGCGGAGGAGTTCCGACCAGTGCCGCCGCTTCGCCCATTTCATCGCCGCTTCATCGGCATCATTGATCGGCTCAAGATTCGTGACGACGAACGGTCGTGCTGTGAGCTGGACCTGGCCATCGTCGAGTTCCAACTTCGACCGAATCCGCTCAAGGTCCGCGCCACTGGAGTCATATAAGACATGGACATCAATGGCGGAACAAGGAATGACACCTGCCTGAGATTTGAATCGCTTTTTAACGACTTTCGCCGATTTCGTCAGGTTCTCGGCGAGCTTATAGGCATTCGAGAATGGGAAGTGAGGCTTGACGATCGCCACGCCTGCGCATGCGGCGAGTCGCGGGTGATCTGGAGAGACGTTGCGCGCGATTTGTGCGACAATACCGTTTTGCGGACCCTTCGGATCTCCCGTGGCTTTCTCGAACTCGCTCAGATAGGCCGCTGTGAGCTTCAAAGCGAATCGCCCGTCGCAAATGATTGTGAGGTCGTCGCCGCCGAGAACGATTGGGACGACCGGAAGGAAGGTGATCGACGTTGCCGAGCCCGTCTTCCGTTTCAGTTCATCACCCTGTTCCAAGTCTTTAAGATTGATCGATTTCAGGGCTTCGCGAAACGCCCTCACGGTGCATTCCTCGATCGCGATCGAAAACGATCGGAGGGCATCCACGTAGGCCCGCGATTGACCCTGCGTCTTCGACACCTTTTCGAAGTCAAGAAAGATCGTTCCTAGCCCATTGCCGTCGGCATGGATGACCGCGAGCCATTCGGGACGACCGTGGCCGAGATCAAAGTCTTCGAGCTGTTTAATCGACCGGAGGATGCGCGGATCGTCGTAATCGTCGACAACCCCGACTCGCATCCGCTCCACTCCTTGCTCGCTCGCGTCTCGTTTCTTCAACGAAACGTGGGATCGGGGCTTCCTCGTGCCGTCGCTATCCGGTTCATCGACCATGTTGGCCGGAAAGCCGCTGGTTGCGCACGCGGCGACGACCGGAAGCCGGAGAAAACGCCCCTCGACTCCGACCCGTCGGGATCGCTCAGCTTCGAATAGTTGATGCGCTCTGCCGATCGCATCATGAACCGAATCAGTATCGAATGTGAAGCCCCGCTCGATCACTCCGCGCACGTCCAGGCCGGGTGCATCTTCAAGTGCCCGCATCGTCACGTGATGAATGATCTCCTGACCGGTTTTCTGGTCCTTGACCAGCAGCAAGGCCTTCCCCGATGTTGCGATGATCACTTCCACCGGGGATTTTCCATCCTCGATCCTCGGATTGAGCTCCGGATTGAGCAGAGAATCTCGGACCTCCTTCGGACTGTTCCCCACCTTGAACGGACCGTCCTGCTTTTCGACCGCATCAAGAACCCACTTGCCGACGCTCCAGGTCAACTCCGAAGCGCCGATGTTCTCCCGCAATTTATTCGTCTCGAAAATATATTGCTGATTTCCCGAGGTCTCTATCAAGACAACATGTGGCATTGGACCTAACTCCTCAACATCGCGAAACGAGGCGAGACCGAAGACAGACGTGTGAAATCGACCACTGCCGGGGCCGTGACCACAGCGAGGAACGGGCGAAACGACGCCGGCGTCGCTCGAAGCCTCGACAAAAGCATAAGGAACGCGGGCTGGCGAATACTGAGTTCGACAGTTCTCGAAACCGACGCATGAGCCGGATCGTATCTTCCACGTTTGAGTTGCGATTGCAAGAGGGTACGCCTTCGCCGAACCTGTTATGCAAATAGATAGACGCAGTGATTCTGTTCAGGTGAATACCTGCTTTCAAATCGCATTGGTGCCGGTCAATCTGTCGATCAAGTTCATGAACTGTCGATGACCATCTCAAGACGCTTTTCCAACAACATCGTCCACGGCAAGAATTGATCGATGTCCGACGGAACTTGGCCACCGTTCTCCGCGCAACTCGTCAGATACCACTTCAGTCAAGTGCGGATGTTGATCTTGGCCAGCGTCAAGGTCGCAAACAGAGAAAAAAGCATCGACGCCAGTCGGCCGCTCCAGATCGCCCCGGATCCATAGTAGTTCTTGCGACCCAAGGCAGGGCCTCGGACGCGACGCTCGGAGGCATTGTTGTC
>JANXSX010000056.1 GCA_025356475.1 Isosphaeraceae bacterium | reverse complement strand
GCTTCAAATCGGTGCGCGCAACATGCAAAATTACCAACTTTTGCAAGCTGTCGGCGATAGTGGCATCCCCGCCCTCCTCAAGCGAGGCATGAGCGCCACCGTCGACGAATTTCTGCTCGCCGCCGAGTATATCCTCGACCGAGGCAACCCCAATGTGATCCTCTGCGAGCGTGGCATTCGCACCTTTGAGGACCACACCCGCTTTACACTCCCCCTCGCCACCGTCCCGTATCTGCACGACAAGAGTCACCTTCCAGTGGTGGTCGATCCCTCACACGGGACCGGCAAAGCAAATCTCGTCCTCGCGATGTCAAAGGCCTCCGTCGCCTGCGGTGCCGACGGCTTAATCATTGAGGTCCACGACGATCCCGAGCACGCCATGAGCGACGGCTCCCAAACCATCACCCCCGCCGCCTTCGGTCAATTGATGAGCACCTGTCGCCGCATTGCCGAAGCTATTGATCGAACCATGTGATTTTGACTTGAACAAATGCAGGGAGCCCACATTTTCAATCGATGGGGGCTCCTGTGGGAGTCACTTGCCAATACAGAACCGACGAAAGATTCGGTCGAGGACCTCGTCGTCGACCGCTCGACCGAGGACCTCTCCCAGGCTGTCGATCGCGCTGAGAAGGTCTATGGCCACGAGTTCGTCGTCTTGGGAATGGGCGATCGTCCGCGACGCGGATTCGAGGGCTTGGCTGGCTTGGGCGAGACTCTCGCGACATCGGGTCGCCGTCCCGGCGGGAAGATCGCCTTCTGAACGCTCGAGCAAGTGCCGGGCAATGGCTGTTCGGAGTTCGTTCAGCCCCCGACCCGTGGCGGCACTCGTGGCCAGTCCGTCCCGGACTTCGCTGAGGTCGGCCTTGGTCCAAACCCGGATTCGATCGAGAGATGGGGAAACGACATCGTCCGATAGGGTGTCCACTGCAACGCAGTCGAGGATCAAGTGAGCCCCGTTGACTTGCTCCGATCGGAAGGATTGGGCGAGTCGTTCAATGTCGGTTTGACCCGCCTCCTGGCCAGCCGTGTCGATCAGTTCGACCATAAGACCGTCACAATCGAGCTGTGCGGAGAGGTAGTCGCGTGTTGTGCCTGCGACCTCGGAGACAATCGCCACCTCGCGACCGATCAGGGCATTGAAGAGCCGACTCTTGCCCGCGTTGGGGGCACCTGCGATCACGACTCGGGGCGAGATCTCAGCGCGGTCGCGTCCGACTAGCTTCTTGGCCAGGTCGCTGACTGAGGCGGAAGCTCGGGCCAACTCGCCCGCAAGTTCGGCTCGGGCCAGGAAGTCGACGTCGGGTTCGTGGGCGAAGTCGAGGTTCGCTTCCAGGTGGGCGAGAACATCGATCAGCCGATCCCGAAGACCCTCAATCGGACCGGCCAGGCCTCCGGCAAGCTGTCGGAGTGCCGCGTCGAGCTGGGCGGGGCTTCCTGCGTCAATGACTCCGAGAACCGCCTCGGCCTGGGTGAGATCCATCCGGCCGTTAAGAAAGGCTCGGAGGGTAAACTCGCCAGGCTGAGCGAGTCGAGCGCCTCGACTCAAGATGTTTGATAACAAGAGATTAAGGATAGGAATCGAGCCCGTCGTATGGATCTCAATGAGGGGCTGACAGGTATACGTTCGGGTCCCAGGCCAGAGGGCAAGCTGGACGGGCAAGGGCGTTCGCAGGCCGTTGAGCGTGAGGCGACCAGTGCGGATCTCGGCGTGACAAGGCAACTCACCCGGGTGGTCGGGGAGGAACTCGTCTAGCACAATCGACCAGGCGTGGGGACCTGTCACTCGAACCAGCCCGCGCATGGCAGGACCTGCGGGGCTGGCGATCGCTGCGATCGTGTCGTGAAGGTCGAGTCTGGGGATCACGAGGTTGACACTCCTGGTGGAACCAACTTAGCATCGCCTGGGGATTGCTGGTCATTCTTTGTACGGAGGCATCAAAAGTGGCGATGACTTGCCGAATGACGGCCAAAGGTGCGGCCCTTTTGATCATAGATGTTCAGGACAAGCTCTTGGACAAGATGGCCAAAGGGCCGCTGGTCGTGGCGAACTGCGTTCGACTGATTCGAGCGGCCCAGTTGCTCGGAATCCCGGTCATGGCGACCGAACAGTATCCGAAAGGACTGGGGCCGACCAACAAGGCGGTTGCGGACCTTATCCCTCACCGGCCCGAGAAGATTGCCTTTCACTGCTGCGCGGTGCCGTCGATCTTGGAACACCTGTTCGCCCACAAGATCACCCATGTGGCTCTCGCGGGGATTGAGGCTCACATCTGCGTTGCTCAGACGGCTCTTGAGCTTCTGACCCAGAACTTCCATGTCCAGATTGTGGCTGATGCCGTGGCTTCGCGTCACGAGTATGACGCGGAGATCTCCCTCCGGCGACTGGAAAGGTGTGGGGCGATCCTCACCACAACCGAAGCCACTTTGTTCGAGTGGACCGAGACCGCCGACCACCCCCACTTCAAGGAAATCAGTGCCCTGGTGACGAAGTTCAAGCCGCCCGTTACTCTGGACCCAATCGCCCATTGACTTGCTCGATTTTCGACCGAAGAGGAATAGACCCCGTGGCCACCGCAACTGCCTCCGAACACGTGACGATTCCCCCCTTTCGACCCTCGCGACGAATCCTGCTCGGCCCGGGCCCCAGTGAGGTGGACCCCCGAGTCCTCGCCGCGATGGCGATGCCGCTTCTCGGGCACCTCGACCCCGAGTTTGTGGCTCTGATGGACGAGACCAAGACGTTGCTGCGAAGGGTCTTCCGGACCGAGAATCACCTGACGATGGCGATCTCGGGGACCGGCTCCGCAGGGATGGAGGCCGTCGTTGTCAACCTGATCGAGCCTGGCGACCGGATGCTCGTCTGCGTGAACGGTGTCTTTGGCGGTCGAATGGTCGATGTCGCCCAACGCGCCGGGGCCGAGGTCACCGCGATCGAGCGAGCCTATGGCGAGGTGTTCGACCCCTCCGAGATCGAAAATGCAATCAAGAAATGCGCTCCGAAAGTGGTCGGGATCGTCCATGCCGAGACCTCGACGGGCGCGTGGCAACCGGTCGAGGAGATTGCCAAAATCGCCCATCAGCATGGAGCGATGATTGCGATCGACACGGTCACGAGCTTGGCGGGCGTCCCCGTCGAGATCGACGCCTGGGGGATCGATGCGGTCTACTCCGGAACCCAGAAGTGCCTGAGCTGCCCACCAGGGTTATCGCCCGTCTCGTTCAGCGCCCAGGCTGCCGAAGTCATCGCCAATCGTAAGACCAAGGTGCAGTCTTGGTATCTTGACATGCAGATGATCCAGCGCTACTGGGGGTCCGACCGCATCTACCACCACACAGCGCCAATCAGCATGAACTACGCGTTCCGTGAGGCCTTGGCCGCTGTCCTTGAAGAGGGCCTCGAAGCACGCTTCGCCCGTCATATGCTCAACCACCACGCCCTCAAGGCCGGGGTTGCCGCGCTTGGCCTCCCCTACCTGACGGTCGAAGGGCATCAACTTCCTCAACTGAACTGCGTGGGGATTCCCGAAGGAATCGATGACTTGACCGTCCGCAAGCGGTTGCTTGCCGATTGGGGGATCGAGATTGGTGGTGGGCTCGGGCCATTGAAAGGGAAAGCCTGGCGGATCGGCCTGATGGGGCATGGCTCTCGGAGGGATCACGTCGAGATCGTGCTCTCGGCCCTGGAGACCTGTCTGGCCGATCTCGGTCATCCTCTCAAAAAGGGGGAAGCCGTGGCCAACGCGAACGTGGTTTACGCCAAAGCCGAATGACTTCAGAGTCGGCTTGATTGTCAGACTGCTGGTGAGTAGACTCCTAGGGTGTGACAAACGTCGAAGGTTGTTGGAACGTCATTGGAGGGATTGCCGTGCGCGAGCTGGAAAGGCCGATTGGTCGGGTCTATCGCCGGTTGCGGGTTCGGCGATTTCTCATGGCGTTGGTCTGGTCGTTGGCGGGTGCCCTCGTCCTCGCGGCGATCGCTGTGGGGGTGAATCGGCTGGGCTACCCAGTCCCCGGCCCCGACTGGGCACCGCTCGCCGTTGCTGGTGGGGTTGCGGTGGTGATCGCGATGTTCGTGGCTTGCCTCGGTGGGCCAACTCGAGTCGATGCGGCTGTCGCCATCGATCGTGAGTTTGGTCTCAACGAACGGCTCGGAACCGCCATGACCTTGCCGTCCGACCTGCGAGCAACTCCTGCCGGCCAGGCGGTGCTCGCTGATACCATCCGGCATCTCAAGGATCTGGAAGTCTCGGAGAAGTTCCCGGTCGGCATCCCGCGCCGGGCCTGGGTCCCACTTTTACCTGCGTTGGTGGCCGGCGGCCTGATCTTTGCACCAACACTGACGACCAATATTCTGAAAGCTAAGACCGCTGAGATCAATAAGCTTGATGCCGAGATCGTCTCTGAGCAGGCCAAAGCACTCGTCAAAAAGACGGCGGCCAAGCGGCAGGAGATGGACAAGGAGAAATTTGCCGAGACCGAAAAGATCCTGGCCCAGATCGAGAAGGCCGCTGAAGAACTGGCCAAGGCACCACCTGCTGCCAAAGCCCAAGCGCTGATGCAGCTCAATAAGCTGACCGACGCGATCCAAGAGCGGCAAAAGCAGGTTGGAACTCCAGAACAGATCGCCAAGCAACTCCAGCAGTTGAAGGATATCGCGGGGGGTGGACCTGGCGAGAAGTTCGCCAAGGAACTCTCAAAAGGGGACTTCGGCAAGGCTGCGATCGAGCTCAAGAAGCTCCAGGAAAAGATGGCCTCTGGCAAGATGAGCGAGCCCGAGAAGAAGCAGCTCCAGCAGCAACTCGCCGAGATGAAGAAGCAGCTCAACGACGTTGCCAACATGGAACAGCGCAAGAAGCAGCTCGATGAGGCCAAGAAGAACGGCGGACTCTCCGAAGAGCAGTACAAGAAAGAAATGGACAAGCTGGCCCAGCAGTCCAAGCAGATGGCGGCTCTGAAAGACTTAGCTTCAAAGCTGGAAAAGGCTGAGAAGGAGATGGCCAAGGGAGACATGAAGAAGGCCGCCGAAGCACTTGGCATGACCAAGGATCAGCTCACGGAAATGGCCGATAAGATGCAAGAGATGGAAGCCCTTGATGGCGCGATGGCCGAACTCCAAGAAGCCAAGGATGGGATGACTGGCGAGGGAATGAACCAGCTCGGCGAAAAGCTAGGGATGGGTAAGGGAAGCAGAGAAAGTCGCGGACGAGGGCTCGGCAAAGGCCGAGGCGAAGGTGACCGGCCCGAAGCCAAGGATAACGTCAACACCTACCAGACCCAGGTCAAGCAACAGATCGGTAAAGGCAAAGCCGTTTTCGAGCAGTTTGTCCCACCGACCGGTATCCGGAAGGGCGAGAGCAAGATTGAGATGGCCGCAGAAGTCGAGGCCGCCACGGCTTTGTCCGCAGAAGCCCTGACCAACCAGAAGGTGCCCAAGGATCGTGAAAAACACATCCGTGGCTACTTCGACCGGATCAGTAAAGGGCAGGAATAACAGATCAGCAACACTGACTCTGAGTGAGGAAAGAGCCGCTGAGTCTACGACCCGCGCTCTCTTTCCTCACTTCCAGTTCTCTCATCTCGGTCGCTGGTCTTTTGATGATGGTACTTGGATATATTGATCGTCGAGACGGCCTGCTCATCGCAGGTGCCATCCTCTTTGCGGCAATTCATCTCGGCGGCTGTCGGATGGTACGCGATATATGGTCAGAATCCATCCGCTGAGCGCCCGCGTGGCTTAGGGATATCGGTCATCAATCGACCTCGCTTGAAGATCGAGACCGTCCCGGTCGATTGCGAGACGCTCAAGGCGATCGCGTCGGTTGTCACCGTGATTCCGGCTGCAGCCTCGTGCCGGGTGCCCAAGCCTTGGGGCAACGGCTCATCGAGAGCCCCTTGAGGGGCCAGGTATCGGCCGGCTGCAAGGACAACGCCATCGCCTCGGATGATGAACGCCCCATCGATGGCTGAAAACTCCTTGATCGTCTCTTCAAGTCGGGAATCAAGGATATTTCGCTCTGCCTCGGGATAGCCATGAAACGGGTTGATCACAAGCTGTCGGCTCTGTGCTAGAACTTGGTCACTATCCCCCAGGATGAAGAGTGTCCCGACCGGACGCCCCTCACGCCCTTCCATACCCAGCTCGCTTGCTAACGTAAGCAGGCGTTCGAAGACCGCTGGCGTCACCTCTGGGGGCAAAGGCTCGGCCATCGTTGAGGCGAATAGCTCAACCTCACCTCCGAGGTCGAGTACCATGACCGTGTCGAGGGTCCCCGAGCCATCAAGTCCGCCGAGACAGACGATCCGGTCCCCGGGCGCGACTAATCCTTCGGCGGCAGCCACGAGAGTTGCGATCTTGATCTGACCCGAGCGTGTCATGGCCACGTCGGGGACCCGAACCACCGAACAAAGTTCGTCCCACCCGACTGGGGCTTGGAAGGTCTTCCGCTTCGAGACCAAGACGACCCTGAAGTCGACATCTTGCACGAGCGCGGCGAGATCGGCATCTTCTTCAACGACATCTGCATAGATCAATACAACACGCGCGTTGTTCTCTCTCGCAATCGCATGAGCATGACGGACAAGGCTACGAGTCAGTGGTTTCATTGCGGCTGCTCCGGATTCCGAATGAAGGGTGGGGAGAGGGTCTCAGGTCAGTTCGGAATGCGGACTTGGCTTGACTCTGCAAATCACGGCTTAGGAGGGATGAACTCGATCGCCATTGTCAAGACACCCAAATCGTCGAACTCGTTCGGCTCACGGATCTGGCCTTGCTGTTCGAGGCGGATGGTATTCTGGCCAGTCTGGAGTAACCCGGCAGGGATCGGCAACCTGATCCGTTCGGGGCGTTCGTTCTCGTCAAAGATGTGACGATTCAAGTCATCAATATGCTTGCCATTGACGAGAACCCAAGTACGCATCTCCCCTTTCTTGACAATATAAGAGAATCGCGAGTTTCCACTGTCTCCCACAACCTGGACGACGTCGAGGACGACAAAGGCATCGCCCGAAGGAATCGACTCAAGCGTGAAACTTCGTTCCAGGGTCCCCCCCTCGGGCTGGGGAGGATCGAGCAGAGGTGGCCGTTTCGTCACCTCGTTCCCCAAGTGGTGCGAGGTCCCATCAATGACGACACGCCGCCCTTTGCCGAGCACAAGCAACCCCGCAAGGCGATTCCTGGGAATGTTCAAGGTCCCAGCGAATGGGGTCGCGAGCGAGAGGGTCGAATCGGTCAGTTGGCTCAGAGCCCCTTCGACCTCGTCGAGATCGTTAGGAGCCTCGCCTGGACCAATGCGCCACCTGACCCTTACGAGTAGGCCGTCAATCGGTGATCCTTGAGCCGCGTCACGCTTGAAGAGCAGGCCAGCGACCTCGGACCAGCCGAGCCCGAAATTCTTGCCATCGACCGCAAACACAATCCCTGCCGGATTGGCGGATTGCACTTTGCCAAAGATCTGGTCGCCAACAACCGTGCGAGCTTCATCTTGGTGAGGGTCGAGTTCAACTCCGGGAACAACGTCCGCGAACCGGATGAGCCGGAGGTCATCGAAATGAGCAACCAACCCCGGCATGCCTGCATCCTGTTTCTCGGAGCTGGTCACGAGTCGAAGCTCCGAGAGTGGCCCACCGGTCCCTCTCCCCTTAGCCAACACATCGCCATCAACTGATAGCAAGGTATTTTCAGGTCCGAACTCGATCGTCAGCCGATGCCAACCGGGGCGACGAGCGAGCCTCTGGACCGAAAGGGCTGTCCCCCCTAGCGATTGGACCGCCAAGCTCTCCTCATCCCAGCCCAAGATGGCCCGAATCGTGGCGGGTCCAGTCTGGCCCCGGAAAACCAGCTCGACCGTGGCCGAATGTCCAGGAGCAATCTTCCCATCGTCGAAGAAGGCGAGGTCCAGCCGCCCTGCACTGATCGGATCTTCAAGTTTGGTTGCGAGCGAGGCCCCCTCACCCGGAAGCGCCAGGGATTTCAATCCCTCAAGATGAGGCTGATCGACGACGTCAGGAAGACCCACCCGCGTCCATCGCCCGGTCTCGATTCGTTCGAACGGATCGGCCAGAACTTGCACCTCTCCCGCGCGTTGGAGAACCGAGGTCGCACCGGGGCGACGGATTGTGAGCATCTGACCCCCAGGACCATCTTGGAGCCGGATTCCCTGGTCATCGACGCTCTCGAGCCGCCCGGAGATGCGCTGGGAGAGACCGAGTTCGACCCGAAATGGCGGCGGAATGATACCTGGCGGCAGCTTAGGTCCGCTAAATTGAACTTGCCTGAGTGTCGCCAAGGGGATCGGATCGCCCCCCGCTGTCGGCTGGAACCGGAAGCCAGTCAATGCGTCGCCAACGACACGACCAACCACGCGATGGCCTGCGGTGGGCTCGATCGACTCGACGGTGAGTGGCTCATCGGCCCCGGCTGATCCTAGAGTCGCGAGTATGAGGGCGAACCCAAGGCGGCGTGACATCGGCGTCATGTTGAGAAACCTCCTTGGCCTGGGCCTGTTTCACCTCCATTGAACCCGACCTGGGGTATTCCATCAACCCGATCACTCGACTCGGCACACCTGGACGGTTACAACGGGTTCCATTCGTTCTCTCCAGGCTTGCTCGGAGACTCTCCATGTCGACTCGCGTTATTGCACCCGTTGTTGCACTTTTGAGCCTCATCGCCAGCGGTGAAGCGGCCGAACCGCTCCGGATCATCGTGATTGGCGCTCACCCCGACGACTGCGAACTCGACGCTGGTGGAACCGCCGCCCGCTGGGTGAAGGCTGGTTTCAAGGTGAAGTTCGTCTCGCTGACAAACGGCGACATCGGCCACCACGAGATGGCTGGTGGAATTCTCGCTCGACGTCGAGCGGCCGAGGTCGCCAAGTCGGCCCAGATCCTCGGGGTCGAACACCAGGTCCTCGACATCCACGATGGCGAATTACTCCCCACCTTGGAGAACCGACGAGCCGTGACGAGGGTCATACGCGAGTGGAAGGCCGACGTCGTGGTTGGTCCCCGGCCCAATGACTACCACCCCGACCACCGCTACACCGGCGTCTTAATCCAAGACACCGCCTACATGGTCGGCGTCCCCAACTTTTGCTCCGACGTCCCGCCACTGAGAAAGAATCCTGTTTATATCTACACCGAAGATTCATTCCAGAAGCCGAACCCATTCGTACCCGACATTGTGGTCCCCATCGACACGACGTTCGACCAGAAGATCGATGCACTCGACGCGATCGAGTCGCAGTTCTATGAGTGGCTCCCCTGGATCGATGGCTACCTTGACCAGATCCCCAAAGACAAAGTCGCGCGAAAGGCAATGCTCCGCGACCGATTCGCCGGTCGGTACGGCTCTTCCGCCAAGAAGTTCCAGGCCAAGCTCACAGAGCTACTCGGGGCCGAGGAAGCTGCCAAGGTCAAGACTGCCGAAGCGTTCGAACTCTGCGAGTACGGCACCCACCCATCGAAAGCAGATCTTATGAAGATATTCCCATTTTTTGAGAAACCATGATCTCGCCGTCCGAGTTGTGCTACAGAAGGCTCAGAACATCCGAGCCTTCTCCTACCGGAATGCTGACGAAACAACTTCCCGATTGCGGAAGGCACGGGTGTCGGTTTCCAAGACATTGTTTCGCCAGCGTTTCTAGAGATGCCAGCCGTTAGCCGCTGCTCGGGCGAGGATTTCATCCCGTAGGGATACCAGCGATCAGCCGGTGGTCGAGCGAGGTACGAGCGATACCACCGGACGAGCAACGCGAGAAAAATGCACACCGGAGGTGTGCCAGCGGCGATGTTGGAGACGCCCTGTCGATCTGCTGGGCCCGAGGCGCAGCGTCGCCCCAAAACGGCCTCACGCCGTCAACTATCCACCGAATTGTCAAAGAGCCTGCGGGCAAAACCTACAAGAGCGGCGAGGCGACCGGGGCCTCTTCGGCGTCGGCGGAAACATTCGAGGCGGAGGAATCGCTCGGTTTCGTTTCAACTTCAGGCTCTTCTTTCGTGGCCAGCAGCCGTTCCTTTTCTAGGACGCGAATGCGTCG
>JANXSX010000050.1 GCA_025356475.1 Isosphaeraceae bacterium | reverse complement strand
TGCCGGTTGGGGTGAACGACCCATCGAACGTTGGCGAGATACCACTTGCGAGTGAAGTAGCAGTCGCAGGCGTATCGTTCGAGCGATTCTCGATCGTGAAGAGGCCGAGTGGTGCGACAGTGAATGAACGTGTGTAGTTGGTGATCGCATTGCCGAACGTATCCTGCATCCCGCTCACGGTTAGCGTGTAGTTGCCTGGCTGGAGCGGACCATCCGTGATCCGATACGAATCTGCAAGGCTGGCATAGCCGGAACTGGCCAGGTGGTAGATCGACCCGTCGCTGCTCGAGACCAGGCTAAGATTGGCCACGTTGTTGACGGTTGCCGCCACCATGTCTTGGGAGAAGCTCAGGCTAAACCGATCGATCACCGCAGTAGAGGTCGTTGCGACCGCAGGAAGCGAATTGCTCGTGATCGTGGGCAGGGCGGAACTCTGCATGTTGATGTCGAGGATATACTGGTTGAGCAGTCCCGATGCGCCGGTTTTCGAGACTACGTGGGCATAGTAGAAGCCACCTACCGTGGTCACGACCTGGGCGGTGCCATTGTTCGGGTCGCCATCGGCATCGACCAGTACCGTTCCTGCAGCACTAAAGAGAACCTCCACCTTGGGCAGGAGGGCACTAGTGCCAGGGACACGCGTTGATAGATTGATCGCGGTTCCGGCGGGCAGATTCCCCAACGCGAAGTAGTCACCACCATCGGTCAAGCTGATATAACCCGCGACACTGGCAGTCTGGTGACCACCGCTGGATTGAGTGAACGTCAGTGCGTTGGCGCTACCCGTGGAGTCGTTATATTCGGTTTCGAGCTGAGTTCCCGCCCGCGCGAGTGTGACGCGTACTCGATATTCGCTTTCGTAGTCGTTGTTGTAGAGGACGAGAAGTCGATAGAGGCCGGAACTGGAAATTGTGCCCGGAGCAGACTGACCTTGGCCAACGTTATTGGAGCCGAAGCTCGTGATGTTGTTTCCGAATGAGTCTTGGATGTAGTAGCGGAGCGAGCTTGCCCCTGGCGATCCTGGGATTTCCGAAGCGATTTGGACGACATCGCCGGCGTTGGCGGAGAATGAGAAGTAATCGGCGTCACTGGTGCTGGAGACGTTTCCTCGGGCGTAGAAGGATCGCAGTCCCGAGCCGACGGGGTCTTCGGTGGTGGTGACGATCGGGTCACCGGTCAGGAGCGTGATGGCAGCGGAGTTGTAGAGTGATGCGACGATGTCGGGTCGTCCGTCACTGTTGAAGTCACCGACGGCGACGGAGATGGGGTTTCCTGGGACGTTGAAGTAGTTGGGGGCGTTAAATGTCCCGTCGCCCTTGTTCTGGAAGATCGAGATGTAGCTGGACCCGTAGACGGCCATGACGAGATCGGGCTTACCATCACCGTTGATGTCAGCAATGGCAGCCTGGTAGAGGCCGCTGGTGTTGCCTCCGCTGGCGTATGGCGTTGCGGTGGGGAAGGTCCCGGTGCCGCTATTAAGCAGGACATAAATGTTGTTGCCACCGGCAGCGCCGACGGTGACGATATCGGGCTTTCCGTCGCCGTTAAGGTCGCCGACGCTGAGGTTTTGAGGATTGCCTCCGACGGCATAGGTGACCTGGGTTGCGAAAGTCCCAGTGCCACTTCCCTTGAGCACGCTGATGGTGTTGCCGGAATAGTTCGCGACGATGAGATCGGTCTTGCCATCACCATCGACGTCGGCGGCAGCGATTCCGGTGGGGTTGGAGCCGACACCATAAATGACTTGTGAGCCAAACCATCCGGTGCCGCTCGCCGTGCCGGCGTTTGTATTTAAGAAAACGCTGACAGTGTTACTGGAGTAGTTAGTGACGGCGATATCAGGCTTACCATCGCCGGTAAAGTCGCCGAAGGCGAGGAAGTAGGGACTGGACCCGGTGGCGTAGGTTTGAACAGGCACGAAGGTCCCGTCGCCGTTACCTAACAAGAGTGCGATGGTGTTGCCACCGACATTAGCGACGACGATATCGAGCTTTCCATCGCCGTTGATATCGACGGCTTTGATATCGGTAGGGTTGCCACCGGTGGCGTAGGTGACCTGGGTTGCGAAGGTCCCGTCACCGTTTCCGAGCAGGACGCTGATCGTGCCGGAGCTGTAATTGGCAGTGATGACATCGAGCTTGCCGTCGCCGTTGAAGTCCGCGGAGACCAGGCGGTATGGGTTGGATCCGGCGGCGAAATTGACGCCGTTTCTGGCGAAAGAGCCAGAGATCCCAGCGGCGACGGTACCGAGTGGTGTGGCAGTGCTCAGCGTATCGTTCGAGCGGCTCTCAAGCACGAGGGGCGTGACGTTGGTTAGAGTAAAATTACTGACATAAGGGACCAGCGCATTGTTGGCTCGGTCAGTCATGCCAGCGTTGAGCGTCAGAGTGTAAGTCCCTGGCTGAAGCGGGCCATCCACGATCCGATACGAGGCAGTCAGCCCTGTAGAGTAGCCGTAGCTCGATAGGACATACGTGTGTCCATCCGTCGAAGAGACAAGCGATAGATTGGCGAGATTGTTAACTGAGGCCGCGACCATCTCCTCTGAGAACGTGACGGTGAAACGGTCAATCACCGCAGACGAAGAACCACCATTGGCTGGCAACGTCGTG
>JANXSX010000029.1 GCA_025356475.1 Isosphaeraceae bacterium | reverse complement strand
TAGTCTCAAGGCCGTCGGTGGTGCGCACGGTGTGTCTCCATAGTGCAATTATGGGGATCCATCGTGCGTACTTTATGATCGAGCGGGTCCCAAAGTCGCTACCTCCTGAACGGAATTACCCGGAAGCATCTTGCCTATTCTACGTACTCCACCTTTTGTCGCGCACCAACTGGCGAGCGCTAGGGAATCTCTCATGCCCCACAAGATTTACTTTGGCAAGAAGCCGAACTTTGAGTAGCATCGGGTCACAGGTTCAGGCGACAACCTTTCAGACAGGGTTTCGTTGAGGATCTGTCCCTCGCGTCGCGATGAAGCGGCATGGCTTGGGGGTGTTGTCAGCTTCAGGATGATGACGCACGATTGCATCGACCCTGCGAAGGAGCATGGACGATGGAGGACGCAGACTTTGCGGATTTGATCTCGCAGGCCAAATCTGGAAACGACACGGCTGTGAGACAACTCCTGAGCAAGTACGAGCGTGAAATCCGGATGATGGTCCGGGTCCGGCTCCCTCACGCTCTGCGGCGTAAGTATGACTCGATGGACTTTGTCCAGGCGGTCTGGGCCAGTTTCTTCGTCAGAATCCGCGAGCGTGAAACTCCCTTCGAGAACGCCCAACAGCTTGGCGCGTTCCTGGGCGCGATCGCTCAGAACAAGGTGTACGAGGAACATCGCAAGCGGACGCGCACTCGCAAGTACGACATCACGAAAGAGCAGGGGATCTATGAACGACGAGGCCAGCGCGATGTTCCCGTCGAGATCGTCTCGAACGCCCCGTCGCCCAGCGAAGAGGCCCAGGCGAGCGATCGACTCCGCCAGATCCTTGCCGGCCAAGGGCCCGAACTCGTTCAAATCGTCACCCTTCGCCGCGAGGGGCTCAGTCACGGCGAAGTTGCGACGCGCCTGCACTTGCACGAGAGCACAGTGCGTCGCAAGTTAAATCTTGTGAGGTCCCTCAAGGGGAATGAATCGTGGGAATAATACCCGAGCGGCGGCGTGGTCTTGTCAGAGCTGCGCGGAGGCGTCTGAACACCGTCACGCCCTCTCGAACCGATCCTCGCGCTCGGAAAGATTACCGTCGGGCGCGGACGCGTGAAGTTTCACCCACTGACCCTTCCGCCCTCACGAAGGAGTTTCGGGCCTGCTGGGAACGGGGGGAATCGCCCAACGTCGAGGCCTACATCCACCGGCTCGGCCCGAATCCCGCCGCAGACGACGCCGTCGAACTGATCTATCTGGCCTATTGCCTGGCCGAGGGTGATGGGCACACGGCCTTACCCAACGATCTTCGCGCCAGGTTCCCTCTCTGGTCTGAGGAGCTTTCGCTCCTTCTCGAACTCCACAAGGCTCTCCCAACCTCTCGCCTTCTGATCGCCGCTCACGAGTCGAGCGACCTGGACGACATCGACGATGACGATCCTCTCCCCGTCGTTGGTGATGTCATTGGTCCATATCACTTGAAACGCAAACTTGGGGAGGGGAGCTTCGCCAGGGTGTTTCTCGCCGAACAGAACGACCTTGATCACCGTCGGGTGGTGGTCAAGTTCTCGACCCGAACGTCAAGCGAGCCGCAACTCCTGGCGAGGGTAACCCACCCCAACGTCGTTGAAGTTCTCAACCTTCTTGAGGCCAAGACCGAAGGAGCGACCGTCTACCTGGTTGCGATGCCGTTCGCCGGCGGGGCAACGCTACTCGATGTTTTGAACAGGGCCCGCAAGAGGAAGAAACACCCTGAGACGGGACTCGACCTGCTCACCGATCTCGATCGGGTCTCCGCGCCGGAATATCATCTCGGCGAACTCCCTACCGAGAGTCGATCCGCCCTGGAAGGCCTGACGTATGCCGAGGCGATTGCGTCGCTGTTCGCCAAGCTTGCTCGGGCCCTCGACAACGCGAATCGGCATAAAGTCTCGCATGGAGACATCAAACCATCGAACATTCTTCTGACCGCCCATGCGGTGCCGATGCTCTTCGACTTCAACCTGGCCGCCGACGATCGCGTGACCGTCGGGGGCCTTGGCTCGTCGGGAAGTCTGGGTGGAACCCTTAACTACATGGCTCCCGAGGTCCTTCGTCATGTGGCGAACTCCCGCGACCACGAGCCCGCTCAACCCCTTTTTGACCGACAGCGCAGTGATCTCTACAGCCTTGGATTGGTGCTCCGCGAAGCCCTGACCGGGAACGGACCGACCGTCTTCCAACGAGAGGGACACTCGGCGTACGACGTTGCGGCGATGCTCGCCATCCACCGGAGCCTTGCCCCGGTTGTGGCGAAGTCCGAAGCCCACCTGATACCCGCTGGCATGCGACCGATCCTCGAACGCTGCCTGGCGACCGATCCTGCCGACCGGTACCGCCGGGCTGCCGACCTTGCGACCGATCTTGAGCGTTGGTCGCGTGGGCAGGCGACCCTGAATGTCCCCCAGGCCCCGTTTCCGGCGAGGCTCAAACGATCCCTGACCCGTTCCCGCCCTCTCATCGCACGCTGGGTCGTGGTCCTGCTGCTGGGTTGTTCGGCCTGGGGCGGGAGCGCGTTCCTCACAGGGCAGGCCCAACGTGACGCTGGGCTCCAAATGCTATCAGGTGCCTGGGACTCGGACACGAACGAGGAGCTGCACTCCGCGCACAATGACCGCCTCTGGGCTTCCACGACTCTCGACGATCCCGGTTTCCGAGCCCGCAGGCGGCTCGAAGCCTTCGGATTTCGAATCAGCAACCCGCAATACTGGCGAGATCGCCCCGAGGTCCAGTCCCTTCCGCAATCCGATCTTGGCGATGTGGAAATGTGGGTCCTCGAGCAGATCCTTCGCCAGGCGATCGCTGCGAATGCGGGGATTAGCGACCATGCCGCAATCCGTTCTGCCCTCGCCTGGATTGAGGCCAACCAAGGGATCTGGCGGCTTGATAGCCTGGAGGATGAGGCGGAACGACTGCGAAAAAAGTTGGGAATTGCGACCGTTGTGACAGTCGATCAGCCGAGCGTCGAGCGGGGAACCCCTCCGGGTTGGCTCGATCACTACCTCCGTGGGGTTGCGCTTGAGGCCGACCATGCCGAGCAGGCAAGAGAGCATTATCTACATGCGTTAGAGGCTCGTCCCCATTCGTTCTGGATCCACATCCGGATCGCCCATGTCTCGGCTCGGCTCAAGGAGCTTGCCGACGCGGTTACGCACTTGCAAGCGGCCCGCGATCTCCGGCCCTCCCATGTCGCGACCCGGGTCCGGCTGGCCTCCTGTTACTATCTATTAAACAGGGCGAGCGAAGCCTATCAGGAAGCGAACGCCGCCGTCGCTCTCGACCCGCGTGGCGAAGGACTTCGGCTCCGCTCCTTTGCGGAAGCGGCGCTTGGCCATCCCCAGGAGGCGGTAGCGGACGCCCGCCGATATGCGGAAAATTTGGCGTCAGGACGGCACGTTGGCTTCCTAAAACTCCATTTCGCAGCGACGGAAGGTCAGTTTTCCACGACCCGGCTCGATCCCACTCAGGCCACTCAACTTGCTTACTCTGTACTCAAAGACCAGCCAACCGACGAGTCCACTCGCAGGGGGTTGATCCGCCGTCTCCAGCTTAACGGCGAGTATTCCTTGGTGAACGACCATTATGCGTCCATCCTTCAGCACAATCCCAACCAGCTTTTCGTCAAGTATCGACATGCTTCTCATGCATTCGTTTATCAGCGTGAAGGCGAGATCAAGGAACTCAATGAGGTTGTTCACGACTCTCGATATGAGGAACTCGTTCGGCACCAGCCGCAGGCGATCTATGCCTTAATCTACCTCGCTCGGTGTTATATCACCGAGAATCGGCTCGATCGAGCTCTCCCCCTGGCCGAGCGTGCCCTTGAACTGGCAACGAATCTCGACGGCTTGCGAGTGGCTGAACTGCTTCCCAGTGAGACTGAGACCATCGGCCCCATCGGGTATGCCCACTACACGATCGCGCACATTCTGGCGGCTTCTCCCGATGAGAAGAATGAGTCGCAACTGGTCCAGATCGCGAACCACTTGGCGAATGCGTTTGCTCTGATTCCCGAGCTTCAGGCCAATCCGGCCCAATTCTTCAGCGATCGAGCCTTCGATCTCATTCGCGAGCAACTCGACGCACGACTTCGCGGCGGCTTGTAAATTCACGAAGAGAAATCCCGGTGACGAGAGCGGACCTCCAGGTCCGCTCGGCTCCGCTCATCGTCGCGTGGGCAACTCTCGTCCTCTCATGGCTCAATCGGTGGGTCCAGCGGATCAAGCGGGGGGACACCCGGCTCAGCGGGTGGGGGGGGTGGATCACCTGCATAGGTCGAAACCACCGCGATAGGCACCAGCCCAGCGGAAATCCCGGCCGATGGGCTGAGACGATGCTCCAGGAACTCAGGGGCGTAGCGCGGATTGCGAAGTCGAGCCATTATCTCTCCTTAACGAGACAAAGGTCCCAGGTTGCCAGTACGAGACATAATTATTTCGTACACGGGATATATCGCCCCAATCATGCAAAAAGTTTTGTGAACTCAGAAATTATTTTGGATGTGATTGCGATCATGCACATTCTTGGGCCAGCCAACCCTTCTAATCGCTAAAGTCGAATCGGTTCTTCGGAAAGCCTTGTGAAAGCCTCCTATTTTCGCAAGGTTGCCCATCCCGAATCCGATGAGGGTCTTGTACGTGCAAGCAGACCCCCCCTAACTCGGGAGATCGCCATGGACGCGAACTTGTCCTTACCCCTCCAGCAATTGCCCATTGAGGCGCAGACGGACGCTGTCGCCACTTCAGCTCGCTCTCCGGGTGTGTCACCCCTGACGAGCTTGGCGGGAGCCATGCCGCCAGTCGCATGTCGAACTACTCAACAGGCGATCACCGCAGCCAAGATCGAGGTTGCGACCTTGATCGCCCACCATGCGGCCCTCACCGTTGAGCGCGATGCTCGCAAGGTGCGACTGATTCGCCGCGCGGACCGGCTCTGGGCTGTCGATCGCCAGGCGGAGATCGCTCTGATCGCCGATCGAATCAACGGCCACCCGCACTCGATCGTCTGCCGGCTCAAACAGACCTATCACGGATGTCAGCACCTAGTCACGCAGTGGAATTACCTTCGCGAGGCTGCCGAATCTGAGGATTTCGATGGGGCCCTCACATCGGCTGATCGCAATGCCGCCCTCACCTTATTGGGCATTCCCAAGTTCCAGCGCCACCTGCCCAATTATCCGATCGACCCCGACCCGACCGATCGAGATAAGGCGAATCCGGGTGCCGTCGAACGGACCCGCGCTAAGATTCTCGCCCTTGTGGAAACCCAGACCAAGCGCCTCGAAGCGTATATCGAGGTCTTGGTTGAAGAGGACCGCGAGCAACGAGAGTTTGCACTCAAAGGAATTTTCCTGGTCCCAGATTGCCAATTGGACAAGCTCGAACGCCAGCGCAACCGCGATGAGCGGATGATTCACAAGCTCAACGACGCCATTTTGGGTGCGACTGAAGACGACGATAACGACTTGACTGCCGCCACCAGAACCAAAACGTCCTCCTCAGTAAAGCCAACCACCGACTCTTTCTCGACAAAGACAAAGACGACCGCCCATCCTCTCGAATGAGTGCGGTCGCCTTGGAAGGTCTTTGACAATTCGGATGCTTCTTCAGATCAAGTCGAGACGGACTGCGATGTTCACTTCGTTTTGACCTTCAAGTGGTCATCGAAGAAATTCATCGTTACGTCCATGGTCCGCTTGATCTCGACATCGCCCCAATTTCCGTGGCCGCCGCCGACGATGAGTTCGACTCGTCCTGGAACCCCCGCAGCGGTCTGGGCATCGGTCAGCTTGAACGCTTGAGTGTGCGGAACCAAGGGGTCTTTGGTCCCTTGGAAAGTCAGTGTGGGTGGGTCATCTTTGGTCACGAAAGTGACCGGCGACGCCTGCGCAGCGAGCTTGGGGTCATCCTTGGGGGCCTTGCCCAGGAAGTCCTTGAGGAGTGGTCGAGAGGCCTCGGGGATATCTTCCGCGTTCATGTCGGTCGGTCCGAAGTAGTTGACGACCGCTTGAACTCGTGAACTTGGGGCATCGGCTGAGACATCCCCTTCAAGCTTGTCTTCCGGGCCGGTCATGCCCAGCATCAGCGCGAGGTGGCCACCGGCTGAGAAACCGGTCGCCCCAATATGGTCGGAGTCGAGCTTGAGCTCTTTGGCGTGACTTCGCATCCAGCGCACTGAGGCTTTGACGTCGTGGACCTGCGCTGGGAAGAGGTCCTGGGGGCAGAACCGGTACTGGGGCGAAATGGCCACATAGCCCCGCTTGGCGAAGTCGGCCAAGAGGCCGCGATGGCCGCTCTTATTCCCGGCGCGCCAACCTCCCCCATGAATGATGAGGACACCGGGGTACGGCCCTTCCCCCTCAGCAGGTCGAGCGATATCCAGCTTCAGCTCAGTGTCGCCGACCTTCGTGTAAACGACGTCATTCTCAGTCACGATCTTGAGATTGTCTGCTCGAACCAAGGTCGTTAGCACGGCCAAGGCTCCCAGACTCATCAAAACGGCGGATCGCCTCATCATGCTTCCTCAAGGAGTCAGAGTCGGTCAATGTGATCCTCTCCCCATCGGAGAGGAGGTCGTCCCCAATTTCAGTGCGAAAATAGGCAAAATACGCGGCCCCGAGTCCGTCCCAGTCGTTCAGTTCAAAGCGAGAAGTAGGTGGTTTGTTCGATCCGACTCGGGACGCACGTCAATAGGCATCAGCGCTGATCACTTCACGACCATTACGAGTGATCAACCCATACCAGATCATTTTGTCGATCGTGGGTTTGAACGACTTGACGGAGCCGTCGCACATGGCGAATCCAGGTCCGCCGGGATGGAGTGAACCCGTATAGACCTGGCGGGCGAGCGGATCATCACCTTGAAGCTCTGGCCCAATGTTGACATCGAACTCGCTGGCCGCCCAGCCGCCGATCCCCCAACCTTGGCCATCGCGTTTCTCCCCCAGGAGAACGGTCATGGCGCTCCCGTCGGTGATCTGCTCGATCCGGACGCAAGAATTTGGCTTGCCTGTCGAGTCCAGGCTGGCGATCGTCATCATTACCCCGCGTGAGGTCTGCTTATTCCGGACGAAGTCCGCCCCCCAGGTACCACGACCTCCTCCCCAGTTCGCTGCATAGTGGTTCCGCGCGAATATTGAGGTTCCTGGAACCGTCGGCGGGACGCCCGAAAGGCTTTTGAGGTCCGATGCCGGACGGCGGTCAAACTGTGGGTTGCTCGGGCAGATCATCCCTGAGAGCTGGGTGCTTACGACCGTCGAGTTCGCGGTGGTATAGAACTCGACCTGAAAGTTATAGGCTGCGTGGAGCGGCTTCTGTTCGAGGAAGGGCAGGATCAAAGTGAAGCAGGTCTGCCCGTTTCCGTGCCCATTTCCGTTCACCGAACTCATCGGGAAGAGGTTCGAACTGGAGTGATAGTTCTGGAGCGCTATGCTGAGCTGCCTCAAGTTATTAATGCACTGGGTTCGACGAGCGGCCTCACGGGCCGCTTGGACCGCCGGCAGTAAGAGCGCGATCAACACACCGATGATCGAGATGACAACCAGTAGCTCAATCAGGGTAAACGCAGAACGTCGGCGCATCCAAACGCTCCTCCGGCAAGATCCGGGGTCGGGGACGCTGAACAACAAATCAGTGAGGGTCTATTCATGATGGTCAGAACCAGAGTGCTTTGTCTACTACGTTGAGCAACGGTTCCTCACCAACAAATCTCCGGAGGTTCTCGGTCAGGGCTGAGAGATGCCTCTGGGCGATCGCGGTCGAGTAACCCGCTGTGTGCGGAGTGAGGATCACGTTGGTGAAGTCCCAGAGCGGATGATCTGCAGGCAAAGGCTCAATTTCGTAAACATCGAGCGCGGCCCCCGCAATCGTTCCCGCCCGGAGCGCTTCGACCAGATCCTCTAGAACAACGATCGCTCCTCGTCCAATATTGATCAGGTAGCTGCTCGGTTTCATCAGTGCAATCGTCGACGCGTTGAACATCCGCTCGGTTTCCGGAGTGTGCGGAGCGGCGATCACCAGGAAGTCGCTCCACGCGAGCAAGTTCGGCAACCGATCGAGCCCATCGACCTTCTCAACCCCATCAAGCGGCTCAACGCGATCAGGAAAGCGATCCACCGCACGAATCGAGATCCCGAACGCAAGTGCCCGGCGCGCAATCTCACGACCGATCGCTCCAAACCCCACGATCCCCATCGTCGCGGTTGGCAAGAAGATGTTCGCCCTATCCATAGCGTTGACCGTTCCTGGGCCGGCCGCAAGACTGACTCGCCCCGCCTCACCGCCAAACGGCTCGTAGCGATGCTCGGCCTGGCGACGAATGTAGTGATGCAGATTCCTCGCAAAGCAGATCACGTACCCCATCACCTGATCGGCGATCACGTCACCAAACAGGCCTCGCATATTGGTCAGTGTACACGGGTGTTCTATCAACGCCGGATAGAGATAATGCTCCAGGCTGACAGTGAACGCTTGAACCCACCGCAGGGAGTCAGCCGTCGCCAGCATCGTTGGGCTGATCTTGCCCAAAAAGGCCTCCGCCCCTGGCAGAGCGGCGATCACTTCGGCCTCGGTCGCCGCATTGACGAAGGTTACTTCCGGCGCAGCCGCCTGGAAGGCAAGAAGCCGAACGGCTTCCACCGGAGGATGAATCACAATTTTCATCATTATACTCAATTATGAACAGATGAGTTGTTGTTACAGATCACTGTCAGTCGTTCGGCGACAATCTTTGCCCCGTGGGAGTCGAACGGGGGCGGGCCTGGCTTGAGTCGGAATGCACGATCCAGGAGTGTTTCGAGCTGGAGTTCGGCAAACTCACGAGCGGTTGCGGGGACACCGCCTCCCCAGGCGCGGAGGGCTCGGTCGAGGGCACGATGCTCGGCGAACCCGGTCCGGGGAGGATACACGAACGGGGTTCCCGAGACCATGGCTTCGCATGCGGTCCCGTACCCTGCTTTTGCGACCATGACGTCTGCCGATGCTGCCAGGTCGGCCCCCGTCCACTCCTGAGGGGGCACGACGTGAAAGTTGGCCAGAGGACCTCCGGCTGGAGGGTGGAAGCCGACGAAGTGGACCCCCGCGAACTTGCCAAGCCGCTTCCAAGGCAAGTTCGCTTGACCATAACGGCCAATATAGAAATAAACAATCTTATCATTCTTAGAGATCTGGAACAATGCCCGAAGCTCGGCCCGGCGATCTCGACCGGGGGTGACGACCATCCCCACATTCTCGATGGGTCCGATATGCGTCATCGCCAGTGCAGGCTCAGTCCGGAAGACCGCAGTGGCCTGGCTGTAGCAATCATTCAAACTATGAACAAACGCAATTTCGTCCTCGCCGAGTTTCTTGGCGTGGGGCGCATAGATCTCGGCCCAGGTGAAGTTCCCCAGCAAGAAGCCCGGCACCCCGGCGCGTTTCGCGGCCAGGAGCGGCAAAGGGGGTGCGTCAACAAGAACGGCACCCGCCCCTTTGAGAAACGCTACTTCCTCATCGATCAAGAGCATCGCATCCTCATGGATCGCCATCGCCCGAGCGATCGAGCCCGGCCCATCCGTTTTTGAGCTATCACCCGGTGGGTTCAACGCACCTGCGTCCGAAACGTAGGCCTTGAAGCTCGCGTGGCGATGGAGACGTTCACCCCAATGATCAAACAAACTTGGATCACACTTAATCGTGATCGGGACCTGTGGAGGAACCTGATTGAGCACCGCCACCGTCCGGTTCAAGTGGCCGAAGCCGTGGCTGGTGACGTAGACGATGAGAGGTGATACGTGATCCATGAGAGTCCGTATGATGCGGGATATGTAGATGCGATAATGACAAAGTTAACCTCACCCCTTTATGCAAGCTGTGCGATAGATCCGCCCCGAGCATGCCCTCAACGAGCTGGTGCTGGGTGCAACAACCGCAGCGCATTCGCCGTCACAACCAAGCTCGTCCCTACGTCGGCTGCGATGGCTAGCCAGAGATTCGCCATGCCAAACATCGCTAATATCAAGACAATCACTTTGGTTATGAGTGCAAGAACGATGTTTTGCTTGATGCGATAGAGGGTAAGCCGTGCATGGCGGACCAGCCATGGGAGGCTCGTCAGATCATCTCTCATGAGAACGATATCGGCGACCTCAAGCGCGGCTGCGGAGCCGATGCCCCCCATCGCGACACTGACCCCGGCGGCGGCCAGGGCAGGGGCATCGTTCAGGCCATCGCCCACCATACCTGTCAGCCCACGGGTCGATTGTAAGCGGCGAACCGCGTCGGCTTTATCGCCCGGGAGTAAGCCCGATAAAGGAGTGTGGATTCCTAGCTGAGAGGCGATTGCCGACGCGGTCGCGCTGTTGTCGCCGGTCAACATCGCGGTTTCGATCCCAAGCTCGCGTAACTCGAGGAGCACCTCAGCGGCCTCGGACCTCGGTCGATCCGCGAGCCGGATGTAGCCCAGGGGACCACTCGGAGAGGTCAAGGCCACGGCGGTTCCGACTTTCGTTTCCGCGTCGGCAAAGGTGCCGTGGAAGTCGGGCCGGCACTGGTGGGACTCATCAATATAGCGGTGATTGCCGAGATGATACTGGACCGACTCGACCATCGCCGAGGCCCCCAGCCCAGGGACGGCTGCGTAGCTTTCGGCGGCAGGGACGTCCAGTTGAAGGCGACGGGCATGCCTGGCGATCGCGCGACCGACGACATGGCCGCCGCGATCGCCCATAGCCGCTGCAATCTTGAGCATATCCTCACCTTGGCCGTCCATCGCCACAACCTCGACCACGTCCGGCTCCCCCTTGGTCAGGGTGCCGGTTTTATCGAATGCTAGCACTTTCAAGCGTCCGAACGCTTCGAGATATTGGCCCCCCTTGATCAAGATTCCCCGCCTGGCGGCGGAGGTCATTGCACTGACAACAGCGACGGGTGTTGCAATCACCAAAGCGCAAGGACATGCGATCACCAGCGCCACCAGGCCATTCCGAAACGGCCCTTGCCAGGCCAACGGGCGACCAAGCCACGCATCCATTAGCACAGGAATGAGCATCATGGCAACTGCCACGATCAGGACTCCAGGGGTGTACCAGGCTGCGAAGCGTTCGATCGACCGTTCCACGGGAGCCCGGCTCGCCTGGGCCAGTCGGACATCGCGAGCGATCCGCGAAGCCACCGTGTCCCTGGCAGCGACCGAGGCCCTTACGTCGATTGCGCCCTCTCCGTTCACCGTCCCGGCGTAAACAAGGTCGCCAGGCTCGCGCAAGACAGGGGTCGACTCACCGGTAATCGCCTTTTGATCGAGTGTCGATCGGCCCGAAACGACCACTCCATCGACCGGTACCCGCTCACCGGGACGGACCCGCACCTGGTGGCCGGGTAAGAGATCGCCTGCGGGGATCAGCTCGGTAGAACCATCTTTGTTGATCCGTTCGGCGGTCTCGGGGGCGATCTCCAGCAAGGTCCGCACCGCATTCTGAGCCCTGGCGAGGCTGAGCGCTTCGAGCCATTCGGAGAGACCGAACAGGAAAGCAAGGGTTGCCGCCTCGTCCCACTGACCCAGGACACAGGCACCCACCATTGCCAGACCCATCAACACATGGATGTCAAGCCGCGCACTCATGAGCGAACGGAAACTGCGAGGGAGCAGGTCGATCCCACCGATCAGTACCGCCATCGCATAACATGGAATTGATAGGTTCGTGGAATGACCCAGATCAAGCAGAACCCCGCTCAAGAGCATCAAGCCCGAGCCCATGGTCGTGAACCAGCGACCGTTTCGAGCCCACCAGGAGTCTGGGCCTGGCGCTGTGATCTCATCAACGATCAACTCAGCCTTCATGCCGGAATTGATGGCAATCATGGCGACAAGGCCATCGCCATTGAGGGTCGTGGGGTCATGAGCGACGGTCATGGTCCCGGCCGGAAGGTCGAAACCAAGGTCACCCACGATGCCCGGCTTCCCTTCGAGCGCCTTACGGAGTGCGGCGGCCTCGACGGGGCAATCAAGCCCCTGGACCTTCAAGGTAATGCGGGCACTGGTCATCCTGGTTGCCCTCGGGGCCGTTCCGCGTCTCGGGTCTGATCCACTCCGGCACGAGGATTATAGCCCGATTCCCGCCTGGCAGGAAAGGTCTCCGGGTTGCCCTTTGTCCCCGCAGGAGGCTAAACTGGAGGCGTCGGCGATCGGGTCGGCGGGGGGCGGACAATGATGCGGAACTACTGGATTCGTTATGGGTTACGTCGCGAGGTCGCGAAATTCGCCTTCGAGGGTGATTCGCTTGCTCGCGGCGACTCTGTGGTGATCCGCACACATCGCGGAACGGAGCTTGGTGAGGTCGTCGCCCCTGCCGGAGAAGGCGAGGCCGCGCCCGTGGTTCGGATTGCCAATGCCGACGACTTCGCACGGAGCGTCCAGGTCAGCCGCGAAGCGCCTGGTCACTTCGCAACGTGTCAAAAGTTCTTCAGTGAGGGTATCTGGCCGATCGACATTCTTGACGTCGAGCCACTTCTCGATCTCAACCGGACCGTGCTTCACTATCTTGGCCCGCACAGGCTCGACGCCTCGGGGTTGGTAGCCGCACTTCGGGACCTCTGCGGGCTCGACGTCGTCCTCGAACCCGTCGGCATCGACGTTGAGGACGAAGACGAACATGATCACGCAGAGGAAGAGGAGGAGCACACGTGTGGGTCGTGTTCCTCCGGCGGTGGCGGGGGCTGCGGGACCGGTGGCGGCGGGGGCTGTTCCGGCTGTTCGGTCAAAGATCTGATGGCAGCCAGAAAAGGCTGAGCCCGGCTTACAGAAAAGTCGAAACGCCGTCGCTCAGGGCTTCCTGGGCGGGGGCGTAGGGGGCTTCTCGGCAACGACTGGCTTTGTGGGGGGTCGCTCACCGAAGCGAGTGACGACATACGTCCCACTCTTGGGATTGCGTTCGATGTCAATCAGCGCGAGGTTGTCCGCATCTTCCAGGACGTGAGTGAACGATCGGAAGCCGTAATAAGTCTCATCAAATGAGGGCTTCTTCCGCTTAATCGTATCCTTGATCATGGATGCATAGAGAACCTCATGGTTCTCGCGAGTGAGGGCGCTACAGGCTTCAAGGAGCAGGCTATAAAGCTCGCGCTTGCGATCGGGTAGATCGGCAGAAAGGTTGGTGGCAACCTGTTTCTGTTCCGCCTCTTCCTGGCGTTCGAGGTCCTCGTAATAGATGAACTCATCGCAATTGTCGCGGAGAAGTTCCGAGGTCGAACCCTTCATACCCAGGCCGATGACGTGCTTGCCATTCTCTTTGAGCTTTGAGACCAGTGGTGAGAAGTCGCTATCACCCGAAACAATCACAAAGGTGTCGACATGTGGCTTGGACCAGGATAGGTCCATGGCATCGACCACCAAGCGGATATCGGCCGAGTTTTTGCCGGTTTGGCTCCGGCGTGGGATCTCGATCAGTTCAATCGCCGACTCATGGAAGGGGACCGTATAGGCCTGATACCGACTCCAATCGGCATAGGCTTTCTTGACGATCAGTTTCCCTTTTTCGACCAGCCGTTCGAGCACCTTTTGGATGTCGAACTTGGTCTTGCGCTGGTTTTGGAACCCCATCGCGAGGTTCTCAAGATCGATGAAAACGGCGAGACTTCGCTCGCGGTCGCGGTCTGGTGGGTGGGCGTTATTGGCCATGGCGGTCCAAGGGTCCGCTCGGTCAATTGACCGCGCGGAAGAAAAGAAGGGGGCCGATCGCACGCGATCGCGATGTCGCGTGCGATCACGATCGGGCCGCCCCTCCGGCGAGGGGATGTCCCGAGCTGGGAGAACCTGGACCGCAGGATGAACTTCGAGGGGTTCGCTCTTCTCGTTCTCAGAGGCTGGCTGCTCAGCCACTCCCGCCACCGAACCAGCCACCACCGGCGTACATATCGCGGACGGTGCGGCGTGGTCGGGACTCGTTCACGGTGAGCTTGCGTTCTTTGTGTTCGCGACCTGAGAGAGCGTTGATCGCAGCGTCGGCCTCGTGGTCGTTGGGCATGTCGACATAGCCGAAGCCACGCGACTGGCCGGTGCGCGACTTGACTTGCACCTCAGCCATCGCCACGGCACCGAACGGCTCGAAGAGGAGGCGAAGGTCCTCGTTGGTCATTGCGTAGTCAAGATTCCCGACGTAAATCATCATGGCGGGGCGTTGCTCCTTCATCAATCCTGGCTTCAGGTCAGCGGGCGATTTTCAAGACCGTCCCGCAGACGGATTGGCAAATCAGCCAAGACGCCCCTGGCCTCAGTCGAGGGAAACAAACCCTCGGACGTGCCCAACCCGGGTAGAGTTGAGCCGCGTCGATTCGCTGGCGAATCGAGCAGGGAGCGTCAATCCGTCAGCCTGGCCTTGGCCTTTCGCTGCTCGCGAGCGAGAGGCCGTGGTCGGTACGGGTGGGAAGTAAACACACGAGATTCGAAATTCGTCGTGACCGGTTGATCCAATCACTTCGTTCACAAGATGTTAGTCGAAACGCCCTCAAGCTACTAGAGGGCTGTCCCGCGACCCGTCCTGATCAGAGGACCTTGGCCAACAAAAAAACCCCGGTCGCAAGGTGCGTCCGGGGTCGATGAAGTTCAATCTCGCCAGGTTGAGCAATCAACCTTGAGCGGCGGGAAGGGTTTTCGAAGGCATCTGGGGGGCGGACGAGGCGGGAGCAACCTTGCTCGGAGCGACTGCGTCTGGCATGCCCTTGCCAGGAGCGGCGGGAGCAGACTGGGGAGCGGCGACGGCCACCGGGGTGACCTTCGACGGTGCAACAGCCACCGGCAAGGACTTGGCCGGAGCGACAGCGACCGGGGCAACCTTGGTCGGAGCAACCGCGACCGGGGCGTTCTTGTCGGGAGCCTGCGGCGACTGGGCCGAGGCCGAGGCAGAAATGGCCAACGAAGCGGCCAACACACCAAAAATCTTACGCGAAGTCATGTGCTGCAAATCTCCCTAGGTGGGGTTACCCAACGGGCAGGTCAGAAGGAGAAGACCAGATTCGTCCGGTCTCCGCTGGGTTCAAAGACAGTATACATTTTGCAGACTGCGCGGTTTGGGAAATTTAGAAAAATTTCCCCAGACTGCGTAGTCACCCAAAACTGCTCTGTCGTTCCCGATCGGCTTATCGATCCCAGCAAAATGGATCGTACTGGGATGATTGATCTGATCAGGAGGTCCAGGAGTTTTAGGATGCTCTTTTTCTACACCACAAAATGAGGTGGGTCAAGTCGGGCGTTCGACCTTCCGGATACCGAGATCGTTAACAGGCACCGGGAAGTTCGTGTCGCCGGTAGGTCCTTGATCTTGCGAAGGGTCGAGGCCACCCTGGAACGGGTGCCTTCTCTGTCCAGATGGAGTCTGCTCCAATGCGAAACGTCTTGAAACTTGGCCTCATGTCTCTGGTCCTCTGGACGATCTCGACGGATCAAGCCTCCGCTTCCTGGGACGATACGCCCCCACCGGACATGGTCGCCCGGATTGGCCGGTGGACTCTTCCTAGGTTGGAAAAGCGCTGGCCTGACCACCCGGAATGGCTGGCGATGTTCGCCGATATCCTGGCAGGGAGTCAGCTTGGACCCGAAGACGGTTGGTTCCGCAAAGCCAAGGCCCAGACCAGGTTCGACGCGAAGACTCTGATCGCTGGGCTGGATAAGGACGGCGACGGAACGATCGCAAGAGGGGAGTTTCCTGGGTCAGATCCCGACTTCCGCAGGCTCGACCGCGACGGTAGTGGAGCGATTTCAGCCGCCGACTTCGAGTTCTCAGCCCACGCTCTCACCCCGACCCCAGGCATGATGCTCTTCGCAATGGCAGATCGAGACGGCAATGGTCGAGTCACTCCCGAAGAGTTCGATGCCTTCTTTAAAATGCTCGATAGCGATTCCCAGGGCTTCTTATCCCAGGAAGACTTTCAACAACTGTTTGCTAGTAGCGGCCGCCGTGGTGGTGGTGGTTCCTCAAGCTCTGGGCCGAGCCGGTCTACCCTGATCCAGGGGCTCTTTGCCCAGGAAATCGGGTCCCTTCAAGCAGGTCCGAGACTTGGAGAATTCGCTCCCGACTTCCAACTCAAAACGGTGGACGGTAAGGGTGCGGTCACCCTCTCGAAACTGATCGGTCCCAAGCCCGTAGTCCTGATCTTTGGCAACTTTACGTGTGGGCCGTTCCGGATGCAGGGGGGGAATATCGAGAAGCTCTACGAGCATTATAAGGATCGCGCAGAGTTCGTGATGGTCTATGTCCGTGAAGCTCATCCCAAGGGGGGTTGGGTCCTACCGAGCAACGATCGCGTTGGCGTCTCGCTCGACCAGCCCAAGACTCAGGACGAGCGGATCGCGGTCGCGCAGACCTGCCAAAGGACCTTGGGGTTCGACATGCCGTTCCTGGTCGACACGATCGATGACGCCGTTGGAGCCAAGTATAGCGGCATGCCAAGTCGCCTTTACTTACTTGATAGTGAGGGTAAGGTGGCCTACAAAAGTGGCCGGGGCCCTTTTGGGTTCAAGCCCCGTGAACTCGAGACCTCTCTCGTGTGGCTCCTCAACGACCAGGCCCAGAGCCGCCCTTGAGGGAAAGGTGGTAAACGGGTTATAACGAAGAAGGCATCACGAAGAGGTAAGGGTCCCCCCCTCTTCGTGCTTCCATCGATCCGATCCCCGGGACGTTCCAGCCCCACGGAGGCAGGCGGACATGCCCAAGCCGATGATACGACGCCACCTCAGACGGGCTGTCTCAGCGATTGCCCTTTTAATCACTTTAACATCACTCAGCTTGGGGCAGCAGCAGCCTCCAGCCGCCAATCGGCCTCCCGAGGCATTGGCCTTCGCGAATGGGCTCCTCCGCGAGCGTCGCTATGACCTGGCAGCGAAGGAATATGAGCGGTTTCTTGAGACCGCTAGCCCCGGTACCGATGCGTTCGATGCCCGGTTTGGACTGGCCAATGCCCGCCTCTTTCAGGGACGATATCAGGAAGCACGGGCAGCCTTTGAAGGCTTCTTGCGGGCCTCTCCCGAGAACGCGAACGCCCCGACGGCGTGGTTCCGCTCGGGCGAAACCGCCTATATGCTGGGCGACCTCCCTGGAGCCCGCTCGGCTCTGGAACGGTACACGACGAAGTATCCCGGCCACCGCCATCTCGATACCGCCTGGCCATATTTAGGCGACGTCTGCCTCCGTCAGAATGACTTCCCTGCGGCGATTAAAGCCTACGAGACCGCCATTGAACAGTTCCCCAACGGTCGGTTAATCGACCGATCCAAGTTCGGGCTCGGTCGGACCCTGGCCCTCTCTGGCCAGCCCGAGCCCGCGATCAAACTCTTTAATGACCTCGCCGATAAGGGAGCCCCTGACCTCGCCGATAAGTCTCGCGCAGAGGCGGGAAAACTGCAGATGGCTCTGGGTCAGTGGGCCGAGGCGATCCAGAGCTTCGAGGCCCTCGAAAGATCCGCGCCTAGGAGCCCTCTCATCGCGGAATCCCAGTTGTCGCGGGCAGATGCGATGATCAAGCTCGACCGCCGCGCTGAGGCTGAGCCGATTCTCAGGCAGTTGTCCGAGGATACGAACCCTGCCATTGCGGGACCTGCGGTTTATGCGTTAGGGACCCTCCTGAGGACGAGCAAACGAGCAGTCGAGGCTGCGAAGTTGTTGGGTGAGGCTGTGACGAAGTATGAGAACACCCCGTTGCGTCCCATGCTTCAATATGGGGCCGGCGAAGCGTTGCTCTCGAGCGGCCAACGCGACCAAGCCCGGGAGTTGATGGTTCTGGCTTACAAAGCTCCAGCGACCGATCCTTGGGGAGCGGCTGCACTCGTTCGGGCCGCCGAATTGACCCTCGACTCCAAGAAGTCGGCGGACGCTCGAACTCTGGCGAGTTCCTTTCCCGAACTCTTTCCTCAGAGTCCTCTTAAGTCCGATGCTCGATTGATTGAAGCGCGGGCGGCGCTCGATCTGGGAGAGCCTAAGACGGCCATCCGGCTATTGGAATCGATCGAGTCCGAGAAGCCAAGTATGGCGGTCAAACAGGCGGCGAGCTACTTCCTGGGGCTGGCTTACCGGGCGGACAATCAGCCTGAGATGGCGGCAAAGGTCCTCAAGGACCTTGCCAAGTCTCCCTCCTTGCCCGCCGCGACAAACGCCCAGTTCCTGATCGGTCAGGGGCATGTGGAGGCTGGCCGATTCCCCGAAGCGGTCGAGCCACTCGAAGCGTATCTTGCGGAGAATCCAAATGGTGACGTGGCCGATTACGCCTTGGCCCACCTCGCCCATGCTCAGATTTCTCGCGATAAGCCCGTCGAGGCTCGCAAGGCTCTCGACCGGCTCGAAAAAGATTTCCCGCAGAGTAAAGTCCTAGCCACAACCCAATTGCGTCTGGCGCAGGCAGCGATTGAAGCCAAGGATTACGACCGCGCCATCGTCTTGGCAAAGCGAGCGACCGAGGCTGTCGATCCTTCGACCCAAGATCAAGCAAAATCGGCACTTGGGTGGGCCTACTTCAGCGCCAATCGACCTGAAGAAGCTGCCCAGGCTTTTGATGAACTCCTGAAGGCGAGCCCCGATAGCGCACTCGCCCCTGAGTCGGCCTTGATACGGGCACGAGCCCTGGAATCGGTGGGAAAGAACGATGAGGCGCTCGCTGCTTATGCCTTCACTGCTGAGACTTACGCCAAGACTCCCCAGGCGAAACCGGCGAGACTGGCCCGGGCACGATTGCTGGTCGAGACCAAACAGCCGGCGGAAGCGGTCCCGATCTATGAAGCATATTTACTCGACTATCCCGATGGGGGAGGTGAAGGACTCGATAGCCTCCTCGCTGAGTGGGGCTGGGCCCTGGTCGATGCGGGAAAGCCCACCGAAGCCGACAAGCTCTTCACCAGGCTTCTGGAGCAATTTCCTAACAGCGCGCGGACTGCCGATGCCCGCGTCAATCTTGCCGAAACGGCTTACAACGTCAAGAATTACGACGAAGTGATCCGGCTACTCTCACCCTTGGTTGCGGGCTCGGGTGACGTTAAGCCAGTATTGCTTCAGTCGGCCCTCTATCGACTCGGTCGGACTCAGGCCGCCCAGCGCGATTGGGCGGCGGCTGGTAAGACCTTCGACCGGCTTCTCTCGGAATATGGTGAAGGGGCGTTCCG
This sequence comes from Isosphaeraceae bacterium, assembly GCA_025356475.1. GTDB lineage: Bacteria > Planctomycetota > Planctomycetia > Isosphaerales > Isosphaeraceae > JANXSX01. Next base: position 15,197 of record JANXSX010000029.1, on the reverse strand, counting down.
TCGTGAGGCTCGATTCTGGAGATCGGAAGTCGCTTTCCAGTCAGGAGATGCGCGTATCGCCGAGGTCGGTTTCGCGACTCTCGCCTCAGAACCTGTCGGCCCGGGAGATCCTCCGGGTCTGATGCTGGCAACGCGGAGACGACGCATTCAGTGCCTCGTCTTACTCGAACGTTGGAAGGATGCTCTGCTCCAGGCGGAAGCCTGGAAAGCTGAGGCCCCTAACGATCCTATGGTCAGCGAGGTCGAATACGCCCGAGGACGCGCTTTACAAGGGTTAGCAAGATTTGAAGCAGCGAGGGCAGCCTACGACCTGGTGATTGCTGCCAAACCTGCGAGCGAACTTGCCGCTCGCGCTCAACTCATGCGTGGCGAAAGCTATTTCCACCAAAAGGATTACGACGAGGCCCTCAGCGAGTTCCTCAAGGTCTACATCCTCTATAACGCCCCGACCTGGCAGGCAGCCGCTTTGCTCCAGGCGGGAAAAGTTCATGAACAACTCGCCCAGTGGGCCGAAGCCGCCGAAACATATCAGAGACTCGCTTCGAAATTCCCCGACGACCCCTCCGCAATCGAAGCCCGGAAACGGCTTGAGGCGGTTCGTGGTAAGTCTGGTGGATTATCCCGACGCGAGAAGTCCGACTCTTGATCCGTCGGGACCGCCCTGTTCGATCTCCCGGTGCTGGGAAGGAACCCACCGCATGCCACGCTCGTCGAAGGCGAACGCTGTTGCCGCTTTCCGATGGACTCCGACCCGCTTTCGCCAGCAGGGCACGGGGTTTGTCCTATGTGCAGGACTTCTGGTGAGTCTTACCGGTGCCGCCGATCCTGGCGTTGCGGCCGGCCCGTTTGGTCACCCGATGGCCGATCAGGCCTACACCCAGATCAAGAAATCGGGCCTGACCGCTATGGCTTGGTATAACCGAACCCCTCCTGTTGACCGGGTCACTTGGGGAGGCCTCGGTGCCTGTGCCGTGCTCGGAACCCTGGTGATGGTCGAACGGACCTGGAAGGTCCGGCGACGACGGATCACCCCCAAGGACTTCATGACCCGCTTCAGCGATCGCATGGAGGAAGGGAAGCTTGACCGCCATAAAGCCTTGGATTTGTGCGAGTTAAATCCATCACCCGCCTCGCGAGTTGCCCTGGCCGCCGTGAGGCGGTGGGGACGTCCGACGACGGATCTTGATCGGGCGGTGGCGCTGGCCGTTCGGGTTGAGGTCGACCAATTGCGTCGCAATGTGGGCACCCTGCGGCGGATTGCCGCGCTCGCTCCGCTTATCGGCCTTCTCGGCTCCTTGCTCTCGGCTGGACGGAGTTTAACCCTTCCGGGCGCGACATGGGCCCCGGCCTTGGGGACGGCTTTAGGGCCACTCACCGCTGGAGTTGCCCTGGCGATTCTCGCCCTTGTCATCTACGACGGGCTAATCGGTCGGATCGAGAAGCTCTCCGGCACCCTCGATCGACTCGGAGCAGAGACGGTCGACGCGATCGCTATGTCGATGCCCTTAGTCGATTCGCGACCGATCGAAACTCGACGTCACACGACGAACCAGCCAGCCTCTCCCCGAGGCCCTCATACGATGCGAGTCGAGATCCCCGAGTCGCTAGGCGGTGGTCGGAAACGCGACTCACGAGCCATCGATCTGGATTGAATGCTGAGGGGTGGACCGCAGTTTCGAGCTGCTTCTGCCCCTCTTCTCGATCAGCTCCCAGGGTATAACCGGAAGATTGCGTAAAGCAGGACGCTGAGCCGCCTCCCAGAAGAAACCCGTCATTCCGCTGTGATTCTCAGCCGAATCACCATCCCGATCGCGGCCTCGAACGACACGCGTGAGACCACTTCAACGCTGGCGAAGAGCCCGCAGACGAGCAGGGCGGCGAAGAGATTGACCTGGCCGCGCTTCCAGCCCCCTTTGGCCATCGACAACCAGCCGAGCGTTGTGAAGACGTCGATCTGTCTGCAAAACAGCCAGGTCAGGGCCGAGACAGGTCCCTCGGGGAGTAACAATGCAAGCGAGGTATCGACCTCACTCCGCCGCAAGACGAGCATCAAGCCGACCCGAACGGCGAGTCCCAAAACCCAGAAACGCTGTGAGCGTGCGCAGTCTTCAAACGCCGATTCGAAGCCGATGGTCCGACCCGAGAGGGCGGCCAGGGCAGCAAAGGAAGTCGCGACAGCGACGGCTCGCAACGCGATCGCCACCGGCTCAATCAAGAGATCGCCTAGCAGCCACAACGTCATCCAGAATGGTTCTGTATCCTGTTGAGCCTTCACGGCTTTGCGGATCTGATCGTCACGGACCTCGCCAATCCCGCGTCGTTCCGCCCGAGCGGATCCCGCCTCAACCGCTTCCGCAAGGGCTCGCTCCTGGAACCCGGTCACCCAAGGCAATGCTCCCAGGATGAGCATGGCGATCATCCAGATCGTCAGCTCACGGATCGGCTGAGGCTCGTCGGGTTTGGAACGTGTCTCGGACATCGGGCTCGGCTGCTCCACCAGTTCCAGTCGCGATTCGGGTCGAGCATCCAGGCATTGGCTGCTTCTGTGACATGATACTCCCGCTCAGAGATTCCTGATTCATCAGGGAGCAATTCCGGCCAAGGTTTCACATCAATCGGGAAGTTCTTTCGTCAGCGTTCCCGGGATGGATTGACAATCGACTTGTTCTAGCGAGCATCAGCGACCTCTCTTGATCAGGCTCGTGATAGACTTTGGCACCTCTCTTGCCTGCGGGCTGGGCACCGATGGCGATCGATTATGGAGATAAGATTCCCCAGTGAAGATTTTAGAGACGCGGCCTGAACGATAAGACGAAGTTGTTCATGGAGGACTCGACTGTAATCCGCCTCACGGGTCTTGGCCAGACAATGAACCTCGCAAAGAGGCTTGCACAATCAATAGTGCTCACCCGGTGAGCGTTAACGGGCGGAATTTACCACTGAGCCCCGATGTTGAGGCTTAAACGGCTGGCGTGGTGGGTCGCCAAGTGTCTTGCGGAAAACAATCGGCCAATCGGCTGGACGTTCGGGCGTGGTCTCGGTACAGTGATACTTTCGACTCCCGGGGACCGACCCGACCCGGAGCCTTGCTGTTTGATTGCGTCAGACAGGTTTGAACGGAAAAGTTAGGCGTGACCCGGTCGGGCAGGCCGCCGCGACTGCGGAGGAGTTTTGACGGATGTATGCGATTTTTGAGGACGGTAGCCACCAGTATCGTGTTCGCGAGGGAGACACGATCGTCGTGGATCGCCGCGATGGCGAACACGGGGGCGAAGTGCAGTTCAAGAAGGTACTTTTGATCGCGGGCGAAGGTGCGCCGATCATTGGTTTCCCAACGCTTGATGGTGCGCAAGTCACTGCGACCATTGTTAAACAATTCCGCGACAAGAAGATCATTATTCAGAAGTTCCGCCGACGCAAGAACCTGCGTCGCCGTAACGGCCACCGGCAGCCCTACACGACGGTGATTATCACCGCTGTGGTCTCTCCGGTTTGACCTGCCTTTTTCAGACATGCTGATTGGCTCGGATCGCCAAACCGTTCTCTGTCTTGCAAAGCTTGACAGGGCGCGGTTTTTCTATTTTTGGCCTTGTTCTTGCTTGGGTATGCCTGCATCCCAAGGCTGCCCACACGGCACGTCTTCGCGTTTTGGCACAATCGGATCTCCTCTTCTCAATTCTTTCACACGGGCATGTCTCTGTACCTTGCTCTGCGGATAAACTGACCTCGAGACATTCATGGTCCAGATGCTAAACATCCCCCGTTGGATCGCGTGGTAGACGATGGCCACCTAACGGATAATGCATCTCCTCTCTGATTGTTCCAACAGGTCACGAACCGTACTCCAAGAGGGATCGCACCCACCACCAAACGGTTTTGGGCGTTAGGTACTGGACACCTGGTCACGTGTATGTTAAGGATTACAGCGACACAGCCCGTCATGCCGATGGGCTGTTCGACCCGGAGAGACTCCATGGCAACGGTCGAAGAGAAGATGGTCGCGGGACGTCAGGACGTAGCCCGTGGCGCTCAAGGGCGGTCGGGGATGACTGTCCCCCGAATCTTCAGCACCGAAGGGATCAGCCCCTATGATCAAGTCGAATGGGATCGACGCACCGCCGCCATCAAGGACGAGCGGGGCCGAGTGATCTTCGAACAGACCGATTGCGAGATCCCCACTAACTGGAGCTTGCTGGCCACAAACGTGGTTGTCAGCAAGTACTTCTATGGTGAAGTCGATACCCCCGAACGAGAAACCAGCGTTCGCGAACTCGTGGACCGCGTCACTCGTACGATCGCCGATTGGGGTCGTCAAGACGGCTACTTCGCCACAAGTGCGGATGCTGACGCGTTTTATGACGAGCTAACCGCCCTTTGCCTGAACCAGTACGGCTCGTTCAACTCGCCGGTTTGGTTCAATGTCGGCTTGTACCATCGCTACGGCATCACCGGGCCGGCCAACAATTGGCGGTGGGACGAAGAGACGCGTGGGATCGTCAAGGCGACCAGCGCCTACCAGTACCCCCAAGGCTCAGCCTGTTTTATCCAGAGCGTCTCCGATGACATGCAGGACATCATGCGGCTGGCGACGGCCGAGGCGATGCTCTTCAAGTTTGGCTCAGGCACAGGCACAGACCTGTCGACTCTGCGATCGAGCAAAGAAAAGCTCTCCGGCGGCGGTCGCCCCTCAGGTCCCGTGAGCTTCATGCGGGTTTACGACGCGATCGCCAGTGTCGTCAAGAGCGGTGGCAAGACCCGTCGGGCCGCCAAGATGCAGACTCTCAAGATCTGGCACCCCGATATCCTTGAGTTCATCGAGTGCAAGACCAAGGAAGAGAAGAAGGCCCACACCCTGATCGCCTCAGGTTACGACGCTAACTTCAATGGCGAAGCCTATAGCTCGGTGATGTTCCAGAACGCCAACTTGACCGTCCGGGTCACCGACGCGTTCTTGAATTGCGTCGAGTCGGGCGGCGACTGGACCACGAAGTCGGTCACAACCGGTCGTCCAGTGGAGACGATGCCTGCCCTCACGCTGATGAACGCCATCGCCGAAGGGACCTGGCTCTGTGGCGACCCCGGTATGCAGTATGAAGACACGATCCAGAAGTGGCACACGTGCCCTAACACCGCACCCATTAACTCGTCGAACCCGTGCTCCGAGTACATGTTCATCGACGATAGCGCCTGTAACCTGTCGTCGATCAACCTGATGAAGTTCCGTCGCGAAGACGGTAGCTTTGACTTCAAAGGCTTCCGAGCGGCCTGCCGGATCTTCATCACTGCCCAGGATATTCTGGTCGACAACGCGAGCTACCCCACCGAGCGGATCGCCGCGAATAGCCACAAGTTCCGGCCCCTGGGACTGGGTTTCGCGAATCTCGGCAGCCTGATCATGGCGAGTGGTCTGCCTTACGACTCCGACGAAGGCCGCGCTCTGGCCGGTAGCATCACAGCGATCATGCACGGACAGGCCTATCTGACCAGTTCCGAGCATGCTGCGCACCTTGGGGCTTTCGACGGGTTCGCCCTCAATCGCGAGCCAATGTTGAAGGTGATGGAGATGCATCGCGACTCGGTCAATTCGATCGATCGTTCTGGCCCTCCTGAACTTGTGGCCGAGGCTCGTAAGGTCTGGGACGAGTGCATCGACATGGGTCGTAAGCACGGGTATCGCAACAGCCAGGTGACGGTGCTGGCCCCCACGGGAACGATTGCGTTCATGATGGATTGCGACACGACGGGGATCGAGCCCGACATCGCGCTGGTGAAGTACAAGAGCTTGGCCGGTGGGGGCATGCTCAAGATCGTCAACCGCACCGTGCCGATGGCCCTGCGGACCTTGGGCTACGACGAGCCGAAGATCAAGGGAATCCTCGACTATATCGACGGTTACGACACGATTGAAGGTGCGCCCAGCCTCAAGGACCAGCACCTGCCGGTCTTCGACTGTGCGTTTGCCCCTCCTCAAGGGGGTCGGTCGATCCTCTATCGCGGCCACCTGGAGATGATGGCGGCTGTTCAGCCGTTCCTCTCCGGAGCAATCAGCAAGACGGTCAACATGCCGACGGAGGCGACAGTTGCGGATATTCGCAACGCTTACCTCGAAGGCTGGAAGCTCGGTCTGAAAGCCCTGGCGATCTACCGAGACGGCTCGAAGGGAAGCCAGCCGGTGAGCACGAAGAGCGATGAAACGAAGGAGAAGGACAAAGTCGAAGCCGCTGCCGCCCTCGTGGTCGCTGCCTCAATGCCAACTCCAGCTCCGGTTGCAACTCCAGCCCCAGCGGCGATTTCCGTCGTTCCTCACCCGCGCCGTGAGCGGTTACCCGACACCCGTCAAAGCCTGACCCACAAGTTCGACATCCAAGGTCACGAAGGTTACGTTACGGTCGGCTTCTTTGCGGATGGCCGACCTGGCGAACTCTTTGTCACGATGGCCAAGGAAGGATCAACGATCGGCGGGCTGATGGACACGATCGGCACTCTGGTGTCGATGGGTCTTCAGTATGGCGTGCCGCTGTCGGTCTTCGTAAACAAGTTCGCTCACCAGCGGTTCGAACCAGCCGGCTTCACCAAGAATCCGGATATTCCGATCGCCAAGAGTGTGACCGACTACATCTTCCGCTGGATGGGGATGGAGTTCCTGCCCGGCTATAGAGCGGCCAATGCTCCCAATCGGGACGCCTATATCGACGCCCCAGCCGCCCCAGTGGCTCCTGTCGTGAAGGTCAATGGCCACCGAACGGCGACGATGGACGATCTTGATCATGTTGAGGCTGAGGCGGCTCTGCCCAAGACCGGCTCGCACCTGAACTTGAACGTGGTCCAAAATCACCACCACCCTGAGCCCAATGTTGCCTCACACGGGGCGCAACAGGATCAGTTTGCTCGCTTCCAGAGCGATGCACCCGCCTGCGACAACTGCGGAGCCCTGACCGTCCGGTGCGGCACCTGCTACCGCTGCTTCAACTGCGGTAACAGCATGGGTTGCTCATGATCTGACGTTCCGATCCCTGAGCAAGTCATCCTTTATCAATGCGACCGTCCTCAGCAATCTTTGCTGGGCGACGGTCGCTTTTGTTTTGGGATCTCGGCAAGTTACCAAGAAGGTCCCACCGACTCGGGCCATCCCTGGGGCGACCCCGGTCGCTCGGAAACGGGCGCTAGCCATCCCGACTATCCTTCGGATATCGTTGGTGGGAACGGGGTTCGTACGACAATCCGAGGGGGCGACGGATGACTCAACTTTTAGAGCAAGCCATCGGGGAAGCTCTCCGCGTCCGAGCAGGACGCAATCGCCGCCCTTATCCTGGAAGAACTCGCCGACGACCGCCGATGGGACGAGGCGTTTGCCAACTCGCAGGATCAGTTGTCGCAGCTAGCAGCTAAGGTGAGGCGCGACATCGCAGACGGTCGCGTCCGCGATGTCGGGATCGACGAGTTTGGAACTCCCGATTAGCGGACGCCTTCCTGGCGTGCTTCGCCGGTCTGCCCGATGTGGTCAACATTAAGTTCATGCCATTCGGAGCAGGCCAAATCCAGACTGCGATCAATGTCCGATTCAGTCTGCCCCGATTATCGATCCACTTGCCAGCGTCTCCGGCACTGAGTAGCCTGGAATTGCTGTTACCTGTTGGGAGATCGCCATGAGTCAGATTTTGGTTTTCGCCGATGTCCTCGATGCGGCCGAGCAACTCGATCTAGAGGCACAGACCGAGTTGGTGGCTGTCCTAAGTCGCCGCTTAGCTGAGCGAGGCCGGGACCGTGTGGCGGCAACCGTGGCACAGGCCCGGCGCGAGTTCGCGGCCGGTCAATGCCAGGCAATGACGGCGGCGGAGTTGGTGCGAGAGGCGATGTCGTGAACCGGACGCTGTTCCGCTCGCCAGCATTTGCTCGCGACCTTCGCGCCTGGTTGAAGTCTCGGCCGGGGATGGCCGCGTCAGTCGAGGCAACTCTCGAACAGTTATCTGCCGACGCCTCGCACCCGTCGTTACGGACGCATAAGTTGCAGGGGTCGCTTTCGGGTTGTTGGGCATGCAGCGGGGGCTATGATTTGCGCGTGGTTTTCGAGTACATGCAACACGAAGGTTCGGAGGCGATTCTGCTTTTATCCTTGGGTGCTCACGATCAAGTGTACTGATGCTAAGCGTAAAGCATCGCTTAACCCGTTCTGAACATACAAACGATCATCAATTTATCGCGACGGAATGTATTCTCTTCGCAACACCCGGATACGAACTCCCACGCCTACCTCATCGCCAGGGCAGGCATTTCGATAGGTCGGTAGGACCTTCTTCTCGGGAGATTGAACTCGCCACTGACTACCTACTTTCAAAGATAGATGCGTTGATAACGGGTTAAGCGAAGCTTATAAGATGGAATCGTGCAAAAGCCGCAGTTTTTGCCAGATTTGATCGAGCAACTGAGGCGCTTTCCCAGGAGTGAACTGCTCAGCCATTGTTTTTCTCCGGATATTTCTTGACACGGCCAAATCGCTGAGCGAGCATGCCATCTTGATTGAATCATATCCGTCAAGAACGCTTCGCTCCTAACACGGGCGTTTTAGGCAGAATACACAATTGGATTAGCCAGACTCCCTTCTGCCTAATGCTTTTTAGGCGGCGGAAGCCGATGGGTAACGTTTCCAAGTTTCCAAACAGGAGCTGATGACATGGCCACAGTCGTCGTGAAGATGCAAGGCTTTGCGTTCGTGCCGGAGGCGGTGGTGATCGCGGTCGGGGACTCGATCCAGTGGCAGAACCTCGACGGCGCACGGCACAACGCCCAGCGGAACGATGCGCCCGCGTTCATGACCCGGTTGCTCGGACAGAACGAGACTTCCGACCCCGTGGAGTTCACGCAAGCGAGCGACGCCACGGGCTTCGAGTACTTCTGCCAGCCGCACATGAACTTCATGAAGGGCCACGTCGTCGTGACATTGCGAGGGTCCATGACCGAAGGCTTCTCACGCGAAGCGGCGATTCAGGCTCACTCCGAAGGGCACAAGTAGTAGGCCAGAAGTGGTAGTGACTCACGCTTTGCTGCGATCGACTGGATTCCGACTATCGAGTTTGAGGGCAAATCATGTCCGTCCAGGGATTGATGACCGTACCGGCCACCGAACGCGACGTGCAGTGGCTCACCGACGCGCTTCAGGAAGCGATCCGGCTCGAATGGGCCACGATCCCGCCGTACCTGTGTGCGTACTGGTCGCTCAAGGACGTGGAGGTGAACGACGACATCCGGCAGACCTTCCGGCAGATTTTGCTTCAGGAAATGGCGCACATGGGCCTGGGCTGCAACATGTTGGCGGGCCTGGGCGGCACCCCGAACATTTACTCGGAGAATTTCACCCCACGATACCCCAGTGAACTTCCCGGCCACGTCCACGAAGGACTGATCGTCAGTCTGGCCGGCCTGTCCCGCGACGAAGCAGGGAACAAGGAGCAGGTCTACCAGTTCATGCAGATCGAACTGCCCGAACATCCGCTCGCCTTGCGGGTGCGGACAGGCTTCGCGACAATCGGCGAGTTCTACGACGCGTTGAGCCAGACGCTCGCGGATGTGAATCCGACATTCTCCACGGACCGGCAACTCACGACGACTCCCCCCGGACGCCTGCGCGACTTGGTCGTCATCCACACCGTTGCGGAAGCCCAGGCGGCGATCGACCTGATCAAGCGACAAGGCGAGGGGACATCGACCTCCCCGTTCGCCGATGGCCGGAGACTTGCCATCGCACCCGAGAGGGAACTCGCGCACTATTATCGGTTCGGACAAATCCACGCCGAACGCAAGCTCCAACCCGACGCGAACGCCCCGACCGGATGGTCGTTCACGGGTGCCCCGTTGCCCTTCCCGCGGCCGGACGACCTCTACTTTGTGGCGGAGGTGCCGCCCGGCGGCTATTCGGATTCCGACGCCTTCGACCGCGAGTACACGGCCATGCTCAAGCTTCTCCACGACGCGTGGGCGGTGGGGGATCCACAAAAGCTCTCGGACGCGATCCGCAGGATGAACATGGATCTGACTTCCAAGGCTTTGGCCCTTCTCAATGCCGACATCCCGAGTGGCACCGGCAACGGAATTCGGGGACCCGACTTCCGATTCCTGGACCATTAACGTGAATGTGCGAGGTGTGGGATACCGTCCTCGCAAGTTCTGGTGTTGTGGGACGATAGCACCGCATTGGTGCGAGTCTATACGGCTAGATCTTCCGCCTCGTTTGACCTTTACCATTTCAGGAGTTCGCCCGTGAGTATCGAGATCATCAACGATCTGTCGATGCGGCTCGTCGCCGACGACTTCAGCAACGGCCACAAGCCGAGCCATGGCGGGCCGACGAAGACGGCCCGCGCCATGGCGATCATCCACCTCGCCGCCCACGACGCCTACGCCCAGGTGACGGTCGCGTTTTCGGCTCGGCTGTGCGGGCTGCCGCCAAAGCCGACGGGCAGTGGATCCGACGACGCGGCCGGCACGGTGGCCCTCCTCGCGGCCGGGTTCCGCGCGGCCGAACGCCTGTACCCGGACTTCGGGGCAACGATCGCGATGCTCCGCCCGGCGCACGCGGGTGTCGATCCGGCTTTGGTCGCGTACGGCACACTCGTTGGCGATGCGTGGGTCAACGCCCGTGCCGGGGACGGGTCGGCCAACCCGCAGGAGGACACGAACTTCGACAACGCCGCCGGTCGGCACCGCCCGGACCCGTTCAACCCCGGCCAGACGACGCTCGGTCGGACGTGGGGCAAGGTACACCCGTTCGTGATCAGTGACGTCGTAACGGATGCCCCACTCGGCCCGCCGCCGGCGCTGAACAGTCAGAAATACGCCGACGCGTACAAGCACGTTTACGAGGACGGCAGCGCGAACCTGACCGAGCGGAACACCAAGGCCCGGCACATGGCGGCCGTCGGCAACTTCTGGGGGTACGACGGGTCGAACAAACTCGGCACCCCGCCGCGGCTGTATAACCAGATCGTGCGCGCGATCCCGGCTCTGCCCCTGCTAGAACACCCGAAGCGGGTACGACTGCTAACGGCGGTGAACGCGGCCATGGCCGACGCCGGGATCGCCGCGTGGCACTGGAAGTACGAGTACGACGTGTGGCGACCGATCGTAGGCATCCGCGAGGCGGATGCCGGTTGGGGACCGACCGGGGCGGGGGACGGCAACACCTTGCGGAAGATCCCCGGCAACCCGTTCTGGCGGCCGCTCGGCGCACCGCGGAGCAACCCGATCCCCGGACCGATCATCGGGCCACTCGCCCAGACCGACAACTTCACCCCGAACTTCCCGGCGTATCCATCCGGGCACGCGACGTTCGGAACGGCTTGCTTCGAGACGGCCGCAAAGTTGCTCGGAAAGAAGCCGAAGGACGTGTCCGTGAAGTTCATGTCCGACGAGTTCAACGGCACGACGACCGACCACAACGGTGTGACCCGGCCGCGGTGGGAACAGACGTTTTCACTGCAAGTGGCGATCGAACAGAACAGCGAGAGCCGGATATTTCTTGGCGTGCATTGGGACTTCGACGCTTGCGGCGGGGAGGAGGTCGGGAAGGCGATCGCGGAGAAGGCGAAGGTGGCGTTCGCCTGAGCCGGTTGTTCCGCAGCAGGTGACACTGGTCAGAATCGACAAGTGCATTCATGTTTGGTCAAAGCACTGGTCGAGTACGACCAGTGCCACCCAATCCACAGGAATTGGGCCTAACATACGGTTGCAGCGGACGGAGTACCGTCGCTGAACCTGGTCGTTAGGCAGTAACGCGGCGAAGGCTTGATGCGGGTTGACAGGTCCGTTACGACGCTCGAGGGCGCTGGGCGAGAGCTTGCTCATCGGACGGACGCTTCGAGCGTGGGGAGATGGCCGGTGACGGCGGGGCCGGCTGTCGCGTTCTGTCTAACCGCCGGCTAGGCCGAACGTGCGTTCTGCCTAACCATTAGGAGTTGAAGCAGATGAGTACATCCGCTTAACTCCTCATTCTCTGAATCTCTTCACCGAGGGCTCGCCATGAACTTACAGCCAACGGGGGGCCAGCAAGCCACCGCGTCACCGAACAACCACACGTTTCATGAGGCCGTTAACACACTCGCGTACGGTAAATGGGTGGCACGTGGCCGGTCGGAAGGCAGCCCATTGCAAGATTGGGTTGAAGCGGAGGGGGAAATGCACATCGGCATGCCCCTCGCGCCGGAGCAGATGACAGGGTTATTTGAGGAGATCTTCCAGAACAGCCCGGCGGGATTTCTCGTTTTCCGCGCCGACGACCGCCATGAATGGACCACGTTACGGCTGATCACCGCCAATCCTGCTGCCTCCCGGTTGTTAGGGATTCGTCTCGAAGAGCAATTCGGCAAAACCATCGTCGAGGCGTTTCCCAACGCGGTAGAAGCAGACGTATTGCCGATGCTGGATGTCCTCTCTACGGATCGAGGGATAGACATAGGGGATAGACTGTATGGGGATGATCGCATCGCGGAACGCTGGTGTTCCCGCCACGCGTTCCCGCTGGGCAATGATTGTATCGGCTTGCTGTTCGAAGACATTAACGAGCGTGTGCTTTCCCACCGGCGTGTGACCGTCGAACACGCCGTGACGCGAGTTTTAGCGGAGTCCACCGAGATCCTTGCGGCGGCGCCGCACCTTCTTCAAGCCATTTGCGAATGCCTCGGCTGGGACGTAGGCGCGCTATGGACCATTGACCAAACGGCCCAAGTGCTACGCTGCGTCGATATGTGGCACCTGCCAACGGTGTTGGTGCCGGAGTTTGAGCGCGTCAGCCGAGAGAGAACCTTCGTCTGCGGGATCGGCATGCCGGGCCGGGTTTGGGCCAACCGCACTCCCGCCTGGATTCCGGATGTGACTCGCGATGACAACTTTCCACGGGCGGCAGTGGCTGCCCGCGAGGGGCTGGGCGCGGCCTGTGGTTTTGCACTCCATAACGGCGGCGACGTGCTGGGCATCATGGAGTTTTTCAGCCGCGAAATCCAGCCGTTGGATAAGCAACTGCTCGACATGATGGACAGCATTGGCAGCCAGATCAGTCAGTTTGTCGAATGGCGCCGCGCGGAAAGGATCGTGCATGACCGCGACTACGAATTCGTCCTGGCGCGAGCGATTCAGCAGGGACTGCTTCCGGCGGTGATGCCCGAGTTGCCTGGCCTCGCCATCGCGGGCGCGGCACAGCCCACCCAGGAGACGGGCGGGGATTACTGGGACGTGTTCCGCGTGCCGGACGGTCGCTTGGCGATTGTCGTCGGCGATGCCAGTGGTCACGGGATCGGCGCCGCGCTTATCATCGCGGAAACCCGCGCATGCCTGCGGGCACTCGCGCTCACCCATTCCGACCCGGGTCGCCTGGTTACGCTCCTCAATCAGCTCCTCAGCGACGGCCTCCCCACGGACCACTTTGTCACGCTCCTCCTGGTGGTGATCGACCCGTGCACCGGTGCCTTGGAATACGTGAATGCCGGGCACTGTCCCGGTTTCGTCATGGATCGTCACGGCGAGGTCCGGTCGGCGAACAGTACGGGCTTTCCGCTCGGGATCCTGCCCGGCACCGAGTATTCCAGCGCTGCTGCGGCTGCGCTCCAAGTAGACGACCTGCTCTTCTTTTTCACCGATGGGATCGTGGATGCTCGGTCAGAGGCGAACCTATCTTACGGCATCGCGCGCGCCTTAAGTGTCATTCGAGCGCACCGCGACGAAGCTCCCGCCGAGACTATTCAGGCGCTCTTTCGTGATCTGGCCGACTTCGGCGGTGCCATAACCCCATTTGATGATTGCACGGCAGTCATTATTAAATTCACGTGAAATTCAAAGGGGTCGGGAGTCGAATTGCGGCCAAACCGGGCCGAACAAGGCGCTGCACTGGACCGGGGGGCGTCACGGTGGTGCGCGACACCACGTCTCTCCAGCCCCCCGGCCACTGAGCTTGATCGTTAGGCAGTAACGCGGCGAAGGCTTGATGCGGGTTGACAGGTCCGTTACGCTCGAGGGCGCTGGGTGAGAGCTTGCTCATCGGACGGACGCTTCGAGCGTGGGGAGATGGCCGGTGACGGCGGGGGCCGGCTGTCGCGTTCTGTCTAACCGCCGGCTAGGCCGAACGTGCGTTCTACCTAACCATTCGGAGTTGAAGCAGATGAGTACATCCGCTTAACTCCTCATTAAGCGGTGGAGAGGGGAGTGCGATGGTGAAGTTGGCGCTGTTGGGTGCTCTGGCTGCGATGCTCACCCTGACCCATTCGACGGCTCGGGCGCAAGTCCCCGATGAGGTTGCGAGCCTTCGGACGCAGATCGAACTTCTCAAGAAGGAGAACGAACTTCTCAAGAAAGAGATCGATTTGCTCAAGAACGAGGCCAAGGCCAAACCAGATGGGGCCAGGGCACCCAAGACAAAGGCGTCGTCGCTCTCCGACTTGCTCACGGAGGGGACGGTGCTCCAGGGGACTTATCGGGCTACTGAGGGTGGGGGCTACGGCGAGATCACCGTCACGATTTCCGAACGGAGCCGCAACCAATTCAAGGCGACCTCCGTCCGCAAGCAGATGAAGGACAACAACGACGTCGGCACGGTCGAGGAGGACATCGAAGGAGTGATCAAGGGTGCCCGACTCTCGTGGACGAACGTTGGCACCGCGAACAAGATTAACGCGACTCTAGTGCTCAAGGGGGAGGCGTTGGAGGGGACTTACAAGACTCAAGCCGGGATCGTCGGGACCATTGGCCTCAAAATCACAAAGTAGCAGAGCGCGCCGGCCCATGGGTGTCGCCCCGGCGAGCGGTCGTGGCGCGTGGCCGGGGCGCGTGGCCGGGGCAAGGTCTTCGTGCCCTGGTCTTCCGTCGGGCCTCGCCGCCTCTTAAGGAATTGTCTTCCCCAGAAGGATTGCAAAGTCCCTAACTCAAAGCGCTCATGAATCTCAACGCCTTCCGGGGTTTCCGTCCGAGATGATCGGCTCGGGCGCGGATCGGGAGGTCTTTGGGCAGTCCTGGGATCAGCCGCAAGACCGTTAACGCCGAGTCGCGGAGCATCGCCAAACGCTCCGCTAGGCCCGATCTCTTACTCCACTGGCGATCCTCGTCCCACCAACGATCCTTAATGAAATGGAGCTTGTTCTCCACTCCCCAATGGACGCGGTTCAGCCGCATCAGGCCTGGTGAACTCACCTTCTCGCCCGACATGCTGGCGACCTTAT
>JANXSX010000023.1 GCA_025356475.1 Isosphaeraceae bacterium | reverse complement strand
GGCCAAGCCCTCGGGATGGAGCAGGTCCATGAGCTTCTGGTAGCAGGTCGTTTGATCCATCAGGTCAATCATCGGGAAATCCATGGAAATGTCTCAGTGAGGTGGGCCATCGAGAGTCCAGACTACCAAAAGACCAGAAAGGAACGTGGTCTGAAATGGCCAACCACCGAACCAGGGACATGAGCCCTCAGATTTCATGCGGCGGAACATGTGCAAACAGTCACTACTATTTAAGATAGCGGCAATGACGATTTATGGCGACATGCGTTCGATAGGAACGCTTTACCTTGCATGGCCTAATTTGGCATTGATCGGTTGCAGTGACTAATGTTCCCCAAGCGTTTGGTTACCCGCAAATCAACATAACTTGATTCTGCTATCGGGGCTTGGGGCGAGATCGCCAATCTCGTTGCTGGTCGTCATTCCCGGTTTCCAATCTTTGAGACGGAACCGGCTCAGCCGTACTTTGACCCTTGATGGTCAGAATGGGTATGATTGCGTCCTTGTGAGTCAGGCCTTCGATCTCTCCAGGAGCGATTTGCCGTGGTGCCCGCCAAGGAATTCAAGCGTCGGATGGTTGTCGAAATCGATGGCGCTCCGCACATGATCGAACATATTCAGGTGCAGACCCCATCTGCTCGTGGCGCTGCGACCCTTTACAAGATCAAGGCCCGCAACTTGAAGACGCGCAGCCGGGTCGAGAAGGCGTATCGCGGGACCGATAGCCTCGTCGAATCCAGCTTCGAACGTCGCCCGGTCCAGTTCCTGTACCGGGACCCCGACGGATTCCACTTCATGGACGCGGCGGACTTCAACCAGTTCTCTCTCCCGAGTGAAGACCTGGAAGAGCAGGCCCCCTACATGTCCGAGAACATGGTAGGGGTTGAAGCGATGGTCGTGAACGAAGAGGTCATCGGTATCGAGCTTCCCGACACCGTCGACCTGCCGATCGTGGACACCGCACCCGGGGTACGCGGCAATTCGGCAACCGGTCGGACCAAGCCCGCGACCCTCTCGACCGGCGTCATCATTCAAGTGCCTGAACATATGGAGCCGAGCACCGTGGTTCGGGTTGATACGCGAACCGGCGAATACCTGGGCAAAGGGGGCTGAAGTCCCAACCAGATCCGTCGAGTCGTCAGTTCAACGGGGACTGGCTCCGTGTGTACTCGCACAGTGCTTGTTCCCTTGAGCAGCGACTGCTCAGATTCTCGAAAGAGGGCTCCCATCTCGTGAGAGCCCAGCAAGAGCGTCCACGAGTGTTGATATCACGGCCTCTGAAGTCGTCGCCGGGTCGGGAAGGTTCACGATCGCCTTTGCTGCCTGCGAGAGCATCAAGTTGATCGTCGCGAGATTCTGGCCGGGCAGGGCATCACCACCGGCCCGGAAGTCGGTTCGGACGATGACGATCGGGATCCCCAAGGCGTAGGCCAGTCCGCACTCGAAGGATGTCCCGCTATCGGGGTCGGCCCCATCGAGCACAGCCACGACTGCCTCCGCCGACCGGACCCCATCGACGTCGACTTGGAAGATGGCGTCCGCCTCCAGGGTTGTGATCGCCTGGACCTCGGTCTGAGGCAGAAACACCGTATGACCTGCTTTGGTCAAGCCGGCCGCGATCATGACGTTCCAGAGCCGCTCAGCCTGGGTGAACAACGGACCCGCAAAATAGATACGCATGCGAGATCTCTCGGACAAGGATCGTCAGTAGGTCGTAGACATTAGCCCCTCGAAATCGACATTGCCAGCCGAGTTGGGGAAAGGAATGATCCCTAAGGGGGTGGACCTTAGATATAGCCCTACCTTATAAGACTGGGTAAGGAAGACCTAGCTCCAGGGTTATCAGGTTGAACAGAAACGACTTTCAAGAGATTGCCGAGGATCGGGTGCTCGACGCGGCGGCCCTCCTTAACTCGGGGCGTTGGTCTGGCGCGTACGACATCTCCGGGTACGCCGTCGAATGCACACTCAAGGCATGTATCGCCAAGTAGACGAATCTGCACGACTTCCCCGATAAGATTATCACCCAGAAATCCTATACACATAATTTACTTGAACGACTCGATCTAGCTGGTCTCAAACTACGACTCCAACTTGATACGACGCCTACCGCGAAACCTGACTTGGGCCTCAACTGGCAATTTGTCAAAGACTGGAGCGAACGATCCCGCTACCTGCAGAAGTCGGAGGCACAGGCACGCACGCTCGCACGCACTCCAACGCCGTCACAGACACGATAAACGGGGTTCTACCATGGATCAAAGGCCACTGGTGATTGAAGAGACCGACGTGGGCGGAGAGCTCGTTCGTCGACTGGACAAATCCGTTTCGGTCAAGGCTGCATTCTGGGTCAAGGATAGCGAAGAAGGTCATTGGTATTTTTATATCGCGTCTGACCAGATCAATGACAACAACCTTGGTCTAGCCTACGCAGAAGTCCTACGGCTCGCGGACCAGATCGCCAGTCCTTACCTCGACCCGTTCCAAGTGAAGCTGATTTCGACCAGCGATCCGCTCGCCCAAGCCGCCCTCGAAATCCTTACCCGGTTTCCGAGGAAAATGCCGATCCGTATTGGCGGCATGAATTTCGGCGGGTTGGGAGTGGACAGTGTGTACATCTACCCGGCTTCTGTCGCAATGCTGACACCTTAAGTCGCCAATCGGAGGGAGAGGATCGAATCCTTACCTTTGGTCATTCGGCTGAAGGCGATCTACTCGTGGTCTCACATACGGATCGCGGAGATAGCATCCGAATCATCAGTTCCGGACGTGCAACACGCATGGAGAAGAAGCAGTTATGGAGAAGGATGATGATCTCCGTTCCAAGTAGGACGAATCGGATTTCAAGGGGGGTGCTCGCGGCAAGTACCTCGAACGCTATCGCGAGGGGACAAACTCAGTTCTCCTCGCTCCCGATGTGCGAGCTGCCGTCCCGACCGATGAAGAAGTCAACCGTGCGCTCCGTTCACTTTTGCAGGCTTACTGACCAGCCTAACAAGATCTCCAACGAGCCCACAGACGGGCAACGAATTCTTTGGGTCGCCAAAGGATGATCGAGATCGTTCGGCCTGGGGATTGGGGCAAAAGTCGAGACGTTGGTGACGAGTCGATGAACGGTCAGACTCTCGTTGGAGACGGGAAGCAGGTGGGCTATGGCTTTGGTCTCGCAGCAGCAACTCCAAATGTTGGCTGAAAAGATTGCTCAAGTCGTCAACCCGGTGCGTGTGATCCTTTTTGGTTCCCAGGCTCGTGGTACAGCAAATGAACGTTCAGACATTGATTTATTAATTATCAACGATCCTCCTTCCGCTCCAAACTGGAGCAAGCGTAGGGAGATCGGCAAAATTCGCCGAAGCATTCCCTCAATGGGGGTGCCTGTCGACGTCTTACTGTACACCACTGAGGAGGTGGGTCGTTGGAAAAATACAACGAATCATATCATCAGTGAAGCTTATCAAGAGGGGAAGGTCCTCTATGAACGACCTTGATCATCCCATCATGCATCAAGAGCGTCGCCTCGTCGCTCCAATCGCGAGCTTTTCCATACGCCGATCATAAATCGGTCAACAAAAACGCTCCACCCACGCTCTTTGGTGTGGGAGGAGCATCACCTACTGCCAATTCCGCCCGATTCAGCCCCCTCGGGAACCGTTCCAGTACCAACCCCAGGGGAATGGGCCAGGGCCGATAACGTTGGGGTCGAGATCATAGATTGGGACGTAGCTGCCCGACTCGTAGTACATTCCGACCGGTCTCCAGGGATGGAGGTAGTTGGAGATGAGCCGTCCGGCAGGATGCTTGGTGGGGGCGGAACCCTGGGTGATGGTGTCCTGTCCAGGAACACCTGGGAAGTAGGGGGCGACCGATCGCGTGCTGGTCGCTCTCCAGCGTTGTCCGTAGATCCCGCCAGTGCCGGATCGGTTGGGATGTTTGGGATCCCAGGGACCGTATCGTGTGTCGTAGAAGTCGTCACGATCCGGGTCGTGCGGGAGAGTCGTGGCGACGGGCGCGAAGCGACCGATCAGGCCGCTCCGTTGCTCAAGCTCGGGGACTCTGGCCCCAGGTGTGTATTGGGCATAGCTCGGAGATCCCGCGAGGACGGCAACCGTCAGCACGCCGAGACCGAAACCCAGCATCGCCCGCCGCGTGGTCGTACCGCGTCGCATGGCAACCTCCTTGTCTTATGGACGCAAACCGAGGTCCAGCATGTACTGGACCTCGGTCAGATCAGTTCCTATGGTACGTTTCGTCGTTCTCTAAGGGTCAACCCGAGTTGTGGCGACGAAATCGGCGGGAGCCCGTTCTGATTATGCCGATTTTATTGAGTGAACGGCGGGAAGGCGAAAAAGTCGCGGGGCGAGCGGGTCGTCACCACATAGGGGACGTACCCCGGAGTGATCGGAACCGGTCCACCTGGCCCCACAAAGTACTTGATCTTGGGCCCACCAGGATGGAGCAAGTTTCCTAGGGCTGCCTTCGGGTGTGCGAGCCCACCGAGCTTCGACTTCAAGCCCGCACAAAGGCCACAGCCCTTGCCGCCGCAGGCACTGCAGCCCTTGCTATAACCATGGCCGAGACCATGTCCGCCGCCGCAGTTACCGTCTCCGCAGCCGGGTGTTCCGCAGCCGTTACCATGGCTGAGCAGGCCCCTGCCACCGCAAGATCCGCAGCCTCTCCCTTGGAATAGGCCGCTACCTCCGCATGAATTGCAGCCCTTACTGTGCCCTTTGAAGAGACCGCAGCCAGGCTCACCGCATTGGCTGACCGCAACGCCCTGGGATGAGGCCGACTGACCCGAGCCATGAATCCCTGTCGATGCGAATCCCGCCGGGATCGGTGCGACACCGTGGACCTTGTGTCCGTGACCAAGTCCCAGGCCGCCGCCATGACCGAGGAAGCCATTCCCGCCGCACCCGCCGCACTTCTTACCGCTGAACAGGCCGCTTCCACCGCAGGTTCCGCAGGCGGAATCGCCATGGCCGAACCCTGCGCCGTGTCCTAGGCCGTGCCCACCATCGCCACAATTCTTGCAGCCCTTACCGAGCCCCAGGCCATGGCCATGACCGAGGCCAGCCGTGGCTCCGTGTCCCATCCCCGAGAACTTGGCGTGCAGCATGCTTCCCTTGGTCGCCATGTGACCGAGCGGGTCTTTGGCGTAGTGGCCGTAGGGAACGGGAGGGGCCATGATTGGCTCACCTGTCGAGGTGTCCATCGCAGCGACTTCACGCTCGAACGAGTTATGGAACGGGTCGAGTTCAGCGCGGGCCGCAGTGACCAGAACTCCGCCGACCAAGAGTGAAAATGCGAGCGTAGCAGTGGCTCGCCGAATGCCGAAAATCATGACTACTCCATTCGTTTCTGTTCGATGCTCCCTCCTGGAATCATGTCGGCAACCGTAGACCGAGCGAGGCTGCGGGATCCTCCCACGCAGCGACCGTCGGCTTCCCGAGTCGGAGCCGTTCACCGAAGTATGGGCAATCTAGCCCGTCTTCCGCAAACACCCCAACCGTCTGGGTTGTCTATCGTCCGAGACCACTCCGAATCTATAGCGATTCCCCTGCGAATGACCGAAGCGCGCAATCGAGAGGGGAGGGACCTAGTTCTGGTCCCTCCCCTCTCGGATTAATCGTTATTCTCGGATACGGGCTGACGGATCAGCGAGCGCCGTAGACCATTGAGGGGGGAAGGCTGCCGACGGGTCCCCCTTCGGCACCGAGGGCCTGCATTGCATGCCGCTCACGTTCCTTGTCGCCGCGATGCTCACGGGCGACGCGGATCTCGTGGAGGGTTGGGATCCCGAAGAGGTGGTGCAGCACCTTGGGGCTGTTCGGGCGACCGAAGCCGGACGGGGCGAACTCATGTCCGACCGAACCTGGAGTCGGCACAGAGCCGCGACCACCACCCACGACCGCTCGGCCTGGGGCCTCGGACATGGGGGAGGGGCTGTTCGGGCTGTAGTTGGTCCGCATCACACCGATTGGAGTCGGCTCACCGGCCGTTGAGGCCATCGCCGACATGCCGCCGACAACCGCTCGCCCCGGAGCCTCACCCGAGGAGGCCAGAACTCGGCCTTCGATGGGGCTGCCCATCACGACCATGCCGGTGGCGTTCGCCTCGCAGGACGCACAACCAACCACAGGACCTTCCGAGAGGATCGCACCGGTCGGCGGGGTTGCGGGGACTGGCGGGACGTAGACGCCCTTGGCCAGCAGTTCCTGACGCTGTTGCTCAGCGGTCTTCTTCTTCGTGGGAAGGATCCGGAACCTCGTGTTGAGCTGCGAGTCCTGGGTCGGATGATTGTGAGCGACCGGCGCCGAGGTCGGCGCGACGAAGCTCCCTGCGACCGCACCCGCAGGAGCGGATGCGTTCTGTCCTACGTAGTACGAGGCGGGAAATTCCGGCTCTCCTGCAAGACTGAAAGCCGGAGCTGCCAGGGCCGCGGCGGCGACCGCCAGGCCCATCTGGGCGAATTTACGCACGGAGGAACTCCTTTCCCTACCCAACTGATCGATCGAACCGATGGAACTACCCGCAGTCGGGGACTTCAGGTCATCCTGACCATAAAATCCATCAACCACGTCGGTCGAGTGCTCTCGACCACCGGACGCATCATGGCGCTGATCGCACCTCGCACGTCCGACATACTCCGCATCATCGGCACAACCGAGCCAAGACCTTGCGTCAAAATGTCGCGGATGTCCCCCCAACCTTTGAATCAAGGTACGCGTTCACAGGCCGAGGGTGACAACTGTTCAGACGAGGGCAAAGAGCGGCAGAAAAGAAATGTGACGTGGCCACCCCAGGGTTAGTTGCAACGCCCGAAAACGCGTCGGTGTGTCGGGCCGAAGCGTTCGAAATGCCAGCAAGATGAGATTAGAATTGTCAGGAAGTGACGTTCATCGGCTGGTTCAAATCTTGCCTAGAGCTCGGCAGTTGGTGCGCGCGTTCGGATTCGTCCGGGGTTGCTCAAGGCCTCTAGGACACCCCGAACTACCAGTTCAGGGCGTAGATTGCCTTTCCAGACAGCGATCTTTACCCAAATTCGCGCACCAACTGCCGAGCGCTAGGGAAAAA
>JANXSX010000219.1 GCA_025356475.1 Isosphaeraceae bacterium | reverse complement strand
CAGGAAGGTGAGACCCGCCATTGAGTAGAGTTCTTTGGTGGGAGCGCCGATGGTCAGGTGGAAATGCTGAGCGAGTTTCGCGACTGGTAGCAGTTCGAGAATGACGTGTCGAAACACCCCCTGCCATCCTTGGCTGATGGTCCGGAGACCGATCTTTGAGAAGAGCCCTTGGAAGGGGTCGAAGAGTCGATTTTGTTTGGGATCGACGATATGTCGCATTCTGGACGCAACTCCTATGATAGATGATGCTCAAGTATACAACACATCCAAGTACGAGTCAAGATCAATATCGCCACAACTTGTGAAAATCAATGAGTTTGCGATGAAATATCAGGAAATCTAATTTTTGTCGGAGACGTCAAAGAGTGGTTGCAGGATTCGGAAGTGGGGCTCCTGATCTTTCCTTTCTGGAAAACCAAACAAGAACGAGTGTTGCAGAATCGGTTGGTCAGTGCCGCCTAACAAATCGTTGCAGCGGACGCGTTCTGCGGCTGGGTGTTTTCAAAGTCCAGTGGCCGTCGCGCCGCTGAACTCAATACGTTAGGCTGACCATTGCCGGGCCTGGGATCTTGCGTCCGCTTGACGCCACGCTTACGCTCCCCCTGGTGTTTCAAACCAGGTGGCTTGTTATTCGTCGATACACTCGATAATGTTAAACAATTGATCCAGCCCACGCGATCTTCAGAATCGGTGTAGTACGGGTCAAACGAGCTGGGTCGGGGGGCTCGACCTTCCAGACGACGAACCTAGGGATGACGTGCATGAGGAACCTCATTCCGCGAGGTCAGTTCGTTCGTCTCGCTGCGATCCTCGCGCCTTTCCTTGGTCTGGGCGGCATGCTGGCGAACGCGAGCGATGACCCTGCGTTGGTCGCGTTCTTCGAGACGAAGATTCGACCGGTGCTGGTCGAACACTGCCAGAAGTGCCACGGCTCGGAACTTCCCACACCAAAGGGTGGTCTTCAACTCGATAGTCGGAACGGTTTGCGTAAAGGTGGCGACTCAGGGCCGGTGGTCGTGGTTGGCAAGCCCGAAGAAAGCCCGCTCTACCAGGCGATCGCCCACTCGGGTGAGGTCTCGGCGATGCCGCCCAAGACCAAGTTGACGCCGTCGGTTGTGGCCGACTTCCACCGCTGGATTGCTCAAGGGGCGGTCGATCCTCGCACCGAGCCGGCGAGTCCAGCCAAGGGGGGTACTCCTTCGACCGATTGGTGGTCTCTCCGACCTTTGAAACGACCCGAAGTCCCCTCGCTCGGCGAAGTGGGAACGCAATGGTCGCGGACCGCGATCGATCGATTCATCTACCTCAAGTTGACGGATGCAAAGTTGCAGCCGGCCCCCGAATCCGATCGACGTACCTTGATTCGACGCGTCTCGTACGACCTGACAGGCCTGCCACCTTCTCCCCAGGAGGTAAACGCATTTGTCAGAGATCCTGATCCCAATGCTTATGAACTATTGATCGATCGTCTGCTGGCATCGTCTCGGTATGGTGAACGCTGGGCGAGGCACTGGCTTGATCTGATCCACTTTGCGGACACGCATGGATTTGAGCACGACGTCCTTCGACCGAATGCCTGGCGATATCGCGACTACGTGATCGAGAGCTTCAACGTCGACAAGCCTTGGCCCCGATTTATCCAAGAACAACTTGCGGCCGATGTCCTTTGCAAGAATGAGCCCCGCCTCAAATCCGCACTCGGATTCTTGGGAGCCGGCCCGTACGACCAGAGTGCCGCCGCCACCGCTCCGATGGCGTTCGAGTATCTCGATCGCGACGACCTCGTCACCCAGACCATGGGGGCCTTTGTCAGCACCACGGCCAACTGCGCAAGGTGCCATGCACATAAGTTCGACCCGATCTCTCAAGAGGATTACTTCTCGCTTCAGGCCGTTTTTGCAGGGATCGGCAAGGGCGATATCTCCTACGATGAAGACCAGGGCGTGGAGCAACAGCGGAGCCATTGGAAGTCGGTCCTGGCTGCGTGTGATCAAGAGCAAACCGACCTCCTGTTCAGCCCCGAAAACCGGTCCTTGGTGGCCGCTTGGGAGCAGTCGCGTTCGGCAATGAATGCATGGATACCTTTGGATGTGGACGTCTTTGTTTCCTCGGGGGGTGCGGATCTGAAACGAGAGCCGGACGGGTCGATTCTCTCGGGAGGGACTCGACCTGATAAAGAAACGACGACTCTGACAGTCACCAGCCGACTGAGCGAGATTCACGGATTGCGGCTTGATGTGCTTGCTGACCCCTCGCTCCCTTTGAGCGGGCCGGGACGGATGGATAATGGCAACCTTCACCTCAGCGAGTTCGAGGCAATGGTCTTCCGGCCCGGCCAGCCGAAGCCTGAGAAACTGAAATTTCGCCGAGCGACCGCCGACTGGAACCAGGTCGATTGGGGGATCGCTCGCGCGATCGACGGCAATCCTGCCACAGCGTGGGGTATCTACCCAAAAGTAGGTGAGTCCCATCATGCTGTGTTTGAGTTCGAACAACCACTGAAGCTTAGTTCGGATGCCAGGCTGGTTGTCGTGCTCAAGCAACTGCATGGCGGTGGCCACATCCTGGGGCGACTCCGACTCTCGGCGACCAGTTCGCCCGGTGAAACTTCGATCGCCCTGCCAGCACTTGCAGACTCAGCGCTCCAAATCCCCATCGACCAAAGGAGCGCCGAGCAAAACAAAGCACTTGCTTCCGCCGTTCTGAAGGTTCACGCGGAGGTCGAAATTGCAAAGCTCCCTGCCCAGGTGAAGGTCTATGGGGCCGCGAGCATGGCTGAGAACGATCGGGGGCTGATCGCGTTCGCCTCACCTCGCATCGTCACGATTCTCAATCGTGGTGAACTCGATAAGCCCGGTGAACAGGTTGTTGCAGGATCGCTCTCGGCGGTGACCGCGCTCAAGGCTCGGTTCGAACTCTCGGACCCTAGTAACGAAGCCGCGCGAAGGGTGGCTCTGGCCGATTGGATTGCCGACCCGAACAATCCACTTACCTGGCGAAGCATCGCCAATCGGGTCTGGCAATCTCATTTTGGCCGGGGTCTCTGCGACACCCCCAATGATTTTGGTCGGATGGGCGGTCTGCCCTCGCATCCCGAACTGCTCGACTGGCTCGCGGCTGAACTTCGTGACCAAGGGGGATCACTCAAGCATCTTCATCGACTGATTTGTCGAAGTTCTGTCTATAGGCAAGCGTCGATTCATCGTGAGGAGGCAGCCGCGATCGATCCGGAGAACCGCTTGCTCTGGAGGATGAATCGTCAGAGACTTGATGCGGATGCCTTTCGAGACACCGTTCTCGCGGTGAGTGGTCGGCTCGATTTGACGATGGGTGGGGTGGGAATTGCCCTCTTCCAGAGTCGTCCTGGCCCGCAACTCACTCCGACTCTCGACTATTCCGCCTTCGATTGGGACAGTCCGGGGGCAGGTCGGCGGAGCATCTATCGAGTCGTGTGGCGAAGCATTCCCGACCCGCTCATGGAGGCACTTGACTTCCCAGACGCCTCGTTACTCGCGCCGATCCGCGGCTTTTCCGTCTCTCCACTCCAGACACTTGCACTCTTGAACAATAACTTTGTCCTCAATCAGAGCGGTCATCTGGCCAGCCGGGTGAAGGCCAGTCAAGCGACGACTGCCGACCAGATCCGTGAGGCGTTTCGACTCACATTGCTCCGTGATCCAACCCCGGAAGAGTCGTCCAGGTTTGTCGCCATCGCCGACAAGCACTCACTTGCTGCTGCGTGCCGCTTGCTGTTGAACTGTAACGAGTTTCTCTTCGTGGAATGACCGAGGAATGCCATGACACCCTACATCCCGATCCTCTCCAGACGCGAGATTCTTGGACGTTGGGGGGGTGGTTTCGGCAGCCTCGCTCTGGCCCAGTTGCTTGGTCTCGAGGCACTCGGTGATGAGTCTAAGACTGCCCCACCCGAGTTCAATGGCGGCCTGCATCACCCGGCCAAGGTCCGGCGCGTGATCCAGCTCTTCATGAACGGCGGGGCGAGTCCGATGGACACATTCGACTATAAGCCCGAACTCGCGCGGCTGCACGGCCAGATGATCGGCCCTAAAGAGAAGCCCGAGGGCTTCACAGCCCCCGCCGGGGCCGTCATGAAAAGCCCTTTCGAATTCAAGCAGTATGGCGAGAGTGGAAGGTGGGTCAGTAGCGTTTTCCCCGAACTTTCCAAGCGAGTCGATGAACTCGCCTTCCTGATGGCCATGACCACGAAAACGAATGTTCATGGTCTGGGAAGTTACCTGATGAACACAGGGTTCATCCTGCCAGGATTTCCCTGTATGGGCGCATGGATTTCGTATGCGCTTGGAAGTCTGACGGAAAACCTACCTGCCTTCGTCGTTTTGCCCGATGCCCGTGGTCTACCCTATAACCAGAGGGCCAACTTCAGCGCAGGGTTCCTCCCCGCCAAGCATCAAGGGACGGTGATCCAAGCCGCGACTTCAAGCCAGGCGGTTCCCGATCTCTTCGCTGATCCCAAGTACCCGTTCGCCTCGGGAGTGGCTGACAGCGAGGGCATCGCCTTGCTTCAACACATGAACCGCCAACACGCTGCGGATCACCCTGCGGATTCGCGTCTGGAGGCCCGAATCGCGTCGTGTGAACTCGCTGCGAAGATGCAGTTGAGTGCTCCCGAGGCGTTTGACCTCTCTCGCGAGAGTGAGATCACCCGGAAGGGCTACGGACTCGACAACAAGGTGACCGAGGATTTCGGGCGGCGATGCTTGCTTGCTCGCCGGTTGATCGAGCGAGGGACCCGATTTGTCCAGGTGTGGAGTGGTGCTCAGGGGGCAGTCCTTAATTGGGATAACCACGCCAACATCCAGACCGAATTGCCGATCATGGCGAACAGTGTCGATCGACCGATCTCCGCACTCCTTGACGATCTCAAGGCGCGAGGCCTGATGGAAGACACCCTGCTGATCTGGACGACCGAGTTCGGTCGAACACCATTCGCCCAGGCCTCAATGGGGAGAGATCATAACGGGGGCACCTTCGTCACCTGGCTTGCAGGAGCCGGGATCAAGCCAGGGGTCGCCCACGGACGAAGCGATGACCTTGGTTATCAGACTGCGGAAGGCAAGACGTACTGCTATGATCTCCACGCAACAATCTTACATCTCTTGGGGATTGACCACACCAAGCTGACGGTCCGCAATGCCGGAATCGATCGGCGATTGACCGATGTCCACGGCCATGTCATCCAACCAATTCTGGCTTGATCCGCATGTTCTTCAAAAGTGAACAGTCCGGATTTCCGATGCAATCGGTAGGGGTGTTGTGGTAATCTCATCCGGCTTATGGTCGGCTTTGAAGGGCCAGCTCTGGTCCCGACCGATCAAGCATGCACCATTCTGAGGAGCTGCGGATGTTTGCTCGGTCGAACACGGTCCGTTTGGCGTCTCTCACGCTTGCCCTTCTCGTTCTTTCGCCAATGAGCCTGCGGGCCCAAGAGGCCAATACCGAACTCAAAGGCGACCTGAAAGCGATTCAAGGTGAGTGGACCACCAAGGACGACAGCGGCGAGAGCACCTGGGTCTTCAAGGGAGATAAGCTCACTCTCAAGACTCCAACCCGTTCGTATGACATCGCGGTGAAGGTCGATGACGCGGCCAAGCCAAACAAGACGATGGAGCTCAACGTCACAGATGCATCGGCGAACGCCAAAGGTTTCAAAGGCCCTGCCATCTACAAATTCGATGACGAGAAGACCGTCACCATTTGTTTCGGGGCTGATGGCAACCGACCCACCGAGTTCAAAGCCGACTTCCAAACGACGTTCTCATTCCAGTTGAAGAAGAAGTGAAGAATTCCCGGAGGAGGAGTGGGATCTCCACTGCTCCGATACTCCTCACAATCGGCACCCCGAAACGCCGGTATCCTCCCCGACCAGGCCTATCGGCGATCTGGGCTGTGCGGCCTGTTCATTTTCGGCGATGAAAGTTGTAGATGGGACCAAGCTCGACAAAATCTCACTAGTCACTTAATTGATAAAATGAATTCTACTCATGTCTGAGTGCGTCGATTGGATTCAAGAGTGCGGCCTTGATCGCAGGGACCAGTCCGAAGACGACTCCCGTCCCCGCCGAGATGCCAAAGCCGAGCACCACGGCCCACCACGGCACGATGACGGCCACCATCTGGGGGTGTAAACTCGCTAGTGCGCAGAGGCCGTATCCCAGCCCAATCCCCATGCCCCCTCCGACCACGCTGAGTGCGACCGCTTCGGTCAAGAACTGAAGGCAGATGTCGCGGCGACGAGCCCCAACTGCTTTGCGCAAGCCGATCTCACGGGTGCGCTCGGTGACCGAAACGAGCATCACATTCATGATGCCAATCCCACCCACGAGCAGTGAAATGCCCACGATCCCCGAGAGTACCGCAGTCGCAACCAGACTTAACTTGTTGAAGTTCTCTAAGATCTCATCTTGAGTGAGAACGTTGAAATCGTTGGGCTGAGATGCTTCGAGGCTATGGCGGCGGCGGAGCAAGTTCACCACTTGCGCCCGCGCTTCGGGCACGACCAATTCGTTGAGCGCCGAGGCTGTGAGTGCGATCTTGCGTCTCACTGCCGGGTACATCTTGAATGCCATTGTGTAGGGGATCAGGACAACATCGTCCTGGCTTGCGCCTAGAAAGCTCCCCTTCTCCTCAAGGAGCCCGATCACTCGAAACCGTTGACCATCGATCAACAGCCACTCACCCACGATATCTTCGCCTGCGTTGAGCTTGCGCAAGACTTCCCTGCCTAGGACACAGACATGGTGGCCACGCTCGACATCGACCGCCGAAAACGGACGACCGACATCGACGAAGAAGTTGCGAATCGGGTGGTAATCGGCGGAGACCCCTTCCAGGATCGAAGTAATCTCATCACGCCCGACCCGGACCTTCGCCGATTGGCGACGCAGGAGCGGTGAGACCCGCTTGAGTGCTGGGCAATTCATGGCAATCGCCTGGTAATCGCTCTCATCAAGCTCGACCCGCCCGAGTCGCTTGCCAGCTTCGCCAGGGGGCCGAAACGGCCAGACCCACATCGCGTTGGTGCCTTGGTTCTGGAGAAAGACCGATACATACGACGTGAAGCCCTGGATCACCCCGACCACCGTGATCGTCGAGGCGACCGCAATCACGATGCCTAGCACCGTCAGGAGCGAACGAAGCTTATGCGTCCAGAGCTGTTCGAGCGCATTCTGGACATTGGCCAAGATCAGCATGATTCGTCGGACTCCACCTGGCCGTCGCGAATCCGGACGATCCGTTTGCATCGCTCGGCGACATCAGGCTCGTGGGTTACGATCACAATGGTCTGACCTTGCTGATGCAACTCGGTAAAAAGCGCCAGAATCTCTTCACCTGTTTGCGTGTCGAGATTACCTGTCGGCTCATCGGCCAAAAGCAAGGACGGCTTCTGCACTAAAGCCCGAGCGATGGCCACTCGCTGCCTCTGCCCGCCCGACATCTGGTTCGGCCTATGCCCCATTCGGTTTCCTAACCCGACCCGTTCCAGCGCTTCGATCGCGCGCCCCTTCCGGTTGGGGCCGCCGCTATATGTGAGCGGTAGCTCGACATTACGAAGAGCCGTCTGCCTGGGGAGAAGCTCGAAGGTCTGAAACACGAAGCCGATCTGTCGACCACGGACCCGGGCCAACTCGGATTGAGGAAGCTGGGCCACGTCACGACCGTCTAACCAATATTGTCCCGTCGTCGGAACGTCCAAGAGTCCGAGTATGTTCATCAATGTCGATTTGCCCGACCCAGACGGGCCCATGATCGCCACGAGCTCATTGGAACCGATCGAAAGGTCGAGTCCTCGCAAGGCGTGGACGATCTCTTCACCCATCGGATAGCTCTTTGTGATGCCGGCAAGTCGAATGATCGGCTCAGGTGTGTTGTTCATATTTTGGGAGCGTCAGGGCGGGCCACTTGCGTTCGGTTCATGGTAGCTCGTTCGGCGCTACTTCAGCCGTCTTGAGTAGGACCGTGTCGCCATCCTTGAGCTCGTCCAAGGCACGAAACGGCCCGACGACGACCCGCTCGCCCGACTTGAGCCCGGAGAGGATCTCGATCCTTCGCTCGTCGGAGAGGCCGGTTTCCACCGGTCGGGCTTGAACAACATTCGATTCAATCACAAAGACGATCTTCACGTAGCGAGCTTCCAACTCGATGGCTTTCTCGCCAGGGGACTTGGGAGCCTTTTCGAGCCAGGCACGGACCGCCATGTTGTCGGGTAGATCCTTCCGGCGGCGATGAATCACAGCCTGTACGGGGACGCTGAGAGCCTCGGGGGCACGCTTGACCTCAACTTCGACAGTGGCGGTCATGCCGGGCCGCAATGTGGGGCTGTCTTCGTTGGGATCGACCCGAACGAGGGTTTCAAAGCCGGTTGTCTCGCCTTTGAGCTTCCCCTTGGCCGCAACCCGATCGACCGCGCCTGGCACACCTCGCTTCAGATCGGCCTGAAGGTAAACTTTGGCCGGCTGGTCGGGCATCACGAGCGGAACGTCCGTCTCGTCGACATCCGCTCGGACCCGCATTCGATTGAGGTTGCTGACCGTCATCAACACACTGCCGGGCAAGTTCGTGGTACCGGCAATCACGATCTCACCCACATCCACAATCAAGCCCGAGATCACCCCATCAATCGGTGAACGAATGATCGTCCGCTCGAGTTCTTGCTGGGAGGTCTTGATCATCGACTCGCTCTCGATCATCTCCCTGCGCGACATTTCGAGTGACGACCTGGCTTTCGCCACCGAGGTTCTCGCGTCGGCAAGTTCCGTTGGAGTCGACCCACCTCGACCCGCAAGCCTCCTCACTTGATCTTCGTCACGATTCGCCTTCTTGAGGTCTTCGCTCGTCTGTTCGATCGCCGATTCCAGCCGCTGCCGACGTGCCGACGCCGATTCGAACCGAGCCCTGGAATCGCTATCGTCCAGCCGAACAAGCACGTCTCCCGTCTTGACGAGATCGCCGTCCTTGACGGGAACTTCGACGACCCGACCGATGAGTTGTGAGGCGATTTGTGCCTCGTCGATCGACTCGACGGTCCCAGGAGCGGTGATCGTCTGGACGATCTCTCCCTTGCGTGGGCTATCGACGGTGACCTCACGAGCAGGCAGCCGCATGATTCGCCAATCGATGACGACACCACTTGGGTCCCGCTTGAGGTTGGCAGCAAGCAGGGCTCCGACGATCACGATCAAGCCCAGGGCCGAGAGGAGGCTGCGTCGCATGGGATTCCTGACAAGTTCATTCCGACCGATCGACAACCGGGTCGAGCTTCCCTCATCATACCCAGGTTCACTCCCTATTACCCCGGGTCCGTCTCCAACGTTTCATTGTCATTTCTCTAGGATGCCAGCCACTGGCCGGTGGTCGGACGAGGCACAAGCGATACCACCGGCAGCTATTTCGTCAGCGAAATACCCATTCCCCCCATATTCTCTTCAAGGTTGACGAGTGAAATGACGAAATAGATGTAGGACCATTGCGTCGCGAACCTTCGAACGCGTGACCCGGGCTTGACAGGACTGGCCTTACCGTTAGAGTCCCTTGTGTCTTGTCTCTGTTCCTCGAGCTGTGTCACAACTCGCGACATCCACCACGTTCCGCCCTCTTGTGAGCCCCCCGTGTTGAGTTCGCACCATCGCGCTGTGTTGCTCGACGAGGTCGTCGCCTGGCTGGTGCCCGAGGGAGAACCGCGCGAAGGCTTGGTCTTCGTCGATGGAACTATCGGTGCAGGGGGCCACGCTCGGGCATTGGCCGAGCGGCTCGGGCCGACTGGTCATTTGATTGGTCTCGATCGCGACCCGGAGATGCTCGAACTCGCGGCTGAGGCCACCGAGGGGCTACCCGTTACGCTGGTCGAGGCCTCCTACAGTAGCCTCGTTCGGGTCCTTGATGACTTGGAGATCGATACGGTTGATGGACTTCTGCTCGATCTTGGCCTGTCGTCCGACCAACTCGCCTGGGGCCATCGCGGCTTCAGCTTCGGCGAAGATGGACCTCTCGACATGCGCTTTGGGCCGAAGATCAAGAAGTCCGCGTCCGATCTCATCAACGATCTCACGGCGGAAGAACTCGCAAACCTCTTCTTTGAGTTTGGTGAGGAACGCCATAGTCGTCGGATCGCCAGGCGGATCGTTGAGGCCCGGCGTGTCGAGCCGATCGTCACCACCGCTCGGCTTGCGGACCTGGTTCGGAAGAGCATCCCCGGAAAGTGGGGGCCGATCGACCCGGCGACTCGGGTCTTCCAGGCGCTTCGGATCGCGGTTAACGATGAACTCGGCCACCTCGATTCGATCCTTGAACAACTGCCTCAGCTACTAACCCCCGGATGCGGTCGCGCAGCGATCATTAGCTTTCACTCGCTGGAAGACCGGCGAGTCAAGCAAGCGTTTCGCGACTGCCCCGAGCTAACGGTTCTGACTAAGAAACCCGTGACCGCATCGCCCGAGGAGCTATTAAGCAATCCTCGCTCGCGGAGCGCGAAATTGAGGGTCGCCGAGCGATGTCCGAATCTAATCGGCCCACCGACTCCACCACACCTGTTGCAGAATCCGGTTCCTCCGTGGCCGAGCCGGTCGTAGCCAAAGCGGGGAAGACGATGTCCCCAGGCGGCCCGAAAAAGTCGGGCGCATTGGCCTGGTTTGGTGGTTTGAAGCGGGAGGCCCGCTTTGGCGCCGCAGCCCTCTTCTCGTCCGCAATTCTGATCGGGGCCTTGGCCGTCAATCATTGGAGAAATGGGTCGCTCACAACTGCGAACTCCAGGTCCCGGCCACCGACAGTGTCCGTACCCGGCCCGGCGACCGTGGTTGAGGTCTCTCCGGCGGATCCTCCCGAAGACCAACTGAGCCCTCCGCCGGTCGATCCCGCGCCCCAGAACGATCCTGATGTGTTGGTGACTGCAGAAAATCAGACATTCAAAGATACTCCACCCCCGTCGCAGGCCGAGATGCCTTTACCGAGCCCGACCCTGGCTGGTGAGTCGAACGCGTCTGAGTTGCCCCCATCGGCCCCTTCTCTCGCGATCCCGGAGACCACCCCGGTCGGCGAATTGCCCCCCGCGAGTGGTCCAGCCGCCCCGATTGCTGCCAGCGAATTTGTGGCTGACCTGCTCCCGCCCGAGAAGGAAATCGCCAAGCCCGTCACGCCAGATCCGCCGGTTGTAGAGATCAAGCGACCTGTTGAGCCGATCGTCGCAGCCGAGGCCCCGCCCCTGGCGGTCGTGGAAATACCGAAAGCAACCGCTCAGGTTCCGATGCCTGCCAGCACGTTGCCGCCGATCTCCCCCACCCCTGAGACCTCGATGAAAGTGACCGCCGCCCCGGCACCTGTCTCAGATGGTGATTGGGAGACACTGCCGAATATCGGCACTCCAGGAATGATCGAATCGTCACCACCAATCCGCTCAGTGAAAGATGCGACGAACAGGGCTGCCACGTTCTCAGAGGATGCGGTGGCCGATTTTGCCGCCTCAGCCCCCCCCAAGACCGTGGTGAAGGATGACCCGCCCGCCGAAGTCTCGCTCCACAAGGTCCAGCGCGGTGAGAATTTCTGGAGCATTTCCAAATATTATTATAATAGCGGTCGCTATTATAAAGCTCTGTATGCGGCGAATCGTGATAAGGCTACTGCCATCGATAAGCTGTACGTCGGCACCACGATCCGGGTTCCACCTCCCGAACAACTTAACTTCAGCCTGGTCGAGCCAGTCCCGCCGACGGTCGCTCCCGCAAGTAAGCGACTGACAAACACAGGCAATCGCAGTCAGCTTGATGTGGCATTGCCAGTCGACGAGGTCCCCGCCGAGTCGCTCCAGCTCGGCTCGACCAAAGCCAAGCGTGCCCCAGCCACATTGGCCGATCCCGACGAACCTCCTGTCCATTCGGACCTGCCGATCTATAAGGTCAAATCAACGGACACCTTCCGGAGCATCGCCCGGGATACGCTTGGTAACAGTCGCAGATATGATGAAATTCTTCAACTCAATCGCGACGTGATCGATGACCAGGATCGACCGACACCCGGCCAGATCCTCCGGTTGCCCAACGATGCCCGAGTCAGCCAGCGTCGAGGCCGACCGTAACCGAGGGTTTCGGGGAATTCAGCCGATGTGGGTCAACGGGGACCGGCTCCTCTTGACCTTGAATCATCCGCGAATGCCGACCGAACTCAGTGTCATTCCCTCCGGTCGGCAATTCCTCCGGCGTGCAGATCAGCGGCGGCTCGTAGCCCACTGCCTATCAAACTGCTTCATCCCCGATCCCACCGATTCATGACTGGACCCCCAAACCGGGATGGGCTACTGTGAGTTGGCGAATGAAAGTTGCGACGCTCTGTATCTGTAGCACTTTGCCGCCCGAGAGAAAATGAAGATCCAAAACCTCTTGTTGTCATCAACCCTACTCTACGGTTCACATCCATGAAGTACATTTGTCGGATCGGTCTCTTGATGTTTGCCTCGGCGACTGTTCATGGTAGTGAAGTGATCATCGAGAAGGATATTGCCTACTTGCCGGCAGGTCGGCTGGAGAAACTCGACCTCTATCGACCGGTGGGCGAGCCTCCTGCGGGCACTCTCTGGCCGGGCGTGTTGATTATCCACGGTGGGGGATGGACAAGCGGCGACAAGGGAGCGAAGCGCGAGATCAATATCGGGACGACCCTCGCTTCGCATGGTTACGTCTGCATCAGTATCAATTACGCACTTGCCAAGCCAGGTCAGCCGACCTGGCCGACGAACATTCAAGACTGCAAGCGAGCGGTCCGGTGGCTTCGCAGGAATGCGGACAAGTACCACATCGACGCGGAACACATCGGCGCGATCGGAGGTTCCGCAGGTGGGCACCTCACCGCAATGGTGGCGCTCGCTGGTCCTGAGGTCGGGTTGGAACCGAAGGAAGACGCGGAGTATTCGAGCAGGGTCCAAGCCGCCGTGCCGATGTACGGGGCGATGCTCTCCTCAAGTCCACCCCTTCACCCCATGCTTCCGGGAACCAAGGCTGACTCGCCCGAAGTCTATATTCAGGCGATGGCCGCGTCGCATGTGACCAAGGACGACCCGCCCATTTTGCTACTGCATGGGACCGCCGATGCACTCGTCCCTGTGTCGCAATCGGAAGGGCTGGATCAACGTCTCGCGGAAGTTGGGGTCGAGCATCAACTTGTGATCATCGAAGGTGCTCCGCATACCTTCGACCTTCAGCCCAAGCAGCGCGACCTCCGTCCGCTGGTGCTGGACTTCTTTGATAAGCACCTGAAGCCAACACGTAAGTAAGTAGGCAGGGGGCTGAACATTCAAGGATTCAGCCCCCTGTCACCGCCTAAGGATCAGCCTTTGGCGGTCGTTGATGTGGTGGGTCTCGCGATATTGACCCAGGTGTGGACGTGGGGCGAGCCGTGGAAGTACCACGAGAACGCAGGCCCTTCAAGCTTCCAGATATCCCAGACGCCGTCCTTGCCGATATCGCCTTCCTTGTAATAGGTCAGGCGAAGCTTATCGACACCACCGGCGGCGGTCAGGCACTCTTGAACCTCGGCGACATCGAAGGCCCGGAACGGGCTGGTGAGGTCCTTGAGGAGCTTCTGGACCATCTCCTTCTGCTGGCCGTCAAGCTCGGCGACACCGAGACCGACTGCGCCAAGCTTCTCACCCTTGAGTTGGATCGACCGAGGGGCGTCAGGATCGCCCTTTTCGAGCAGAGCCTTGGCTTGCTGCTTGTCGTCGAGCGACTTGAAGATCTTGTTGGCCTGTTCGCCTTGGTACCACCAGACGTTGCCACTGTGTTTGGCGTCGTCGTTGCCGCCCCCTGTGGGGTCGTGGCCGTAGAAGATCGGTCCGCCGAACGCGACCCCTTCAACGCTGTTTCCATCCGCGCGAATGGTGTTGTGCCGACCGGTCAGCACCCATTCAAAGGGGGTCTCGCCGCCGGGTTCGCCGAAGACAGCGACGTGGTAATTCTTGAAGCCACCTGCGTCTTCTTCCATCTGTTTCTGGAACCGCTCGTAGCCTTCCTCGCTACAGAGATTCTTGAAGATCTCGGTGCAAAGGGCTTGTTGCTCCTTCGACATCTCACCGATCGATGGCTTGACGATGGCCCAATTGTTCTGGACTTCCGACCGTTTGACGTGGTCGAACGGGAAGCAGATCAGCTTCTTCTGCTCGTCGGAGAGGGTCTTGTAGAACCGGGCGACGCCGGTTTCCGCAGGAGCCTTGGGGGTCGGCCCGGGCACGTCCGCCGCGAAGGCTCGGCGGCCACCGGAACCGATCAGGGGGAGGCCGGTTGCAAGTGCAGCGGCCCCCACAGACTTCACAAAGTCGCGGCGCGAGACAGTCGGATCGGGCTCACGATTCGAGTCATCGCAGATCGAGCACTCGGCCATCGGCTGGTCTCCCGGCGGGCAAAAGGGTTGGAGAGGCGTCGGGACGATCCCAACGCAACCCGAGTGCTCAGCCTAAGACTCGCCAGGGTCGGCGTCAACAGAGCGGATTCCGAGAGGTTCTTGCAACGGATCGAGAGCAACGCATCGGGAGAGACAGTCGAGCCTGTGCTTATCCCCTGCGTTGCTCCGATCCGAATTCTTAGCGTGGCACCAGTCGGTGGATTTTGCTATCGAAGGCGAGGATATAGAGTTCGCCATCTGCATCTTCGCCAAAGCTGGCGACTTGCAGGGGCTTACCCTTGGTGATATCGATCAGCTCACCACTAATGGTGGCTTCGCCGGCCTTCTCACGGAGTCCCCAGATCCGACCGCTCTCGAAATCGGCGTAGACGTAGACGCCGACGAGCTCGGGCAGCGCCTTGCCTCGGTAGACATATCCACCGGTGATGCTCTTACCGAGATCCGTGCGCTTGGGGTCGAGCTTGGCGTCGTGGGGGTACTCAGCGATCGGCTTGGAGATTGGTGAGGCCGGGTCAATCTTTTGCTTGCGGAACGGGTGGAAGCCCTCGTTGACTGACCAGCCGTAGTTGCCGCCATTTTTGATCAGGTGGACTATCTCCCACTTGTTCTGGCCGACATCACCCGCCCAGAGGTCGCCGGTTTGGCGATCGAAGCTGAACCGCCAGACGTTACGGAGCCCGATGCAATAGACCTCAGGAGCCCAGTCCTTGAACTTGATAGGGTCGCGCTTGGCGGGATTATCCTTGGGGATGCCGTAGGTCAGTCGGTTCTCCGTGGTGTTGACATCGATCCGTAAGATCGAGCCGAACCAGTCTTTGGGATTCTGACCGGTCGTCAGAGGATCGTCCGCCGCGCCGCTGTCTCCCAGCGAGATGTAGAGCATGCCATCGGGACCGAACTCGATGCAACCACCGTTGTGGTTTGCAAAAGGATCGTCCGCTGAGATCCAGACTCGCTCTTCGGTCGACTCGTCGGCCTTGCGGGGGTCGTCTTTCGAGGCCCGGAACCGGGACACGACGGATCGACGCTTCTGACCTTCGTCCTTGGCGGAGTAGTACACGAAGAACTCGCGGTTCTCCTTGTACTTGGGGTGGAACGCCAGGCCGAGCAATCCCTCTTCATTGTCGGTGTTGATCTTGTCGGGCAACTTGAGGAAAAGCTGCTTGTCGCCACTCGTGGCGGTGTTCGTGAATGAGTGGATCTCCGCCGTGTGTTGTTCGACCACAAAGAGCAGGTTTCGACCATCCTTGGGGGCGGCCAGCACGAGCGGACGCTTGAACTGCACGTTCGGGAAGGCGACCTCGGTCTTGAGTTTGGGTAGGCTCTCTTGGGCCTGGACCGAGACGGCGACCAAGGCAATGAGGCAGGCGGGGAGCAAGGCACGACGAGGCATAAGGATCCTTTCCGCAGGTCGGGGAGGGCTCGCGGCGGGCGGGGCCGCTCCTGGCTCTGACAATTCAGCTCCTTCCAGTAAACGCAATTTACCCCAAATCGTCAAAGGGTCGACCGCGATCAAATCCATCGCCATCTCGTCAGGCGGGACTACCCTTGACCGAGACTCGGGCGCCGGAGTTACTCTGATGAAGCTTGAACGAGGTCTAGCGACGTTCTCAGGAGCAAAGTCGTGCGATTTCTCACTTGTCTGGCGTTTAGCCTTTGTATCTCGACGGCACATGCCGATGACAACCCGATCAAGCCAATCCCCACGCTCTATCTGATCGGCGATTCGACCGTCAAGAACGGCACAAAGGGCCAGCAAGGGTGGGGTGATCCGTTCGCGAACCTCTTCGACTCGACCAAACTTGCGGTCGAGAACCGAGCGCGAGGGGGACGGAGCAGTCGGACTTTCTTGACTGAGGGACTTTGGGGTCAAGTGGAGTCGAAGCTGATCCCAGGCGACTTCGTGATCATCCAGTTCGGCCATAACGATGGAGGAGCCCTGACCGACCCACGAGCCCGAGCGTCCATCAAAGGCAATGGCGACGAAACTCAAGAGGTGACCGACCCAAAGACCGATCAGCCGGAGACGGTCCATTCCTACGGCTGGTATCTTCGTCAATACATCGCCGGTGCCAAGGCCAAGGGTGCCAAGGCGATCGTGGTGTCACCTGTCCCCAGGAATATGTGGCAGGGTGGCAAGGTCAATCGAGCAGCCAGAGACTATGGCAAGTGGGCTGCCGAAGCCGCCGACCAGGGTGGAGCGCTCTTCCTCGACCTCAACCAGTCGGTCGCGGCATGTTACGAGAAGGCCGGTCCCGAGGTGGTCAAGGCCCAGTACTTCGGCACCGATCATACGCATACCACGGTCGTAGGCGCGAGCATGACCGCTGCGGTCATGGCTGATGCCCTTCGAGGTCGGACCGATTGCTCGATCGCGGATGGGTTGAAAACCTCATTGAGTCCTCCGGCAGAGAAGCCACACCCGACCGTCAAGTTCGATTTCGGTCCGGGTAAGGTTGAGCCGGGCTCGATCCAGATCCTGCCGACGACCGCCTACACCAAAGAGCTGGGCTATGGATTCGAACCGGGAGCTCAGGTGAGAGGGATCGACCGGGGTGGACAGAATGGACCTCGCTCGGCCTTCTGTACGAGTCCGCAGCCGTTCCTGTTTTCCGTCAACCTTCCCGAGGGGAACTACGACGTCAGTGTGACCTTGGGCGATAAGTCTGAGGGATCGACCACATCGATCAAGGCGGAATCACGTCGGTTGATGCTTGAACAACTCAAGACCGCCCCTGGTGAATTCCTCACTCGCACATTCACGGTCAATGTTCGTAAGCCCGAGATCGCCAAAGGCGTCGAGGTGAAGCTGAATAAGCGAGAAATTGGCACGTACGACTGGGACGATAAGCTGACTCTCGAATTCAATGATGCTCGTCCTTGTATTCGTTCGATCGAGATTCGTCCCAACGCCCTTGCGTCGACCGTCTATCTGGTCGGCGATTCCACAGTGACCGACCAGGCGAGCGAGCCTTGGAACAGTTGGGGGCAGATGCTCCCGCGATTCTTTCGAAGTGGGGTCGCGGTCGCAAATCACGCAGAGTCGGGGGAGGCCCTCCGCAGGTTCGCGTCCGAGCGGCGGCTCGACAAGATCCTCAGCCAGATCAGGCCGGGCGACTACCTATTCATCCAGTTTGGTCACAACGATCAGAAGGAGCGTGGCGAGGGGGTCGGCGCGTTCACCACATATCAGGAATCGCTGAAAGACTATGTCGCAGAAGCCCGCCGATCGGGTGCAATCCCCGTACTCGTGACGCCGGTCAACCGTCGCACGTTCAACACTGAAGGAATGATCACGAATAGCCTGGGAGATTTCCCCGAAGCCGTGCGGCGAGTGGCCAAAAAAGAGAATGTCAGCCTGATCGACCTGAACGCGATGAGCAAGCTATTCTACGAAGCTCTAGGACCAGATGGCTCGAAGCAAGCATTTGTCGATAATACACATCATAACACCTATGGCAGTTATGAAATTGCCAGGTGTGTGATCGAAGGGATCAAAGAATCAAACCTCGGCCTGGTCCGCTTTCTGCGTGAAGATCAAACAAAATTTGATCCTTCACATCCTGATCCCGTTGGGACCTTCAACCTACCGGCCAGCCCCCAGAAGACAGCCATCGTACCCGAAGGGAGTGAGTGAGTGAGTGATGATCAACCGAGTCGTTACGTGTCGTCGGATTGGGTTTGTATTGACATTTATGTCGATCGGTGCAGCAGCATCGATTCAAAGAACGTTTGCTGCGGAACCTTCGATTGTGGGAGCAAGCTTGGACAAAACTGCGGATCATGCCTACCCTGTGTGTGACGCGGTCGTCGATGTAAGCAAGCCCCCGTACAATGCCCGTGGAGATGGCCAGACGGACGATACCGAGGCCATTCAGAAGGCGATCTACGACGTCATGGGGGAGCGTAAAATCGTTTATCTCCCGAACGGGACTTATCTGATTTCCAAGCCGATTCTCTGGTCCAAGAAGAAGTCGAATGGGCAGGATGCGTGGGGTTTCAACACGCTTGCAGGTCAGAATCCCGTCAAGACCATTATCAGGCTCAAGGATGGTGTCTTTACCGACACGACCAAACCACAGAGCATGATGTGGTGCGGGGGGTTCGGTTCGGCAGATTGGTTCCATAACTACGTGCAGGATCTGACATTTGATGTCGGTAGGAATAATCCCGGTGCAATCGGGTTACAGTTCTACTCCAACAATACGGGCGCGGTTCGTAATGTGGCCATCGTCTCCCAGGATGGCAAAGGTTCCACGGGCCTTGATCTTGCCCATCGAGATATGAATGGTCCTCTTTTGGTCCGAAATGTGGTCGTTAAGGGATTCGAGGTCGGCATTCGGACAGGTGCGTCTGTTAACAGCCAGACCTTCGAGCAGATCAGCCTCAGTGGTCAGTCGAAGTACGGGTTCTTAAATCAGGGCCAAAGTCTCAGTATTCGTGGAATTTTGAGCGAGAATGAAGTCCCAGCAATCCGTGTAGAGAGCTTCACCGGGTTGCTCGATTCGAAGTTCATTGGCCGTGGGAATGCGAAGTCCGGTGCCGCGATCGAGGCGAGCCAGGCGGCGTTCTTCGCACGCGGGATCACGACCCAAGGTTATGGATCCGCGTTCACAGGCGACATCATCTCAGCTCCCGTGGTCGCCGAAGTTATCACAGGGAAGACAACCAGCCTATTCGGCGCGCCTGCGAAGTCGCTCGGGCTACCAGCGAAGGAGACGCCCGAAGTCCCCTGGGATGATCCCAAGGGTTGGGCGATTGTGGATGCGTTTGGCGGCGACCCGAATGGCCAGAAGGATTCGTCCGAAGCGATTCAGAAGGCGATCGACTCGGGAGCGACCACGGTCTTTTTTCCAGGCTCCTACTCGATCACGAAGCCGGTGATCGTGCGGGGCAAGGTGCGTCGGTTGCTCGGTACTGGAGGATGGCTCGACTATTCGGGGAACTCAAAGCCCGACCTCATCATCCGTGAGGGTGTCTCGCCGGTGGTCCTGATCGAGCACTTCGCTCCGATCAACGGCGGTATCGCGATCGAAACCACGAGAACCGTGGCGCTACGGAGTCTCGAGACTCGGAGACTCACTTACGCCGGACAGGGTGACCTATTTCTGGAGGATGTCTCCACCGACGACCTGCGACTGAGCCCCGGTCAACACGTCTGGGCTCGACAGTTAAACATCGAGAATGAGGGAACCCATATCACAAACGAGGGAGCATCGCTCTGGATCCTTGGCTACAAGACGGAGCGAGGGGGGACGTTGCTCCACTCGAAGGCCGGGGCTCGTTCGGAGATTTTTGGCAACTTCAGCTACACGACCACGGCGGGTAAGCTCGCGCCCATGTTTGTGACCGAGGATTCGTCGCTCTTCGCCTTCTTCAATGAGGTCTGCTACAGCGGAGATCCGTTCGAGACCCTGATTCGTGAAACCCGGGATGGGGTCGTCAAGGTCGTCAAACGAAGTGAAGGGACCACGACGCCATACGTCGCAGGCCCCGGCAAAAATTAGGTCTCAA
The DNA here is from genome assembly GCA_025356475.1 of Isosphaeraceae bacterium. GTDB lineage: Bacteria > Planctomycetota > Planctomycetia > Isosphaerales > Isosphaeraceae > JANXSX01. The sequence goes on along the minus strand of JANXSX010000219.1, from coordinate 14,506 downwards.
ACGAAACACCCCAGTCAACCTTCGTGTGAAGGTCGACCGGGGTTGATGAGAGGCTGACACGTTGAGGGCGGGACGTCCGGCCATGGCTCGATGTGGTCAGGTTTTCAGAGTACGGAAAAATCGACCCATAGGGTCATGGCCGGTAGAACGGGGCGGTCGGGCCTCCGGTGTCCCAGGACATTCTGGATAAGTCCTGGCCCGATCGCTCAGCTCCAGCTCCGGCCATGCGTGAAATCACTCTCGGATGACGAGCCGCCGCGACGGGTTTCTCCGGCGTCGGGGGCTTCACGACGGCTATCACCCCGGTCGGGGGCTTCTGCACACAAGATCCGACCGCGTGGTGCCGACAAAACGACGGGCACGGTCGAGAGGATCTTCGCCGTGGGGAACGGCTGGGAGAACGTACGCTGCTTACTGGGACGGATTGCGATCGACATTGGGAACCTCCCCGCGCGACGCGGGAGAACGATGGGAAGGCAAGCGAATTTCTGGTCTGACCTGAGCCCGACCCGGCACCCACTTCTTCCCGCAACCAGCCGTTTTCTCTCGGCCAGCCACATGCCCACCCCAACCAGGGGAGAGCTTTCGGAGATTCGAGGCTGCGACTGTGAAATCAGCAGCAACCAAGATCACCTACCTGTAATCTACCCTCAGACTTGAACTTTGGCTAGCGGGCTGATGTTTTCTCAAGAAAGTCGCCGGTGTGAAAAATCAACCTGGCTGGGAAAGGGATGCTAGGTTCGTTCCCACTCGTTTCACAGCCACACAGGCCGAGTCAATCTGGGCAGATTAGAGGGCACAGCCCCCGGCGAGCCTGTACCTCTTGATCCGTCCGGTTGAAAATCTGACACCTGGACACTGGGAGTAGCTTACAAGGCACTCCCAGGGACAAACCCTGGTAGGACATGGGCATAGAGCCAGACGATCCCCCCAACAATCAGAGCAAGGGCGATCGAATGGCCAAAAACTGCGCGAAGCAAATCCCCTTCTTTGCCTCCCTCTCCCGTGGCAGCCGCCGCGACGACAATTGACTGGGCATCGATCATCTTGCCCATAACCCCGCCAGTCGTGTTCGCGGAAGCCATCAAGATCGGCGAAAGCCCAAGCTTGTCCGCAGTGATGACTTGAAGGTTGCCGAACAGCACGTTGCTCGACGTGTCTGAGCCCGTCAACGCCACACCCAGCCAGCCGAGTAAGGTACCCAGGATCGGGTAAAGCATGGGCCCTGTGCGAGTGAACGCAAGTCCGAGTACTGCGTCCATTCCCGAGTACTTTGTCACAAATCCGAGCGCCAACATGGCGAAGATCGCCGCAAACGCGGGGATCAACCGTCGGATCGTCGCGCCGAGATACTTCGCCTGACGCATCGGTCCGACACCCAGCAAGAAGCCGCTGAGCACTGCCGCGATGAAGACAGCGGTGCCCGTAGAAGAGATTGGCACGATGTCGAGGACCGCTTTTTCCTTATCTTTATCGGTCGGAGTTGGGTGCCCGCTGACCGCTTCGCCTTTATACACCCGTTCATGCAGACTGGGCATAGGGGGCTTCCACGACGAGTGATCGTCGAGCCAAGCCTTGACGGCAGGGGTTCCGAATCTCTTGATCTCGGGCACTCCCCAGATCAGGACTAGCACGGTCAGCAGCGCAAACGGCATCCAGGCTTTGGCGACTTCGTAACTTCCATGGTTGGGGTGATTGGGCAGACTCGTTTCGCCACGTTCGTTGGGGAATCGCCATTCCTGAGCAGGTTTCCAGAACTTAAGAACGACAACCCCCGCCCCTAGACTCACGACGGCTGAAACAATATCGACAAGTTCATATCCTACGAAGTTCGACCAGAAGAATTGGGCCCCGGCGAACGATCCACCAATCGCGAGGAGCGCCGGTGCCACAGCCACGGTCTCACGCCACGAGACCATCGTCCGGACCAGCCAGAAGGGGATGATCAACGACAGGGGAGGTAGAATTCGGCCCGAGGTTGCCGAGAGCAACTCAACATCGAGACCGGTGACGCCGGAGAGTGTTTTGATAGGCGTACCAATCGCCCCCCATGCGACTGGTGCGGTGTTGGCGATCAGGCAGAGCAAGGCGGCCTGGAACGGCTGGAATCCTAAACCGACCAGGAAGGCCGCCGATATCGCTACCGGAGCCCCGAATCCGGCGGCTCCTTCGATGAATGCTCCGAAGGAGAATGCGACCAGAACTGCCTGCAATCGACGATCACCCGAAAGCCGTGCGATCGAGGCCTTCATCACGTCGAATTGGCCAGTGGCGACGGTGAGGTCATACAAGAAGACGGCTGCGACGATCAGCCAGACGATCCGGAATAGGGCGAAGACCACCCCGTATCCTGCGGCAGCCAAGGCCAGCTCGACAGGCATACCAAACACGGCGACGGCCGCGATTGCTGCCGTAACTAATCCTGCGAGTGCCGCTTGCCAGGCGGCAACTTTTCCCGAGGCGAGCAAGCCCAGCAGGACCAAGACAGGCAGAGCAGCGACGCCGGTGGATAAGGCCCACACGCCGAAAGGGTCATAGTTTTGCGTCCACACGGGGGCAGCTCCGGGTTTGCCTGGCATTCTCAACTGGGGAGAGTCCCTCAGGATACGCCGGAGGGAGAGGGCTCGCCAGTCAGAGGATGGGGATCAGGCACTCTCGAGGCCAAGAGGGATCGCTCACTTCAGCTTGAGCTTCTTGAGCTTAGGGGCGATGTAGGTCTGTGAATACTCCTCATCGGAGTGATTTTGATAATAGTTTTGGTGGTACGCCTCAGCCTGGTAGAAGGCGATCAACGGGACGAGTTGGGTGGTAATCCGCTTGGAACGTCCTTTCGCGGAGGTCTGCTCCTTATAGTCTTTCATCACCTTCAAGGCCGTTTGCTTCTGTTCCTCGGTCTCGAAAAGAATGATCGAACGATACTGAGTGCCGAAGTCGGGTCCTTGGCTATTGAGCGTGGTGGGGTCGTGACTTTTGAAGAAGTAAACGAGTAGAGTTTCATAAGAGATCAGCGATGGATCGAAAACAATCTGAATCACTTCGGCATGTCCAGTGAGACCTGTCGAGACATCCCGATACGTCGGATTCGGGATGTTTCCACCCGCATATCCGGAAACGACCGATTGGACACCTGCGAGCCGCTGGAAAACCGCTTCGGTACACCAGAAGCAGCCTCCACCAAATGTGGCGCGTTCGATTTTCGGGGGTTTCGGGGCGGTCGATTTTTTCTGATCGAGAGGAGCTTCGTCTTTGGTCGGTTTCTCGTCGGCTTTCTTCTCGCCGATCGGGTCGTCCTTGGGTTTCGGGTCGTCCGACTTCTGGACCTCCGTGGTCGGACTCGTCGTCGTGGTGCCGGGGCGGGTCGACTTTCTCTTGCTGGGGCTCTGACTCGCCTCCAACTCCAAGGCTGCAGCTCCCAGGACGAGAAGTAGCGTGAGAGATGTTGTTAAGATGCAACGTGACATGGCCTGTTCCTTCGCAATTCGCGTGACCCAGCCGGTTGAGTCGAGTTCATTCCGCAGAGATCTTCCCTTAGTTTATACTCGGAAGGAATGGCGGAGGGCAGGGGAAGCAGGGCGGTTCATTTCCGTTCAGGCGACGAAATCGCCCTGCAATTGGAAGGTCTGTTGCGAAAAGACCTCGCCCAATCCTTTATCGTGAATGAGCTATTGTCCAAAAACTGAACCTTGAGCTAGATTTTCTAAGCCGGGGTCTGGGAGGCGTGATGCGGATCGGAATTCTTTCGGATACGCATGATAAGCGGAAGCGGACCGGTCGAGCGGTGGAGCAACTCAAGGTTGAGGGCGTTGAGGCCCTCATCCACTGCGGTGACCTGACAGGTCCCGAGATCGTCTACGAGTGTGCAGGGATCGGTGTGCCTTGCTACTTCGTTTTTGGCAACAACGACTTCGAGCTGATTAAGTTACGAAGGGCAATGGCCGAGGTGGGGGCTCATTGCCTGGAATACGCCGGTGAGATTGTGCTCGAAGGTCGGCGGATCGGGGTGACTCATGGCGATTCAGGTCGGTTAATGAATCAGCTTTTGTTCACCGAACCGGATTATTTGTTCACAGGTCACACTCATGCAGTAGCCGACAACCGAGAAGGCGCGACACGTTGGATCAATCCGGGAGCTCTGCATCGGGCGGATGTCTGGACGGTGGCTGTGCTCGAACTTGCAAGTGACGATCTTCACGTGCTGTCAATCGAGGATACTCGATAGATTCACTGTCACTTTCGAAGGCGACCTGGCTATATTCTGCGTTGACTCTACGTCCAGCACTCGGTCAAGAGTTGCCAGGTATCTCACAACGCTGGACTTCGTGGATCGTTCCCGGACAAAGTGAACCAGCAAAATAATTCTCTTGGAGTGACCCCAGATGCGGCTTTGCTTGGTCGAAGATATTGCGGTTGCCGGCCTCGAACCTCTCGCCTTGACTCGGCCTGCCTACGACTTGAGGCTGGGAGCCGGGACGATTGGTGATAAGATCCGACGTGCCTTCAGGTTCGATCCCCAATCCCCAGGTCGAGGCGTGGTCGTTCGGCCCCACCTTGCCAAGGTTTTGAAGTCTCGGGACCCGTACCTCGCGGTCAACGATCGAACCTGGCTGAGTCAGGACTCGACCCTGGTCGTCAATGCACGCTGGGTCCCTCCCGCCGGATTTGTCACTCCACCTCATGGCCAGCATTGCGTCGGGCTTTGTGAAGGTCAGGTGGCCTACGCGTTCGTCGGGCCTAATCTGGCGGGTGGTCTCGAACCACATACCATGGATTCCTGGTTCCAGGACATCGCCGACAAGCTTGAGAAACATGATGTCGGTGGCGACTGGATCGCTCGTCCCTGGGACATTGTGGCCAAGAACTCGGCGCACCTGGAACGAGATTTCCTCGAGGCGGGCAAGGTAGGGATCGGCAATCGGCCAATCTCCAATGTCGCACTCGTGGGCCCTTCGGATCGACTCTACATTGATGAATCGGTTCGTCTCGATCCCTACACAGTGCTCGATACCACCAATGGACCGATCACCATCGAAGCGGGTGTCATCGTCCAGCCCTTCACTCGCATTGAAGGTCCCTGCCACATCGGTCGCGACACTCAACTCTTTCGCGCCAATCTCCGAGGGGGTGTCACCCTTGGGCCAAACTGCCGGATCGGCGGAGAGGTCGAGCAAAGTATTGTCCACGGCCAGTCGAACAAGTATCACGAGGGCTTCCTCGGGCACGCGTATATCGGTGAATGGGTGAATCTGGGGGCGATCACTTCAAATAGTGATTTGCGGAACGATTACGGCGAAGTCTTCGTCCCCTTGGGTGGCGACCCTGTCGCGACTGGCCAGGCGAAGGTGGGGTGCTTTGTTGGCGACCACACACGCACCGGCCTAGGGAGTATGCTCAACACCGGGACCGCCATTGGGGTGATGTGTAACGTACTTCCTGCGGGCCTGCTCCTGCCCAAGCATGTTCCTTCGTTCACTGCGGTATTGTACGGACGGGTTGCCCCAGGCTTTGCGCTCGACGAACTCTTCAATACCGCCAAGATCGTGATGGGGAGGCGGAACCAGGTCTTCAGCGACGTGGATTGTCAGCTCTACCTTGACCTTCACGAGCAAACCAGGCTCGAGCGTGAGCGCGCCTTCCAGAAGAACAACGACCGTCGAAACGATACGTGGCCGGTCGTTGCCGCCTCTCGGCGCTCGTGAACTTGATCGACTCAGCTCAAGTAATGGTTCTTGACGGTCTGCACGGCATGTCGCCACCGACCGAGCGAAGCCTGTCGCCAGGCTTCGTCTCGGCTGGGCAAAATTTCTTGCCCACCCGCTTGAAGAAGTTCGACGGCGGCCTCGACACTCGGCCAGAGGCCAACCCCGAGGCCCGCTAGCAGGGCAGCCCCGAGTGCGGTCGACTCGGTGTTTGGGCTGCGTTTGATGGGGAAACCCAGCAAGTCGGCCTGGAATTTGAGGAATGGGTCGGAGCGAGCCATTCCTCCATCGACCCTGAGATCCGTGAGCGGATTGGGTAGGTCCGCATCAATGGCCTCGATCAGATCCGCGACCTGGTAGGCGACCCCTTCCAATGTCGCGCGGGCGAGATCGGCAATGCTCGTAGCCCTGGTCAGACCGAAAATCGTTCCACGCGCTTCGGGCTGCCAATGGGGAGCCCCCAGCCCCGTGAGAGCAGGTACAAACAAAACTTCCGACGATGGGTCGGAGGCTTCGCAGAGCGGGTTGATCTCGGGAGCGGCACCGACCGCCTTAAGGCCATCCCGGAACCATTGGACCGCCGCTCCAGCCACGAATACGCTCCCTTCGAGTGCGTACTGTGCAGGTCCATCTCCAAGGGTCGCCGCCAAGGTTGTCACAAGCCCACGCGTTGAAGCGACGGGTGTCGAGCCGGTATGGGCCAGCAGGAAAGCGCCCGTGCCGTAAGTACACTTGGCTTGTCCGGCCACCAGGCATCCCTGGCCGACGAGGGACGCCTGCTGATCGCCCGCGATCCCGGCGATTGGAATCCCGTCTGGGAGATACCCCAACCCCCGTGTTTGGCCAACCACCGAGGAACTTGGGACGATTTGGGGCAATATTTGGGTGGGGACTCCGAAGAAGAGACAGAGGTCATCCGCCCACGCCAGCGTCCGCAGATCCATCAAAAGAGTTCGGGAGGCATTCGTGGCGTCGGTAACGTGCTTCAGACCGCCGGTCAAATGCCAGACCAGCAGGCTGTCGACTGTCCCTGCGGCGAGTTCCCCTACTTCTGCTCGAGCTCTCATCCCTTCGCAGTGGTCGAGAAGCCAAGCCATTTTGGTCGCGGAGAAATATGGGTCTAACACCAAGCCCGTCCGCTCAGCAATCCAGGCTCGACGATCGCGGTGTCGGTCGCAGAAATCGGCCGTCCGTCGGTCTTGCCAGACGATCGCTGGGGCGATCGCCTTCCCCGTACTTCGGTCCCAAATAATGGTGGTCTCGCGCTGGTTGGTGATCCCGATGGCCGAGACCCGTGCAGCAGTCAGTCCAGCGTCGGAGAGAGCCTTGACGATCATCGGGCCGACCCAATCAACCAGCGCCTCGGGATCGTGCTCGACCCAGCCTGGTTTTGGGTAGGATGGTAGAACCTCGACTTGGCCTTGCCCGACTGGTCGAAGTTGACGGTCATAGACGACAGCCCGTGTGCTCGTCGTGCCTTGGTCGACGACGAGAAGATGATCGCGTTGCATGTGACGACCGCTCGGTTTTAGTGGAGAGCAGACCGATGAGAGAAGAAGTCCTCATGATCCCCCTCGCGGCGATCATGTTACCGCTGGTCCTGGTTCCAACAATTATGGTCCTGAAGTTTCGCGCAAACAAGCGAGAGTTCGAGCACAAGGAACGGATGAAAGCCCTAGAAACAGGGCGGGCGCTACCTCAGTACGGTGCGTGGCCCGCCGCTTTTGTGTGTTCATCCATCGGCGCGGGCGTTCCTGCGGCCGCCTTCTTCTTTACCTGGCTCTCCTCAATCTCGTCCGCAAAGTACGAAGATATGTGGGCTGCGCCGACCTTCGTCGGTCTTGCGGGCGTGATCGCCGGCACCTCGCTCGCATTTCGACTCTTCGCTCGTGAGCAGGGTCAGTCGAGCCCGGAAACGGATCCCAACCACAAGGTTTTCTACGCCGATCCGGACGCTTTCGATGTCGTTGGACGCCGTGGTTAAGTCAGGAGGAAGTCCTGTAAGGTCGGGGATTACCTCGCGTCCAGCTTCAGATGCCCACAGGTAGTTCGCGCGCCACACCAAGGCGATGGTGCATACCACCGACGCCTTGGGCCTTGCTGGTCGCTGGAGGAATGGTTTGAAATCTAGCGAGTCCTGCGACTCCCCACAATCCCATCAGCGGTTCGATCGGTATGTGAAAGCGAGCGGACACGATCGTCGAAGTGTGGAAAATCGTGATGAACAGCGTGGTCAGGATCGTGGGGGCAAGCCGGGTCCGCAGCTTGTGAGGCATGAGCAAGAGCCCCACCAATGCGAATATCGAAAGACCAAGGTGAGGGATCCGGTAGACCAGGCTTCGGGTTTTCGGGTTCGTCTCATCGAAGAGCATAAACGCACGGAGCCGACTCAAGCAGAGTTGGAGATAACGGCCCGGTTTAGCCTTAAGGTCGGCTTGGGCACGTCGATAGAGCAGCCGCGAGCGGGCGGGCTCGGAAAGGGTACCGAGGGTTTGATAATCGGCCTGAGTCAGTGCGATATCGTCGATGTAACCCGCTTCGTGGCGAGCAGCCCAAAGTGAATCGTTCCAGCTCTGCAGGTCGTCGACCGGTCGGTTCACGATCTTCTCGACGGAAGCTCGGACAACCTTATCGGTTCCCTGGCTCAGAGCGCAGTTTCCCTGCCAGAATGCGTAGCCGAACGAACTCTTGATCGCTACGAACTCGTGATGGACCAGGTAGTTACGCACGGTCCACGGGAGTATCCCAAGGGCTGCTACGATGGCGATTGTCGCGATCGGTCGGATTGCCCGTTTCCAGCCTTCACGAAGCGCGATCGCCCAGGCCATCCCCGGGGCGACGAGTGCGAGAATGGGGTCGGTGAGGGCAAGAAGTGCCAGGGAGATCCCTGCCATTCCGGCGTCGCTCAACTGAGCTGTCCGTCCGGTTCGATACGCGAGAGCCAGCGTCCAGACGAGCAGGCAGGTGGCGAGCGAGGCCACCTGGACATGCGTTGTCGCGTAAACAAGCGTTGGATGAATTGCCGCGACCAAGGCCGCCGTTGGGCCGAGCCAGGGCCGGTGCGGGGCGATCTCTCGAATCAAGGCGAGAACGCCTACAACCAGCAATCCGCCGAGCAGAGCTTGGCTGAGTTCGAGGAGCAGTAAGGAGTTGGACGAGCCGACCCCACCGATCGCATAGGCGGCTGCCACGACAAACGGATAGACAGGTGCCTGCTGTGAGGTCGGTCCTTCAGCGCCGAGGAAGCGGGTCGAGAATCCGCGACCGGCCAAGAGATTGGCCGCGATCGTCCCGTGCTCGTAGGTGCTATTCGGAACGTGGTGGCTCTGTAAGACCAGGACTGCGGCCACCCGAACACTGATCGCCAGCCCAATCAATACGATCTGCAATCGATGACCTGCCATCCATGCATCCTCTTGGTGGTCGCTCAACCAGCTCGTCCTGTGATTGTCCCGAAAGTCCCTTTCCGGTCAAGACGGACTACCCACCCTCACCAGCTCCCGGGACGGGGAATTTGCTGGTACGAGACTTGTTCTTCCGGCAGAGGTCGCTGCAGAACTTGACCTCGCTCCAGCACTTCTCCCATTTCTTGCGCCATGTGAAAGGACGCCCACAGGCGAAACAAACCTTCGAGGGCAGAGCCGACTTTCGATCCGCCATTTTGCACCACTGGTATTGACATGTTTGCAAAGATATAAGAGCAAAACCTCAGCCTTTGAATTATCAGTCGGCTGCGATGTGCCTGCCCTGGGGACGAATCTTCTCCAGGACATGCTCAATGGTTGAAGGGGCGTTCCCCTCGTGGCGATTATTGACAAAGATGTAAGCACGTTGGTTCTTGGTCAGAGACCGCTCGGCAATTCGCGCCATCGCCTCCCGCGCCGGCTCGTTTGGCTCGACTGTGCGTTGGTAGGGCTCGAATGCTTCGACCGCTTGTTCGTAGGCCCTCCCCCTCTTGAGAAGGGCACGAACGACTGTATAGTCTGTAGTAAACGCATCCGGCATTTCAATTTGAGTGCCGAGATCGGGCATCCGCGTCCAGGAATTCAAGACATGAGCGACACGCACACTCGCTAGTAATGATAGGTATCTGGGTACAAGATACTCTTGGTTACGAATTTCAATACTGTATCGGAAGCCGGCTGGAAGTGACTTCAGAAATGGCTCAATTCTGGCGAGAAATGCGTCGACTGTTGGAAATGTGGATTTGGGAAAAGTGCCGAACTCGAAAATCAGAGTGACGACCCGGTCGCGATAAGGTTCGAGCCGGCGTGCGAACAGGGTCTTGAAGAGGTCGGCTCGAAGGAATCCCTCGTTCTCTTCCCCGGCTCTGGTTCCATAGCGGGCGTGGGTTGGCCACCTGGCCACCGTGATATCTTCGGGGACTTTGAACGCGAACAAAAGCGACGATGGCGATCCCTCGAAGAATCGCTTCCAATATTCCGGCGAAGGAAACTGGTAGAAGGCAAAATCGCCACAAACAACCGGGAAGGTCGCGGCGTACTCGGCCAGACACTCTTCCTCAAATTTCTTTCGCGAAAACTTACCTCGGGTCAGATAGCGATCCGCCTGATAGATGCTCCCGAGCCAGCCCTCATACTTCCATGAACTGGTCCCGAAGTAGACCCCCTGATCGGCGAGAGCCTTCAATTTGGGAGCTAATCGGGCCGCTTGAGGGGCCAGATCCTCAGCGGGATCTTCGTGAAAGAGTGGGAATAGTGACATCGGGGATCTCGCTCAAGGAGATACGAATGAAGATGGATGTAAAGATCCATCCTAAATTCAATTGAGTTCGTCCTCACCTAACTCCAGCTCACCTAAGGATTCGATGTCTTTCTGTCGCTCCATCCATCTCCAGAAGCCGAAACAGGACGAGAAGAACGAGCTCGTGAGGCCATTCACTCCCTCCTGGTGGATCCCATTTTCCAGGTTAAGCCACTGTTCGCAGACAACTCGACCTGTCGCCGAAGCGTTCGGGTCATCGACCTCGAAGTAGACCTTCGGCATCTTGTATTGCGAGTTCCACTCGTTGCACAATTTGATCACCCTGTCCCAGTCCGGGCGGGAGACTCTCCGGAGGGTATCACCTCGCAGACAGAACTGATGGTGATCTTCCCCCGCCGCGATGAGCAGAAACCGTGGGTGGCCCGCAATCTCGTCGTCGTATCCGAACTCGATGACGAAATCACCATCCCGATCGCGGAGGTAGTGCAACTCCTCTTCTTCCAGGTATGCTTCGATCATTGCGTGCCCGAAGCTCTGGACGAAACTCATTCCTCGCTCTCCCCGATCAAGGTCCGACGGCGTTACCCACGATGTTCGCGCTGACTCTTCCATGGTACGGAGACTCGCCAGAGGTGCAAGTCTGGCTTGGAGTGAACCGACGACAACTTGCCTTTGTCACTACGATAGGACTACGTCTTGGGCGGAGTTCCGACCAGGCATTGAACCCAGAGGCGCAGAGCTATCGATGTCGAATGGTATCGCAGTGAGTAGTTCACCAACCGAAGTGAATCAGGTTGACGTCACGGGCTATGCCTATCTTGTTTTGATGGTTGTCCTCGGCTCGACGACGGCGCTCTCGGCGAAATATGCCGTGCGAGAACTCCCTGTTGGGCTCTTGCCATTGGTCCGGTTTGGGATCGCCGGCCTCTGTGTCCTACCACTCGCCCTCAGAGGAGGACGGCTTCTCAAGATGATCAAGGAAGACTTTGGTCGGGTTGCACTCGCAGCAGCGTTATGCGTACCAATCAACCAGACTTTCTTCCTGAGCGGGACGAAGCTTGCCCCAACTTCTCATGTGGCCTTGATTTACGCCACATGTCCACTCGTCGTCCTGTTCCTAGCGGTCCTGCTCGGTCAAGAACGGTTCGTCGCGCGGCGAGCGATCGGGGTATTCGCGAGCGTGCTCGGTTTGGTCCTGGTCGCCTTCCACGGCGGGACTCTTGGCGCGGACACGCTTCGGGGTGATCTTCTGCTCGTCGGTGCAGTGATCGCCTGGGGTGCCTATTTGACCGTCAACAAGCCTCTGATTGTTCGTCACGGCTCATTACCCGCCTTGGCCGGAACCTTCTTGATCGGAAGTCTGATCGATCTCCCAATCGCACTTGCGACCACAACCGACTTGTCCCATTTGCACATGGTATCGGCGACCGCTTGGATTGGACTGATCCACTTGACCTTGATTGTTACGGTCTTGGGTTTGGCGTTCCAGAACCAAGCCTTGCGACGATTTGACGCCACTCAGGTCGCCACTTTTGGGAACGCTGCGCCCATCTTGACGATCGTCTGGGGAGTGTGGCTACTGGGCGAAACATTCACCCCAGCCTTAGCCTTAGGGGCCGCGCTGACCTTGGGCGGGATCATCACGACAAGCCTGATGAGACCTGCTTCGACAGCTTGATTGGCCCATACTTGAGAATTGGGGTCGTGTCCAAACTCCGTAGTGTGAACACGACCTAGTTTTCTCATCCAAGGATACATCAACCCACTTTTGCAACGACCTGCTCCAAGGCCGCAAAGAATCCCTGCCAGCCCCACTGGGCACCCTGGTAGGCCTGCTCCTGATCTGGCCGGAAGCCCGACTGCTCCATGCGGAGGTGGGTCCCTGTGCTCGTTGGGGTGAGAGTCCAAGTGACGACACTCTCGAGACCATAGGCAGCCCACGTGTAAGACAGCGTCTTGTTCGGCTCGACTGCCAGGACCTGACAGTCAACACCGCCCCAGTCTGCGCGAAAATTGAAACGGTGGTCCACGACAGGCTTGAAGTCGTTCTTCATGAGCCACCCCTCGATCAGGTCTGGTTGCGTCAGCTCGCGCCAGACCTTTTCTGGAGGATGCGGCATTTCCCTTTCTACGACGACAGAACGGGTGGCTTCCGGTTTGGTCATTGATCCATCTTTTTCAAGAGTGATTCGAGGCGATCAAACCGTTCACGCCAGAAATCGGCGTAGAGGCTCATCCAATCGATAAGTGGCGCGAGAGCTTGCGGTTGAGCGCTGTAGTAGGTCTCGCGCCCCTCAGGCCGATCCCTCACCAAGTTGGCGATCTTGAGTATGCCCAAGTGCTTGGATACGGTCGGTTGTGAAACGCCCGCATGGTCGGTCAAGGCATGCACGGTCTGTTCCCCGTCGCGAGCCAAGCGCTCGAAGAGCGCCCGACGGGTAGGGTCGGCAAGAGCTTTGAACACGTCGTCTGCGACAGTAGGCATGATGAATCCATAGCCATTCGGCTATGGATTGTCAAGCCCAACGTTCAACGTGTTAAGGGCGGATCGGCTGGAGTCGGGCGAGAGCCGCATGTGGCACTGGTGAGCATGTCTGGGTGACACGGGTCGTATTCGAGACGCTTGGGCGTTCCATAAATGTAATGGTCGTGCTGGCTAGCTCCATCAACGGGAAGTTTTGCCCACTCTTCCGCTGGAATGCTTTCGCGCAACTCAGCAACCCGTTCCCAAATTGGCTTCCGATTGGCAGGTGTGGGCGGCGGCTCCGCAAGCATGGGTTGTTGTGTTCGTTGTTCGTATTCCCGCACCAGATTTGCAACCATATCGGCGGCCGAAGCAAACCGGCCACGAGGTAGGTCCAGCCTGGAGGATCTTGCGGCGGGTGGCACAGGTGGCTGCGTTTGGGGACACTGGCTCGTACTCGACCAGTGCTGTTTGCTTCAACAGGACAATGGTCGAGTACGAGCCAGTGGTACCCAGAAATGTTCACCAGTGCCACATGCTGAGGCGGTTAGCTCGGGTCAATCGGCAGAGTTTCGTACCCTGCTTTGGAGCTACGACAAGGCATGTCGATCTCGCTCGTGACGCGCTACGCGCTTGCCAGCAATGCCGACGGACCACGACGAGACCACAGCCGACTCTTGATTTCTGGGAGCGGCTAGATACAACACTGAAGGTGCAAACAGTTCAACCTTCTCACTGGAATCGAGAACAATGTCAGACATCGTAGCAACGGCGATCGGCGCTGGTCAATTCGGCACTTTGGTCGCGGCGGTCAAAGCCGCCGGGCTCGTCGAGACCCTTCAAGGCCCTGGCCCATTCACCGTGTTCGCTCCGACAGACGAGGCGTTCAGTAAGTTGGCCGCAGGAACAGTCGAGTCCCTCCTTCTACCGGAAAACAAATCCAAGCTTGTTGCAATTCTGACTTACCACGTCGTCGCCGGAAAGGTCATGGCTGCTGATGTTATGGGACTGACCGAGGCCGCGACTGTCCAAGGCCAGAAAGTCAGAATCGACACCAAGAACGGTGTCATGGTCGACAACGCCAATGTGATCAAGACTGACATCGTTTGCGACAACGGTGTCATTCATGTGATCGACGCCGTCATTCTTCCAAAGTGATCCGGCAGGCTACCTAAGTCGAAACTTGATCGCCCCGCCTAGCGATAGACGGGGCGTTCTTATTGACTAGTGTCTCGCTAGCAGAGAAAAGATTGTTTTGACGCATTACCTTTACTGAGTATCAACTCATTGTTGAGTTGGTACGGCGATCTCGCCGCCAAAAGCTGGCGGTGACTGACCAGGGCAAGCCGAAGGGGTCGCGAGGCAGGCCGTAGGGGTTGTTCTTATTCCTCAAAGCCAACTGGGGAGTTTGGCTACCTACGACACCGAAGGCAACCTCGCTGACGGCAACCTTGACCTGCGCCCCGAAAACTGGTCCAGCTGAAAAGGGAGTCCCTCGGTAAACTTTACCCGGGAGGGCCCCATGAGCAAGCGACGGACCGACGACGAAGTGACTCGACTGCTGAAAGACTTTGACCGTGACCTGACGAAAGGACTCACGGTCGCGGACATCTGCCGTAAG
>JANXSX010000164.1 GCA_025356475.1 Isosphaeraceae bacterium | reverse complement strand
ACTCAGGACAGAAAGCCATGGGCATCGCGGGTGACTCGCTCATCCATGCAGACGATACTGAGGTGGCGAGGAATTGCAAGGTGCTGATCGATAATCAGGCCGTTTTGAGCAACCTTGTTGCCGAGATGGGGACTGAACGGTACTTTCTGACAATATCCCGTTTTTTTCTTGACACAGCCACTGGAAACGAGTCCATTGAACGTGAGGCCCATTCCGACAATTCGCCAACACTTGCTCAGCGCTTCGATCAGTGAGAGGTAGTCGGGAGCATCCCCTCTAGGTGGGTGTTTCTTCACGACGATCCGCAGGCGAGTGTGTGCGCATTGTCAACCTGAGGGTCTCCATGAGAGCTCTTTGCACTCTTAACGCTTTTCGGAGGTCCGCCCATGTCGCTTCGAAGGTCCGCCTTCACATTGATCGAGCTACTGGTGGTCATTGCGATCATCGCGGTTCTGATCGCACTTTTATTGCCCGCTGTCCAAGCGGCACGCGAGGCGGCACGTCGCGCCCAGTGCATCAATAACATGAAACAACTGGGTATCGCCTTTCATAACTATCACGACGTGAACGGTGGGTTCCCGATGGCGAACTACGTCAACGTCTACAACGGCCCGAACTCCAATACCATCTTTCCCAGCCGCGCGGCCTGGACCGAGCCGAAGGCCCCCGGCTGCTGTCCCTTCGGCAGCTTCTCATGGTCGTCAGGGGTGCTGAACTTCATGGAGGGCAATAATATTTTCAACTCGATCAACTTTATACTTCCAGCCTATGCTGCGAGCATTCCCGAATCTGCGGGACCGTGGGGTGGTCCGACCGGCAATCGCGGTCCCCAGGGGAACATGGCGAACTTCACCGTGTCCGTCATGGCTCCGAACAGCTTCTCGTGCCCCTCGATCCCCGACATCCCCTTGAGCATCGGGCTCAGCCCCGGTCCCCGAGGCGCGTGGAAGGATTATGGCATCAACGTGGGCTCGGGCTTTATTGGCTGCTGCCCTGAACGGCTCCAAGGAGACGGCACGCCGAACCCGACCGACGGCATGGCGGCGGTCAACTTCAGCCTCGGCTTGCGGGACGTCACCGACGGGTCCAGCAACACGTTTCTGGTCTTGGAATTGTCGCGCAACGCCGAGCATAGCTGGATCGCCAAGAACACGGGTTCCAATCAGTTCCTGTGGACTCACCACCCATCTCAAGGGATGGTCACCGCCGGAGAGCTCAACGGCAGTTCGCCACCGTTCCCACCAAACTCGAACTTCCCCAACTCGCGAGGGGCTGTGGGTGGCCATCCTGGTGGTTTGAACGTCACGTTCGCCGATGGGCACGTTCAATTCATCAAGAATAACATCAACTTCCAGGTCTATCGCGCCCTGTTCACCAGGAATCGCGGCGAGGTTATATCGGCGGACTCTTATTGACCAGTTCGCGGATCATTCCGGTCCGGCCCTGTGGGTACGACCACCGAGCCGGCCTTGGCTCCGTCGCCACTTGAGAAACTCGCCGATGGAATGGGACGCAAACAACGTCCCGCTCCTTTCCAAGCGGTCGGACGCAGAGATGTTGCCATGTGGACGGAAGTGATCGCAGTCCAGTTCCTCTCGGTCGTTTTCACGAATCTCTCTCTAATTCTCGAGCCATGGAGGCCCACCATGCTCTACCGTTTCCGTGCTTTTTGCGTCACGGCGTTGGTGACAATGCCCGTGTTGTTCACTGGTATCAGTTGTGGAAAAGGCGATTACCCTGCGATATCAAGGGTGACCGGGACGGTGACCTATAAGGGGAAGGCCGTCCCGAACATGATGGTCAACTTCATGCCCACGGAGGGCCGCCCCAGTTGGGGGAGAACCGACGCCGCTGGCAAGTTCGAAATGGTGTATGACTCGGACTACAAGGGCGTGAAGATGGGCCACCACAAGGTCTATATCACACCGCCCGCGTCCACGATCGACGGCGGTACGAGTAAGGCGTCGAAGCATGCCCTCGCCGAAGCCGCAAATCTCACTCCGGAAGAAATGCTCGATATCCGCTCGAAGTATGGCGCTGAGGAGGTGACCAAGTACGAAGTCGACGTCAAGACGGACCCTGAAGTGGTGAACATCACGCTTGAGTGACGGGTCCGAGACCGACGAGAGGCGAACCACGATGGTCTTCGATCGGCGACGCGATATCGCCAGCCAGGGGCACCGTGCTCCACTCCGCTCGATCACGGTGCGAGTCGTTGCCCTGGCCATGCTCGCTGGTCCCGGCTGCCACGACCAAGGGCCCGCCAGCCCAACGTCGGTGGGTACGAGCACGCCGGTGTCGATAACTCACACGGATCGAGCAACGGCGGGACCCTGGTTCGTCGACCGAGCCCATGACTACGGCGTCGATGTGGTGACGAAGTGTGGGTCGTTGCGGAAGCAGTCGTTGCTCGACTCGTTGGGGACCGGCGTGGCCCTTTTCGATTTCGACGGGGACGGCGATCTGGACATCTTCGTGGCTCCCGGCAGCCAAGTCGTCGACGGTGAAGTCGTTTCCGCCGGTGGTCCCTGGCTGTTCCGCAACGACGGCCGTGGGCGGTGGACCGACGTCTCGACGCGATCGGGTCTCCACCATACCGGCTGGGCGCAAGGGGTGGCCGTGTGCGACTACGATGCCGACGGCGACCTTGACCTCTTTGTGGCTCAGCATGGCCCCGACACGCTCTGGCAGAATCAGGGCGATGGGAAGTTTCGGGACGTGACCACCGAGGCGGGCCTGTCCGACTCCGAATGGGGAGTCTCCGCCACCTGGGGCGACTACGACGGCGATGGCTGGCCCGACCTCTACGTGACGAATTACGTCGATATCAACGCTCTGAAAGCGCCCGACCCAATCGACTATTATGGAGGGTCGATCCGGGTCTTCCGGGGTCCGGAGTATCTCGCCGGTCAGCCGGATCGACTCTGGCGCAACCGTGGTAACGGAACGTTCGAAGACGTTACCAAATCTGCAGGGCTCTACAATCCGCATGGCAAAGGGATGTCGGCCCTTTTTGCCGACCTCGATGGGGACGGGATCCTCGACCTGTTCGTGACCAACGACACGCAGGCGAACGAACTCTACCGGGGCCTCGGTGGTGGCCAGTTCCGTGAGGAAGCCCTTGTCGCTGGAGTGGCACTCAGCGAGCGTGGATGGTCTGAGGCGGGCATGGGGATCGCCCTTGCCGACATGAACGGGGACGGTCGTCTCGACCTCGCCCGGACCAACTTCCACGACCAGGGGACGCGGATCGCCCTGAATATCGATGGCAGCCGGTACAACGACATCTCGTTATGCTCAAAGGTTACGTCCTTGACCAAGCGTCTGGTCGGGTGGGGGCTGATCCTCGCCGACTTCGATGCCGACGGTTGCCCCGACCTCTTCCAAGCCAACGGTCACGTTTACCCTGCGGGACCATCGGATCGCTACGATCAGCCGCCGCTCTTGCTGCGAAATCAGGGCAACGAAATTTTCCAGGACAAGACCGCCTCCTGGGGTCCTGACCTCCAATCCCTCCGCTCGGGTCGCGCTTTGGCATCGGGGGATATCGATGGCGATGGCGACATCGACCTGGTGATGACGACCATCGATGGACCGCTTCGTGTTCTCGTGAACCAGGGGAGGCCCGAGAACCATGCCGTGATCGTCCGGCTTGTGGGAGCCGCGCCGAATTGCGAGGCGATTGGGGCTTCCGTCGAGATGGTCGCGGGAGGCCGGAACCTGGTCGATTCGGTCCGTCGCGGCGGGAGTATTCTCGCCGCTTCCGACACGGCCCTCCATTTCGGACTCGGCAGTAGCGAATCGATCGACTCGCTCCGTGTCCGCTGGCCCGACGGCTCCTACTCCATTTTCCTCTCCAGCGACCTGCCGATCGACTCCGCACTGACCATCCGACAGGGCGACACGATGCCCTCCGCCAAGCGATTCGCGACCTCCGATGAGAGTCTCCCATAATCGGGATTTCGCGATCGTCATGACTACCAATCCTCAAGGACCAAAGTAATGCGGCGTCACGTTCGCGCGGGCCTCGCCTTACTCGCGATCGCCTTGGGGTGTATGGCCGCGTTCCTGGTCTACCGGGGGTGGCGATTGAACTTTCTCCTGAACGAGGCCCGGGCGGCGGTGGCTTCGGGGGATCGCGAGACTGCGAGCCGGTTCTTTGTCCGCATCCTTGATTGGTCACCGCATCACGACGAGGCCGCATACGAGCTTGGACTCTGTGAAGAAGCCGGTGGCCGTATCGCCGCCGCCGTGCGAGCCTGGGAGCGGATCGAATCGGACTCCCCCTACGGCAACTTCGCAGCCTTGCGCATCGCGCCGATTGCCCTGGAGTGGGGCCGATTCGCCGATGCCGAAGTCCTACTCCGCCGCGCCCTGAGTATCCGCGGGACGGAAAGGACTCAGGCTCGGGAGTTTCTTGGTCGCGTGCTCCGCTTCGAAAACCGCCGGAATGAGGCCCGTGAACTGCTTCGGCAGGAGCTACGTGACGCTCCAGATCCCGTCCGGGTCCTCCGCTTGCTTTGGATGCTCGATGCCGAGGCCGTGGCGGTCGAGCGGACCCTGATCATGTTCGAGAAGGCAGCGCGCGACGCCCCCGGGGATGACCGCGTTGTGCTAGGGTTGGCCAATCTCGCGCGGAGGTCGGGACGTCTTGATGAGGCGGAGGAGCGACTCCGCTCGTGCCTGAAAACGCGGCCTGAAGATCCTATCGTCTGGCGCTGCTGGCTCGAATGGGCGCTCGCGTCCGAGCGGATTGACGAAGTCCATCGCGCCTTGACGCACATTCCTGTCAGCCACTTCGGCGAGGCCGAACTCGCGGGCCTACGGGTCTGGCTCGCAGCCCATGCGGACGATCCACACGGGGAATGGGTCGAACTCCAACGATTAATTGAGCGCGACCCTGCGTATCCCGGCGCACTCGAACGTCTCATTGCGCTCGAGGCCCTGAAGGGCAGGACCGATCGTGTCGGAGATCTCCGACAAAAAAAAGAAGGATTGGACCGAGCCAGGAAACGCTACGACGAGCTGTTTGGTCAGAGTGACGGACAACTCTCCACCGCCGCCCGCGAAATGGCGGGGCTCGCCGACATTCTGGGCAGGTCCATTGAGGCTCGCGGATGGTGGTCGCTCCAACTGCGAGCTGAGCCCCGTAATGAGGAAGCGCGTTCCGCCCTGGCCCGACTTGATCGCGCTGGACATCCCAATCTCGGAAAGGGCACCGCGGCCGAGTTTGTGGCCGACCTCGTCGCGTCGCGTCCTCAGCCTGGGACACGGAAAGGACGCGACCCGGGTGAAGTCGGGGCTCGTCCCGCGTTCACCGACGATGCCTCGCGTGCGGGCCTTGTCTTTACCTTCGATCACGACCCAACACCCGAGTGTCGCCTCCCGGAAACGATGTCGGGAGGGGTCGGGCTCCTCGATTATGATGGCGATGGATGGCTCGATGTGTACTGCGTCCAGGGTGGCCCTTTCGGAAGAGAAGTGGGGCCGCCTTCGACCGGGGATCGCTTGTTCCGCAACCGAGGTGATGGGACTTTCGAGGACGCCAGCGAACCTTCGGGCATCTCGGCGATGCCTCGCGGCTACGGACACGGCGTGGCGGTCGGCGACTACGATAACGATGGCCGCTCCGACCTGCTGATCACGCGCCTTGGCTCGTATGCACTCTATCGCAACAGGGGTGACGGGACTTTCCAGGACAGGACCGAGTCCGCCGGACTGGGTGGTGAACGCGGATGGCCGACGTCTGCGGCGTTCGCCGACCTCGATGGTGACGGTGACCTCGACCTCTACGTTTGCCACTACGTGCGCTGGAGTCTCGACCAGCCGGCCCGGTGCCGCGACCCTGAGACGAACCGGCCGACGTACTGCGAGCCCAGGGTATTCCAGGCGGGTGCCGATCGACTTTTCCGCAACGACGGCGGTCACTTCGTCGATGTGTCGGCGGAAGCCGGTATCATGGATCGCGAGGGCAGGGGACTGGGAATCGTCGCGACCGACCTCAACGGAGATGGCCGGGTCGACCTCTTCGTGGCCAACGACACGACGGCGAACTACGCCTTCATCAATGAAGGCGGGATGCGGTTCCGCGAGTCCGGGGTCGAGGCGGGTCTGGCGGGCAATGCCCTGGGCAGCTACCTCGCGGGCATGGGCGTGGCCTGCGGAGACCCCGACGGAGATGGCCGGCCCGACCTGGCTGTCACGAACTTTTATGACGAGGCGACGACCCTTTATCGGAACCTGGGACGCGGGCTCTTCGCCGACGACAGTACGGCCGGGGGCACGGCCCTGCCGAGTCGCTACCTGCTGGGTTTCGGGATCTCGTTCCTGGACTTCAACAACGACGGCCAACTCGACCTTGTTACGGCCAATGGGCACGTGAACGACTCCAGACCGCTCTTCCCCTATGCGATGCCTGCCCAACTCCTGGCGGGGAATCGATCCGGCAGGTTCGTCGACGTGACGGCTCGGGCAGGCCCGCCGATGACCTCCCCACGCATAGGCCGGGGCCTGGCGGTCGGCGACCTCGACAACGACGGACGGACCGACGTCGTGATCGTCTCGCAAGGCGAACCGCTGGCCTATCTCCATAACCAGACCCCAGGCGGTCACTTCCTAGTGCTTCGCCTGGAGGGGACCACTTCGGCTCGAGACGCGATCGGAGCCCGCGTCGTTCTCAACAGCGGTGGCCGACTCCAATATGCCTGGCGCTTTGGTGGCGGTAGCTATCTGTCAGCGAGCGACACGCGACTCCACTTCGGGATCGGAGAACGAAGCGTCGTCGAGTCCGTCGAGGTTTTCTGGCCATCGGGCCAGACGGATCGCTTCGACGGACTTCAGGCAGATCAAGGCTATCTTCTCCGCGAAGGCCAGCCGACTGCGCAAGGACTCGCCGGCTTCGGGGCGTCGGGACGGAAACGAACCCAGGAGCGCGTTGCGAAATAACCGAGAATTTTGCCTAGCGCCCGCCAGTTGGTGCGCGACAAAAGGTGGAGTACGTAGAATAGGCAAGATGCTTCCGGATAATTCCGTTCAGGAGGTAGCGACTTTGGGACCCGCTCGATCATAAAGTACGCACGATGGATCCCCATAATTGCACTATGGAGA
>JANXSX010000163.1 GCA_025356475.1 Isosphaeraceae bacterium | reverse complement strand
AGGTCGGCGATGAGCCGCTGCGGCAGCCAGACGGTCCGACCATCAAGACGCACTTTGAGGCGCGTGCCGCCATCCTCGTAGATGAGGACTTGCCCATCTGGCGGTTGGTCGGCGGGGGTGGGAGGGTTCGTCATGTGAGTAATAGGGTGACAGAGGTGAGGGCCGCGTCGTTGCCCATAGTGACCGTGTGGATTTCCGCCCAACATCCATCCTTGTCGTGCGGCGTATCGTACTCTGCCCCCAGACACAAACCAAAGCCCAATGAGCCATTTGGTGGCGCGAGAGGAGCGTTCGTTCGTAGAATTGCGTGCCAATCTGGCGTCCGAGTTGGCGCACTCTCCCACCGCCTCGCAAGGCTTCGCCTCGTAGAACTCTCGCGCCTTGGGATCGTCCACCGATACGAGCTGGACGTAGTGAGATGACGCAAGAGGAAATCCGCGAAGAGACGTGCTACACGAAGTTCGACCTAATTCTTCAGACGCCGTCTGGAGAATCGCCCGCTTTGCCCAAAGCTGATAGAGCCTCCTGATTTGCGTGAGCATCACAACGACGAAACTCCGCCCGAACCGGCTAGTCAGATCATGTGATAGTTGTTCGATGAGACGACTCTCGGCTCGCTCGACGAAAAACCCCATGTCTGCACATGGGGTCAAGGCGTCCGGGCCTCGGTTGGTTCATCCTGGATGAGTGGGAATGTCACGAGGAGGGTCGCTCCTCGGCATTTTTTGCGGCAGAATCCGTCTGTAAGAAGGCGAAGACTTGCTGGTCGGGATCGCCGGGGCGGATATAGAGCCGCTCACCGTCATCGAGCCTGACTTTGATCTTGGCTCGACGCAGCAGTCGCATGACACCGGCCCAGTCGGCGAGCCGGACGGCATAGAGGCGACGGAAGCCATCCTTGCGGAGTCGGCCCAGGATCAAGGTCGCCCCTTTGAGGCGAATGCGCATCGGGCACCTCCTACGAATTTAGAACGCGGGACGGTCGCGACGGTCCGCCGCTTCTGGGTCGTCCTGACCAGGGATGGGAGTGGTGAAAATATATTCCTGAGCTTTTTGAAGAGCGAAGATGAGCGCTGGAATATCGCCCGGATTGTACGACCCACTATCACGCCACGTGTCGGCCTCGCGGTCGAAGTAGCGACGGGGAGCAATAGTGATCGAACGGAGTTTGCGTGGGCCATCATCGGTCTGGATCGTGTTGAGCCAGACGGCGACACCGATACCGGCGGAGAACGGGCCGATCTTGAGTTCGGGGCCACGCGGTGGCAGTAACGGACGGCCCGGAGTGTGAGAGTTGCCCTTGGGTTGCGACATGCGAGAAAGGCTCCTTTCGAGATCATCGACGTGAGGCGGTGGAGGGAAAGAACGACGCTCGAACGCGTACTCATCCTCAGGGGACAAGTGCGATCAGGCTGCCCGAGATTTCAGGGGGGCGCAAACGAATCGGCTGGGATTCCGTACCTAAAGTTCGTCAAAAAAGCCCCACGCGGTGTGCGTAGGGCGGCGTCCGGAGAGACGTCCGATCACTTCAGCGGGCCAGTGCCAAAAGGCTTGACGCCTTCTGGTCGGCGTCGTTGCGATCGCCCGCGTTGGGAAGCTCGCGAGCGAGCTGGGTCAACGCATCGACCACACTCCAGAGTGTGAACCGCTCACCTCGTTCATGGGTTAGTTCGAGGGCGCGCTTGGCCAACACACGAGCGATCCCGGACTTGGCGAGCAGGGCTTCGACTTCAGGGGCGTCGTCACCCAGTTTCGTTTCCATCGCCCGCTTGATCACGCGGACAAAGCCATCCTTGCGCTCGTCGCGCTTGGCGATCAGTGCCTCAATGATCTGACGGATCTCGGCGATCGAACCATGAACACTGGCGGTGTGTTTGCGAGTGAACTCGACCACTTCGGTCGCGTCCCACACGATGTGATTTTGGCACACCTGTTGAAATCCGAATGTGCTCACGCCGACACTCCGTTTCCCCACCTCGCTATTCCATACGAAGAAACCTGGGGCGAATGCCTCTCCACCAATCTCGGCCCACCCGGTGGGATCGATCATGAAGACGAAGAGGTCTTGTTCACCGGAGTACAGTCCGGTCGATCCATCGAACGCCTTGGGAGGCGGCGTGAAATCGACGGCGAACTCGCGGAGCATAATCAGGAGATCGGCGTCCCAGAGCCGGGTGTAAGTCACACCGTGCAGGGAACGGACGATCTCCTCGCTGGTCAAGATCTGGAGCGGCTTATTGCCACTGGGCATGGTCTCGCGAAAGACACGACTGGCGGTGTCGGCGGAGAGCCGATTGACAGTCTCTTTGGCGACGCCCGCCATCTTGCACAGTTGAGCAAAACTCCAATCGTTAAGCGCGAACGCTCCGTCGTGACCAACGGTCAAACGAAGTTGATCCGCTTCGGTATTGGGAATCAGCGACAGCGGTGGCTGCCAGCGATCAGTGGATCGCTCGCGGCGGTGATGACAATACTCCCAGAGCGATGTGAGCGACTCGAATCGCTCGTCGGGAGTCCGACGGAACAACTCTTTGCTGGCTTGGGTCAGGTTCATGATGACGCGATCTCCTGGGGTGTGGACACATGGCCTGTGCTATGAAGGGAACGGACGCGATGCCCGGAGGCATTCCTGATTCCACGGTGAAATCAAGTGCGCATAGCCTGCTCCCGTCCATCGACTGAGCGCAACCACATGGCGGCGGAAAGCGACGATCAAGAAAACCCCATGCGCGAACGCATGGGGTAAGGTCCAAACATTCTCGCCCATGAGTTTCTTTACTCGACACGCCCTGACATTTGGTGCCGATTGCGGTCACCGGCGGTACCCCGGTAGCCAAAGCTCCGCTGCATTCGGTCGCCGATCAGGCGGCGACTGGCTTCGATCATGTCGGCGGAATCGTCGGATTCGATGCCAATCAGTCCGTCGTCACGCACCTGCCAGACTTCGATGCAACCCGCTTCAAGCAGCGCGAAGACCGCAAGTACAAGGTACATTTCGGGGGCGAGCATGATCGAACCAATGTGAGGGTCGGTCGCGCTACCGCGATTCCAGGCGTCAGGAAGCGAAAGCTGGGGAATTCCTAGCGTCTTGGCCACGATCTTGCGACCGGACTCGGTCACGTCGCAGAGAATGCGATACATGAGGCCGCAGGCCTCTCCGGTAAGCGGTTTGATGCCGTAGGGCGTGAGATCGTTCAGCGAGCGAATCGTCTTCATCGCACACCTCTCTTGTAGGTCATTCAGCGACATTCTGAGATGGGACGGGGTTGCCAATAGAGGTCACGTTCGATCGGCAAGCCGAGTGGTCCACGAACTGCCTCCAACTCGTGGAGCGAGAAGTAGCCAAGCTCCTGGTCCAAGCCGATGACGAAACCGAAGCAAAGGCGTTGCACCGGATCAAATTCGGTGAGGAACCAACTCCATGAACTATCAGGTGTGAACAGTTTCACGTGTGCGACCGGGTCGTCGATGTTCTCGGTCGCATACAGCGGCGGAAGGAGTTTGGCGATGTCGTCGGGCAGGAGTTTACTCATCGTCGAACTCCCCGTTTTCCTCGGCTTGCTTGATCTTAAGCGGTAGATAGTACGTCATACAACCATCACCGAATGCGTCGGTTTCAACCTCGTAGCTGTCACCGCATTTGTCACAGACGACGCCCATCGTTGCATCGTCGATGTCGGTGATTTCGAGGGTGCCGCCACACGTGCGGCACGTACCATCCTTCGGGTCTACGCGCATGGATCAGTCTCCTTGTTTGCTCTGGATTCGAGAAATGGGAAATGCACTCGATGCGGATGAGCCGGAATCGTTGATCGCGTGGGATCGCAACACCCCTGGGGTTGAGGGCCGTGGTGGAAAAGAACAAATGCTCGGACACATTCATGCCGACACTTCGGTATGAATGGCGTGAGAATGCCCTCGTCTCCGCAATCGCACAAGCGATTCCGATG
>JANXSX010000020.1 GCA_025356475.1 Isosphaeraceae bacterium | reverse complement strand
AGCCGTCCTTCTCGGTCCCGGCGACTCTCATCAAGGTATGGTGGCCTATCAGCTAGGTTCGGACGGCTCGGGGGGAGACCTCCTCAACCGACCGGCGTGCGGAAGCCGAATGCCTCCATCGCCTGAGGCGCTCGCGGCCGGCTTGCATTACCTCACGATGGACGGGCGAGCTGTCTTCAAGTGGGCGGTGCGGATTCTTGCCGATTCGAGTAAGACAGTGATGGCACACGCGGGGGTCAGCGTTTCCGATATCCGCTGGTTTATTCCCCATCAAGCCAATATCCGAATTATCCACGCCGCCACAGATGTCTTGGGGTTCCCACGCGAAGCGGTTTTCAAGAACTTAGATAAGTATGGAAATACTTCCGCAGGATCGATCCCGATCGCACTCGACGAGTTGAATCAGGATGGACAAATTGAGCGGGGCGACCTGATCCTCACCTCGGGATTTGGCGCAGGCCTCAATTGGGGCACCCTCCTCTGGCGATGGTGAAGTCGACGTGATCTTGGTCGAAGAGGCGCGGGTCGAGATCATCTTTTGACGCCAACCGGGGGTTATCGCTTCGCTCAACCCCCGGCAGATTGCGGTGAATCCGTTGGGTTCGACGGACCAATCATACGGATATCAACCGTATCCATCACGATTCATAAAGACCGACCCAATAGTTCTACTGTATCTGCGTTGTGCGCGCCGGAACTGGTTTCCCCGAAAACATTTGAGACTCCTATCCTATGAGATGTCCTCAAGTCAAGGCGGGAACCAAACGGCGATCCGAAATCGCTGGGTGTCTGGGAAAAGAGGGATTCTCGTCCAATTACTAAAAAGGAAGTTCGATTTAAGGTCGCAAGATCACCGAAATGCTTAGTCTTCATAAATACAAGATATCAAATGGTTTATGTCTCTGTCGCGACCCGACACAGTCGAACTAGCAGGCCAAGAAAATTCTGGACGTCCTTGCGCCAGGAAAAGCTTGGGAAAGGAGAAAGAGCCTCGAAACTCGGAAACCTTTCGTTGGAACCCTGCGGGTAGCCAATCCCGCCTGGCAGAGCCGGGCCAGCAGCCAGAAGCGAGTCTTGCGTGGGGTTGGGCGACTTGCCCTGCGAAGCGTAGACAGCCAGGTCAAAGGCCGTGCGATTGAGCCCCGAAAAAGAAAGTCGCCAGGAGCCTTCGTTGTGGACATGTTCGAGGGCCGCGTCGGTCGCGTTACACTTGGTCCCACAGAACTTGGCCGGTCCTACCGGGGTCGAAGAGCACGGACAATGATCACGAGGGTTCCCCAGGAACCTTGGAGACCCCATCGTCTCCACCGCCATTTTCCGGCTCGGCAACCGGACGATCAACCCCCCGATGCCCTCGATCACGCGTCGGCGATCGACGGGAGCGAACAATCGACGCATCGGTGGTATCGCCAAGCGAAGGCAACGAAGCGCGGCGAGATGGACGATGGGGAGTCGGAGTCTCTCGTAGTATTGTTGAAGCGGGGGAACAGGCCCTCCTGGACCCCGTGGAGAAAAGGGGAGACCGCGTTGTGGGCTCGACATCTGGAAACATGCGAGGGCATCGGACCTCATCAGTGTGTCACCGCCAAGGTGTCGAAACCGGTTGAGGGCAGGACCACAACGTGACGAGCCAGATGCGGGAAATCCGCACGTCTGGATCAGTGGGAGCCTTGGGTGGGCAACTACCCAAGGCGACCCGGCCCTTTAATTCCCCTGATTTTCCTGTCCCAAGGACGAACTTCTAGGCCCACTCGACGTCAACGAGGGTAGGTACGTCGTGATCCGGGGCGAAGAGGTCGTCGGGCTATTCGAGTCCTACGAGAAGGCTCTTGAGGCCGGCTACCATCAGAGTGACCTAGCCCCGTTCCTGATGAAGAAGGTGGAGCGGGTCGAGACGATCTATCGATTCTCGCGGCCGATCTGATTGGTTTGCCGCATTTACCAAAACCCACTAGTTTACCCAAAGTGAATGGTAGACTTTCTCTGAACTATGTCGTTTACTATGTTAGCATTAGGGAAAATCCGGGTTTTGATGTTTTCTCTAAAGTTGAGGGACGGGGATGTCGATATTAGCCTACAAGGTATTGACGCCCACTCTCCTTCGGTCAAGAATGAATTGAGCGATCAGGCCCAATCGCTCTACACCAATCGGAGGATTTACAGATGGAAAAGGGTATCTGACTGTAGCTTTGTATAGACCGATCCCAACCGGGCAGCGGAACCCAAGTGGTTCCCCTGCCTTTTTTTATTCGCTCGCTGAAGGGTTGTCCCCTGTCCTTGCAGTCGTCGCTGTCGCTGTCGTCGATTCGGGTGCTTCTGCCACCGAGGAAGAACGGGGCATCGAAGTCTCAGATTTGGTAATAGTTGAGAAGTCGCCTTCACCATAGAGAAGCTTAAAGTCTTCATCCGTTGCCGCTTCTGGTCCATTTTCTGGCGAGAGCCGGATCGATTCTTTTAGATCAGTGTATGCCGTCTTTTTATAGAAAGCCTTTCGGCTGTCTTGGGTTTCGTTGCCCGCCAAGAGGCAGTTGTAGCATGCCCGATTGTAGAGAAGGTCGGCTATATTCTTAGCGCTGACCGCGTCCGATTGTCCGGTGTCGCGGATGGCCTCGATTGTCACTTTGAGAATCGTGATGGCCCCCGAAAGATTCCCTTTTTTTCGGTGGTGCCGAGCAAGCTTGATGGCGATGTGTCGATCGTCGCTGAAACGACTATGGACCTCGGTCATTTTTACGACCGCAGCGACGACATCTTTTTCCTGGGGAGCGTTTTCATACTGGCGCAGCGCCTCTTCAATCGCCCGGCTCCGTTCAAGGTATTGGTCGACTCGTTCTTCCGCCACCTTCTTTGCTTCATTCTTTGCGGCATTCAAAACCTCGAAACGCTCGGCAACCGACTTCAGAAAACGAAATCCCAGATATCCCGAAACGAAAGATGTTGATATAAAAGCAAGGATTGTATAGTCAGTTAGGCTCGGTGTGTGCTCTTTCGAGATTTTACCGTCTAAAACCATAATGAACATGGCAGCGAAGGCGCCTCCTACACCGCCAGTGGCGCTGACGATCAGGCTACGGGTCACCTCATCGTCCAGTGAGAGTCGACCAAAGATCGGAGCGCCGTCCAGTTTTTGGATGTGGGCGACAATGCCGCCAGCGCTTCCTCCCGTAAGAAAAATGAGGATCGTTCCAAGCCACAGCGGAAATCGGGCCGAAATAAGCCAACTTAGCATAATGAGGGACGTGTCATTGGGTGGCAGTATGCATCCAAGTATAGCTACAATGGAGATCCCTGAAATCAAAACCCAAAGCGTGATACGCTCTTTGTTGCCCATCTCAGTCTCCCTAGTGTGATGTGGAAGACTGGTAAAAATAGCCAAGATCGATCATTTAGTAAACAGGGTGGTTTCTGAGTAAGCCCTCCCCCGAGCAACCACCATTGGCCGTCTTATTGATCAGCCGTCATACCTAAACACCCATCGAAACTCGATATAGCTCACGAGGACGTTGGGGGAATGTAAAAGGGGAATAGTGCCACCTGACCGCCTCCATGCGTCCAGGACGGCACTATTCGGTATTGGTAACAGCTGTCACAAAGCTCTTTCTCGCGTGGTTTGCCGCTCCATGCCATCTGGCACAATAGGGACATCGGGAATGCAAAAGGGGACACCGCTGAATGGCATGAACTTAAGCCGCAACGTCCTTTCCTGGCAAGGCGTTGCGGAGTTCAGCCCTGGACTTCTTCATGACCGGGTACTGCTTGGGATGACGTTTGCGGACCCTCGGCTCGACTCGGTCGGGACGGCGGGGATTGATCAGGATCTGGCTCACGTCGCCGCCCGGCGCGGGGTCGAGCAACCAGCGGAGCGCATCCACGAATCCAATGCGGTCCGCTTGTACCAAATGACAGCCTGATCCCACTTGCCATTGGACCGCACCCAAAGCGAATGTGGCAGCCCTTGGGGATTCGCCATCCAACTCAGCTTCGTCGGCATGGGACGACCCGGCGTGAAGTCGACCAACATCGCTTGATGAAGCCGAAACACCGCGTGGATACCTTTCACCATCAACATCGCAATGTGTGCATGCGAACAGAGTCCACGATCGCCAGCACGACGTCTCCAGACGCCAGTTCGCTCTCAACTTCCGAGGCTTTCGACATGTCGTCCGTTCGCAGTGGGCTGACCGTGACGCGTAAAAGCATTTCCTTTTCAGTACTTGGACGAGAATCCCTCTTTTCCCAGACACCCAGCGATTTCGGATCGCCGTTTGGTTCCCGCCTTGACTTGAGGACATCTCATAGGATAGGAGTCTCAAATGTTTTCGGGGAAACCAGTTCCGGCGCGCACAAAGCAGATACAGTAGAAATAGGGGGTCATAGCAATTAGCCGGAGTTCGAGCCAATCGATAAGTCTCGGATCGGTAACGACCTACTCCCCTCAATCGAGGTGTTGGGGATCATATTCGACTTTCGCCTTCTTGAGCATTGCGACCAACTCTTCTCGGAAAGTTCTGACGCGTTGGTAATTCTCTTGATTGGCGATCTATTTTTGGATGGCTTCCCGTGAGGTGCCGCTCACAGAAAATGCTGTGTAGCCAACCTGCCCGGCGAACGAGGGTAAACCGACCTGCTCATGCACCCAGACCGACGACGCCTTCTTCAACTCACGCACAATGTCGGCCAACCGATGAGTCGCCTTCAATCCAATCAGGAGATGAACATGATCGGCGCCACCGTCAACTCCTTGAAAGAAACCACCGAGCCCGGAAATCGTGCCACCCAGGTACTCGTCTAGTCGCGATCGCCATTGGGAAGCCATG
>JANXSX010000017.1 GCA_025356475.1 Isosphaeraceae bacterium | reverse complement strand
TTGCTGGGCATTCCGCCCGACGAGTGGGACAACGAGGAATCGGTGATCAGCACCGACATGATCTCCCCGGACGACAAAGATTGGCACCTGCAAGCACAAAAGCACTTGAAATCAGTCTTCACACGTGAGAGAAACCGGCTTATCGATCTCTCCAAGGTTCTCGAAGTCCAGGACCGAGAGATGCAGGCCAAGGCCATGCTTGGTGAGTTTTTCATCAACGACGCGACTCTGAACAAGGCTGAACGTGAGGCCGCTCGCAGCGAGCGGATGATCAAAGCCCTTGAAAAAGAGCGGCTGACGGCGACTCACGATGAGTCGGAGGATAGGTTGGATCGTCCAGAAGCCTCAGCGGCTTCTGATCCAACCGCCTCCGACTCGACCGTCCAGCCCGACCCGCTCCTCTAGTTCGTCAGATCGGTCTTTGACAATTCGGATGATAGTGATGATTCTTCGCAATCCGCGAGGTAGACGATCTTCTCGTTGGCAACGCCCTTGGGCAGGTCGATTGACCAGCTTTTCCCTGGGCGTGCGGCAAACTCCACCCATCCATCCCTGCCAGGCGAGTTCTAAGGTCGTCATCCCTCCTTTCACCCGGCGGGAGAACGGTCGGACTTTTGCAATCCTCCTGCGCTCCCTGGTCAGCCGGGTCACGAGGGATTAGAATTCGGTCATTTAGCGGATGCTCTCGCGTCGGCCCGCGTCAATTCTTTTGTTCTAATGACGAGTTGCTCCTTGATGAAAGCCGTCGCCGTCCTGCCTGGCAAGCCGAATAGCGTTCACTTGCGGGAGATCCCGACACCGAGACTGGCCGATCAGCCGCACCCTCACGTTTGCTTGATCCCTGAAGGTCGTGGTGTTCTGGTCAAGGTCCTCCAGATTGGTGTGGATGCCACGGACCGCGAGATCAACGAGGCTCTCTACGGTAATGCACCTCCCGGCGGCGAACATCTCGTCATCGGTCATGAGAGCTTCGGTCAGGTCCTCGAAGTGGGTGATAAGGTCACGGAGGTCAAGCCGGGTGACTTCGTATCGTGTACGGTCCGCCGCCCTGGTGG
This sequence comes from Isosphaeraceae bacterium, assembly GCA_025356475.1. Taxonomy (GTDB): domain Bacteria; phylum Planctomycetota; class Planctomycetia; order Isosphaerales; family Isosphaeraceae; genus JANXSX01. The sequence continues at coordinate 46,174 of JANXSX010000017.1, read as the reverse complement.
TTCACTTTTCGACCAGATCGGTCGCAACGACATCACTAGCGAGGAAGTCTACTACGAGCGTGGGATTAATCTCTGTCATGGGTATCTGACCGAGCATTTCGTTGACGACGCCGAATATGTGGTTAAGGTCCCACAGAATCTCAAACATCTCGGAGTCTTGTCGGAACCGGCGAGTGTCTGCGCCAAGGCCATTGAGCAGGCCTTCCTCGCCCAGCAGCGGCTCCAGGTCTGGCAACCAAAGCGAGCGTTTGTTTTGGGTGCCGGCCAGATCGGCCTCCTCGCGACGATGATGCTCAAGTTGCGAAATATTGACGTCTATACCGTCGCGACTCGACCCGGCCCCCACCTCAAGTCCGAGATCGCCGAGGCTTATGGCGCGACCTACGTGAGTACTAAGCAGACCTCGCTCGCGGATCTCGCTCAGCAAGTCGGTAAGCCGGATCTGATTTTTGAAGCGACCGGCAACGCCGAGGTTTGCTTCCGAGCGATGGAAACTCTGGCTCACAATGGTGCCCTGATCTGGACGAGCATCACCGGTGGCAAGTACGACGTGAGTGTCGACGCTGCCAAGATCAACCTCGAATGGGTCTTGGGTAACAAGTTGCTGGTCGGGAGCGTCAACGGCAACCGTCGTCACTTCGAGCTCGGTCTCCAGGCTTTGTCGCATGGCGAATTGACCTATCCTGGGGTCACCGGGCGGATCCTGACCAACCCGATCGCAGGTCTGGATCACTATGCCGAGATGATGCACCAACTTGAAGATAAAGACGCGCTCAAGGTGTTCGTCAACGTGGGCGAATGACATCCTGACATGAGCGAATTTGGGGAGGCCACCTCTCGTGTGTGGGTGGCTTCGCGGCAGCGGAATTGAGGGTGTCCATGAGCGGTCTGAACATTCGTCAGGATTCTTGCGAGCTAGACTTCCTTTCGCTGGGGGCACTCGTTCACCGTCTCGACCCGGGGATCATCCCGTTTCGCAAGGCGAGGTCCTTCGACATCCATGTCTCTGGTGGTGAGTACAATGTTGCCGCCAACCTCTCGGATTGCTTTGGACTGAAGACGTCGATCGCCACGGCGATGGTCGACTACCCGATCGGCGAACTTGTGCAGGCACGAGTTCGCGAGACCGGTGTCACCCCGGTCTATAAGTGGTTCGAACACGATGGCGTTCGCGGACCGAACATCGCCACGGTTTACAGCGACCGAGGGTATGGTGTTCGTGCCCCAGTCGTATTTTACAACCGGTCCAACGAAGCGGGCGCGCTGCTGAAGCCGGGAGACTTTGACTGGAAGTCGATCTTTAGTCGAGGTGTTCGCTGGTTCCACTCCGGTGGGATCTTTGCCTCGCTCTCCGAAACAACCGCACCCCTGATTATCGAGGGGATGCAAGCCGCCAAGGCGGCAGGTGCGATCACTTCATTCGACCTCAACTACCGGGCCAAGCTCTGGGCCTCGGTGGGTGGAGCTGAGAAGGGTCAGCAAGTGATGCGGCAGATTGCCGGTCAGCTCGACTGCTTGATCGGCAATGAGGAAGATTTGCAGAAAGGCTTGGGAATCGCAGGTCCCGACGTCGTTTCCTCAAAATCAAAACTCGATCCCGAGTCGTTCTTCGGCCTGATCGAGAATGTGGTGGCGCAGTTCCCGAACATCAAGATGGTCGCGACCACCCTTCGCGAGGTTCACTCGACCAATCGGCACGATTGGGCGGCCGTGCTCTGGCTCGACGGCAAGCGTTACGTCAGTCCGCAGTGCGAACTCGATGTGATCGATCGCATCGGCGGCGGCGATGGCTTTGCCGCTGGCTTACTCTACGGGTTGCTTTCAGGCCGAGCGCCGGAAGAAGCCCTCAAACTTGGATGGGCTCACGGGGCATTGCTGACCACCTTCCCCGGCGATGTCACCATGGCCAAGCTCCCCGAGGTCGAAGCGTTCGCCAAGGGCGGTTCCGCCCGAGTTCAACGCTGATCTCGCGACCGACACCGGTCTCATTGAGCAAGTGAGACCGGTTGATTTCTTGACCGATTCCACTGAGTTCCCAGCGCAGAGGGTCTTCGATGCTGACCGCCCAGGGCTGTGCCAATCGTCGCAGGCGTCTCTGGGATGCCGCCGGCTCGCATTGCGACTTGATGATTCTTGGTGATCCCGCATATCTCAACTATTTTGCGGGTTATGTCGCCTCTCCTTTTGTCTTCCGAACGGCAGAGTCAGGCGCGATTCTGATCCTTGAACGCGATTGTGCCACTCTGGTGGCTGACAACGTCGTTGAGCCGTTTCTGGAGTCCGCGTTTGTCGATCACCGAATTGCCCCGGTCTGGTACGAGGCCAAGACGTCGGCTGAGTATCGCCAGGGCAAGCTTGTCGAGTCGACCCTGAACGTACTTGCTGCGATTCGGGGCAAGCGCATTGGAGTCGAGCTGGCCGGGGTCTCGGCGGGCATCGTTGAAGGGCTCAGGGCGGCTCGGTCGGATCTGGAAGTCCTGGACATCGGCTCTCTGATCCGTCCCTTACGGCGCTCCAAAGATGCCGATGAGTTGTCGCTGTTACGTCGATCGATGCGTGCGGGAGAAGCTGCTCAGGCGGCCGCCCTGACGCTCGTTCGTCCAGGGATGACGGAGCTCGATGCTTATCTCATCTGCCAACAGGCTGCGATTGAGTTCCTCGGTGAACCGGCGATCCTTTACGGCGATTTTGCGTCCGGGCCACGCTGCGAGACCGAGCGTGGTGGCTCGCCGACCTCGCGCGTGATCGAGAAGGGAGACCTCCTCCTCCTCGATTTCTCGGTGATCGTCGCAGGCTATCGTGGTGATTTCACCAACACGTTCGCGGTGGGCGGCGGACCGACGCCAGGCCAACGCGAACTCTTCGATGCCTGTGTTGGAGCGATGAAGGCTGGTGAGGCTCAGCTCAAATCGGGAACCGCCTGTCGCGACGTTGATGCAGCGGTGCGAGCACATTTCGCCTCGCTCGGCCTGGAATCTCGCTTCGGCTCACATTCAGGTCATGGACTGGGGCTAGGCCATCCTGAGCCGCCTTACCTCGTGGCAGAAAGTACGGAAACGCTGGTCGTGGGAGACGTCGTCGCTCTAGAGCCGGGGCTCTATGTCGAAGGGATCGGCGGGATGAGATATGAACGTAATTACCTCATCACCGCCGATGGATTTGAGACTCTTTCAAATCATGAAATTCGCATTGAGCAATAGATTCCTCTCTCACGAAATTAGAGTCCCGTAACCTCCCACCCCTGGCGATACTCGGGCTTCACCAGCCGATTGGCCTCGGGGGAGTTCGTGACCTTCAGCTCGACGGGATCCCATTCGAGAGCAGTCCCAGGGAATCTCGTCGCCAGGCAGCCAAGCAAGATCGACTCCGTGAGCGGGCCTGCATAATCGAACGGAGTCGAGGTTGCGCCGTTGCCCCGACATGCTTCGACGAATTGAAGGTAGTGATTCTCACCTTTTTGATGTTTGATATCATCGGGCTTGAACTTCTCGACGGGGAGTAGCACGGGTGTATCAATATAAGGGGTGTAGAAGACACCATCCGTGCCAATGTAGATCGATCCTTGGTCAAGCAACGTACGTTCACCGATCAATGCTTTGATGTCGGCGGGGGGCCGTTCATCGCCATCGTACCAGTGAAGAACGAGTGACTCGGTTGTGTACTTGGTCGCGGGGAAGTCGTAACGCACCTTTGAGTCGAGCCCCCAGCTATCCGCATTCGGCTTGCCCCCTGTGGATTTGACCGACTTCGGCGAGGTCAGAGCGAGCGAGGTGAACACGGGATCGAGGATATGGCAGCCCATGTCCCCGAACGTGCCGGTACCGAAGTCGAGCCGTTTACGCCAATTGCCGGGATGATAATAGCCGGCAATGAATGGCCGTTCACTGGCAACACCCAACCACGAGTTCCAGTTCAAACTCGAAGGGATCGGGTCGGTCCGATCGGGCCTGGCAGCTCGGTCACCCCATTGCTTACCACTCCAACTATGGACCTCTTTGACCTTGCCAATCACGCCCGACTGGATCGTTGCGACGATCGTCTTGTGAACCTCGTGCGAGTGGATCTGAATTCCCATCTGAGAGACGATCTTTTTCTCACGAGCAACCTTGGCCAGTTGCCTGGCTTCGAAGATCGTCTTGGTCAATGGCTTTTGGGTATAGACATGAAGACCGCGCTGCATGGCACTCATGGTGATCGGAGCATGCATGTGGTCGGGGGTCGACACGTTGACTGAGTCGAGTGACTTCTCTTTGTCGAGTAGCTCTCGCCAGTCCTGGTAGACCTTGACGTCTGGAAACATTGCTTTGACCTCGGCGACACGTGATAGGTCCACGTCCGCAACAGCGATCAGCTTGAGATTCTTGCTGGCCGTGAGCGAGCGGAGGTCGGAGAGCGCCATCCCACCCGCCCCGAAACTGGCGTGCAGCAAGGTCTCACTTGGGGCCGAATGGGCGTGAGCCCGAAACGCGAACGGGGCGCTCAATCCACCGAGGGTCATGAGTCGTAGAGCATCGCGGCGAGTCGAGTGAGACATGGGCATTCAAATCCTTCAATCATCAAAGAGTTAGAAGTTGTTGGGTCAAAAAACAACGATGGATCAAGGGGTGGACCGTTCAAGAAGACCTTGGGAACGGAGCCACTCCTCGCAACGCGCAGGCCAGGTTGAGGCGGGATTCTTGCTCGGCCTCAGACCGAAGCCATGCCCTCCTTTGGCGTAGATATGAAGATCTGCGGGAACTCCAGCCTGTTTGAGTGCCAGATACATCCGGACGCTATTCTCGGGGCTGACGCGATCATCACCGGCATGAGCCAAGAAACAGGGAGGAGTTGTCGAAGAGATCCGGATCTCTGGGCTAAGTTCCGTGGAACTGCCACGTAGGAGGACCCCTCCGGAATAGATCATGGCCGCGAAGTCAGGTCGGCAGCTCACCTCGTCGATCGCGTCGATGGGATCATAAGCACGCTTGTCGGAATTGGTTGATGCCCACGCGGTAAGATGGCCACCCGCAGAGAAGCCAAGCATGCCGATGCGTGCGGAATCAAGACCCCACTCGCTTGCTTTGCTGCGAACCATGCTGATGGCTCGCTGAGCGTCTTGAAGGGCTCCGATCGGCGGCTGATCCTTGGGCTGGTCCGCGCGGCGGGGAACTCGATATTTGAGGACAACGCCCGTGATACCGATCGAGTTGAGCCAAGCGGCAACGTCGTCTCCTTCGTGACCCATCGCGAGTTGGTTGTAACCGCCGCCAGGCGCGACTACCACGGCGACCCCGGTATCCTTCTCCCGTGCTGGCCGATAGACGGTGATCGTCGGCGTCGAGACATTTGTGATTCCTGTGACCGCCCCGGAAGGCTGACGGTCGATTTTCTCCTCACCGATCGCCACGGTTTCACCTGGAACTTTGCCGGGCCAGAGTTCCAGCGTCAGCGGCTTATCCGCCCCCAAGGAGACCAGACTTAGGCCGAGCAAACAGAGCGTGCTCAGCCCTGTGACTTTGTGAGATCGCATGGACATGCCTCGTGTTGGGAATCCGATGGGAGAGGGGAGAGGGTGAGAGATTCATCAACAATCAAATGGACTTTAAGCGTCCTGCCTTGATCACACCACCCTGGATGACCGCGATGAAGTTGGAACGGTTTTCGAGGATCGAGATATCATCCAGCACATCGCCGTCGACGATGAGCAAGTCGGCCAGTTTCCCAGCTTCGACCGTGCCGAATTCGTGAGACCTCCCCATGATCTCGGCCCCGGTTCTTGTTGCGCAGGTGATGACTTCCAGCGGGGTAAGCCCCACATGCTTGACGAAGAAGCTGAGTTCCTTGGCGTAGTCGCCATGTGGGTTCCAGGCGAAGCCGTAGTCGCCCCCCATCCCCAGGCGGCCACCGGCTCGGAGGATCCGCCGAGCACTTTCGGCCCCACCTTCGAGTGTCTCCTTATGGCCATCGACCACGGCCTGGCTCATTCCGAAGTTAGGTCCATACTCAATGCTGGCCCATTCAAACTGGAGGGCGGGAACGACCGGGACGTCGCGTTTCAGGAGCATCTCAAGCCCTTCATCGTCGATGAAGGTCCCATGCTCAAGTGAGTCGAAACCTGCGAGAAGTGCGTTCTTGATTCCTTGGGTAGCGCGACAATGACCCGTTACCTTTCGCTTATAGTTGTGAGCCTCAGATACGACCGCTGCCATCTCTTCATAGGTCATGCAGAGGGTGTGGTGGTCAGCCGAGTCGGGCGCGGCCGCATCGCCGGTCGGGTAGGTCTTGATCCACTCGACGCCATCCTTGACGAGCTTTCGCACGGCTTTACGGCCCTCCTCGGGACCGTTAATCAAGAGGATCAACCCTTCCATGCCGAGCTTGAGGTGCTCGGGATTCCAGTCCATCAGACCGCCTGCCCCACAGATCTCCCGGCCACTGGCAGAGAGTCGTGGTCCAAGATGCAGATCTTCTTCGATGGCTTTCTTGAGCCAAACGTCGATGTTATGGAGGCTCCCCCCACTTCGTGCCGAAGTGTAGCCGCATTCGAGTACGAGCTTCGCGTTGGCTGCTGCAAGCAGGGTGACATACTCTACGGAGTACTTGATATCAAGATCCGCGAGTTCAGCGACATTGAAGTAGGTTGGGTGGTAGTGGGCCTCGACCAGCCCGGGCATGATCGTGCCACCGAGAGCGTCGATGCGTCTTGCATTCGGCGAGATCTCAGGGGCTGCCTTCTCGGGACCGGCGTATTGGATGTGCCCATCCTGAACCACAACAGCGGCATTCGCAACGGCGGGCGAGCCTGTGCCATCGACCAAACTTCCGTTGAAAATCAGTGTTGTGCCTGCGGCAGTGATCATTGATCCGGCCCCTTCCTGAGCATGTTATTCGAGCGAGGAGAGGAACGGTAAGACGAGCCGGAGCATCGCTTCAGGCTGTTCAGCGTGAATATTGTGCCCGACGCCCGGGATTCGGATGTGAACGCCCCCGCGAATGTGTGAGGCAAGTTCTAAGGCGTAGTCGTCTGGCAGGGCCCCTCCCACGGCGGGGTCTCCCTGGAGCATGAGGGTTGGGCAACCTATTTGGCCGAGTGTTGCCGCAACGTCGTAACCATCGAGCCATTGACCCGCAATTGCCGATCGAAATGCTCGTGGATCGACGCATCGAAGACAGGAAGCGGTAAACAGGAGTGAGACGGCATTCCTCAAGTCGCCGAGTCGGACCTTGTCGATCCGTCCCGGGACGTGGATTCGCGACTCGGCCAATTCGCGAGCGATCTCATTGAGAGGACGATTGGAACCTGCGAGGGGCTCAAAGGCTTGGAACAAGTCGAGAAAGCTCCCCTCTGCGATCCTCCCGCCGGTCATCTCGAAGGTTGGGTCTTCGAGAACGACCGCTCTCACTCGCCCGGGAACTTGAGCTGCGACTGCTGCTGCCACCATCGAGCCCAGCGAGTGGCCGATCAAAATCGCAGGCTCACTCAATGTCTCGCGGAGAAGTTCGACCACATCGGCCACGTAGTCAATGACCCGGTAGGCACCATCAGCACGCCCTGATCGACCGTGCCCCCGCAAGTCGACCCCGACAACGTGCCAACGACTCTCCAGCGCAGGCAAGATTGACGTAAAGTCTTGCCAGCGACGCGTCATCCCGTGCAAAAGCACCACGGGAGGACCTTCGTTTACTCCCCGCGCGACGTTCAATTCGACCGAACTCGCACAAAATGTCGACTCGCGCATTCCACAACCCCGCACGGGCGAGAGGGCGGACGCCCAAGCCCAACCTCGCTAGTTCCACACGCACCAAGGCTGAGATTAGAGGTTGCGGGAGTCGACCGCAAGCAGGCAGCTTCCCTAGGCGTTAAACAAACGCTTAATCCCATTGACAGCGAGGGTCATTGCAGTTTGAAATGAATCTCGTGCGAGGGTGCAGTCTGGGAAAATCGCCGCGTCAGGGGCTTCTGCCATGGTCGATCCAAATCAATGCCTCGGCCCCCGGCGCGTTTCTCGTCGTGAGATGGTTCAGGTTGGTGGTATCGGGCTGCTCGGTCTCAATCTCCCCCAGTTGCTCCGCGCTGAGGCAGATCGTCCGTCTTCTCCCCTAAGCACGGCGAGTGCGGATGCTTGTATCCTCATCTTTCTGAATGGTGGGCCGAGTCATCTCGATATGTGGGATATGAAGCCCAACGCACCGGTCGAGATCCGGGGTGAGTTTCGCCCTATTGAGACCACGGTGCCCGGTTTACAGTTCGGTGAGCATCTGCCGCGATTAGCCATGCACGCCCATCAAAGCACGATCATTCGGTCTGCCCACCACGGTGTGAATAACTCTCACGCGGCGGCTGTCTATTGCGGGCTGACCGGCCACGATCGCGGAGAGCTCGGCGGTGGATTCAAGTCGACTGACAACCCCTCGATTGGCTCGGTGGTCGGGATGCTCCGTCCTCCTGAGACCTCAGTCGTGCCCTATGTCTCGCTGCCTTATATCACCGCCGAAGGGGCAGGGGGGCCACCCCAGCCGGGGTTTTATGGCGGCTGGATGGGGAGGAGCCACGACCCGTTCTTCGTGTTGAAAGATCCCAGCGCAGCGGACTTCGGCATGCCGGAACTGACGCTTCCCTCGGATATCCACTTCGAACGGTTTACAGATCGTCGCAAGCTCGTCGGTTCACTGGGCGCAACCCCGAGCGACCTGGGATCGAACCGAAAGATGCGGGATCTGGATACCTTCCAAGGTCAGGCCAGCGATCTGCTCACCTCACCGTCGATGCGGAAAGCCTTCCGGATCGATCAGGAAGACCCCAAGACTCGCGATCGTTACGGGCGCAACATTTACGGGCAGAGTGTTTTGCTCTCCCGACGTCTTATCGAAGCCGGAACGCGGGTCTCGTGCATTTCTTGGGCGCCCGATGCCAATGCTACCTGGGATACGCATGGGAATAACTTCAAGTCTTTGAAGAACACGCTCCTCCCGCAACTTGATATGGCCGTTTCCAGCCTACTCGACGATCTTGCTCTGCGAGGGATGCTCGAACGGACACTGGTCGTGGTGATGGGTGAGTTTGGCCGAAGTCCCAAGATCAATGCAGGGGCCGGGCGGGATCACTGGAATTTTGGTTATAGCCTGATGCTTGCGGGCGGCGGGATCAAAGGAGGCTATGTGCATGGCTCAAGCGATAAGATCGGTGCCAGGCCCAACACCGATCCGGTAACACCAGCCGAGATCATCGCGACGATTTACCACTGCCTGGGTGTCCCGCACGACCTTGAATTGAGAGACCAGCTTGGCAGGCCGCTGACTGTGGTCCCTCAAGGTCAGGTCATCCGATCAATACTCGCCTGATCGGGCCGTTCACTTCCGCCAGGTTCCACTCACCGAGATAAGGATCACGGCACCGACAACCATGAGGAGCCAGGCTCCCGGCTCGGGCACGCTCAAGACCTGCCCAGAATAGGTCAGAGAATCGCGCGTGAAGGTCGGGTCGTTCTGTGTGATATTGAAGGTGCCGATTGATGTTTGGTCGTCGGAAAGCATGATCTGGAACCGGACGAGGTTGCCTGCGAGCACGTTCCCGACCGAGAAGCCAACTCCCATCGCAACATCACCAGGTTGACCTGGTGGCATGCCATTGGTTTGGTCGAACGTCCCGAACTTCTCGTTACTGAAGAGGGTGCTCGACGTGGGGTCACCCACCTGATAACTCGTGGGTCCTCGGTTCGGGAGACCTGGGCTAGGGGCACCCGTCACCAGGGCGGTCTCGTCGGCCGTGTTGGTGCCAATGTCGGCGTCGATGTACGAAAGGAACTGGAATCCGGGTAAGGTGGCCCCGGTCTGGTTAATAAATTGATAGGTGAGAATCAGCTTGTGGGCGTCGAGAAGCTGGGCGCTGAAGTTGTAGGTCAGACCAGGAGGGGGACCGTAGCTGAGGTCGGCACTTGTGCCGAACCCCGAACCATCGTTCGTGAGGTTCTGGCCGCTGACATTCACAAATGCGTCGAGTTGATTGATTGAGCCCTGCCCCGTTGCCCCAAAAGTGACCGAGAGACCCTGGGGACTATTGACGAACCCAAGGTCCCCATTCGGCCCAAAGGCACCAGTGATGGTGAAGTCAGCGTGGGCGATCGGTAGGCTGAACCCCAAAATCAGGCTCAGGACCAGGCTTGGCTGAATCGCGGCTCGAACGACCCGAATGAACATGACCTCGGTACCTCTTCGGAGAAAATCGGACCTGGGGGCACTCAGTCCTTTGACCCCGATTATTGAGCGACGCAGCAGTTCAATCTGGCATTGTTGATCGCATAAACAGCACCATCAGGACCGATCAGGGTCGGTGTGTAGGCCTCACCTGTGGCGGGTGCCAGTGTCAGACCTGGTGAGAGTGTGTTGGTGGCGAAATTCCAGCGATAAACCTTGCCATCCTCGCAATTCACGACCGCACAGACATTGACACTATCAATCGCAGCCGAGTTGATGCACCACTCTCGGACGCCGGCCTGCCCAGAATTCGGTGTCGGACCCAGAATGGTGATCACGGTATTCATGACCGTGGTTCCCGTAATCGGATCGGTCATGGAGGTGTTGGGGTCAACAAGAGCAAGCTTGTTTTGCCCGTTGCCGCCGATCCCTGAGTCGGAATAGTTATTATACTTAGTCAAAAGTAAATATGAAGAAGAACCGTTGTAAATTGACTTCGGCAAGATGTTTGTGGGAACGAGTGACGCGGTATCATCCCATCCGAACGCGCTCGGCAGCTTTGTCGTACCGAGGTTAGCACTATAGTGAAGCATCCAACCTCGGGCATGATTGGCTGGGAATCCATTTTCGAGGACACCAAAGTAGACGTCATCATCCGGGCCAATCGTGGGAGAAGATGTACCGTCATCCGAGACAGCAGCCAACGCGCCATTGCGTGGGTCCCGAAATGCAACCCTTGTGCTCGGGGCGAGTGTGGCGCTCGAGGCACAGCAGAGATACCCGGTACCGAAAGAGCCTGGCGAGGTCAGCGGCACATTGTTCACTGCGACATAGACTGAGGTGCCGTCATTGCTGATTGCAGGTGCGCAGTTGAAGACGACCTTGGTCGTGCTGTTGTCACCACTCAGGGCCGCCGCGGAAACCCAGGAGCCCTGGCCAGTCGCCGAGATCCGCGCCAGACCACTGGTAATGACGCCATTGCCTGGGATGCCTGGCAGTGAGGCTCCCGTGTTTGAGGCGAACCCGAAATAGAGATTCCCGAGCTTATCGCTGGTGATCGGTGTTGTGATCGAGATCGCATTATTGAACGTGGCCGGATTGGCCGCATAGGCCGCGTTTCCATAAAAAGCAACTCGGGTCCACGTTCCCGCCGCCGAATCGGGGAAAGTTCGGACCATCATCGTCCCGCCTGCCGCTGGAATCACGACCGCACGGTCTTTGGGCGTTAGGGTGATCCCCATCGATGGCGTCCAATTATGCAGGGGCAAAATGTAGTCGGTCGTGAGCGACCAGATGGGCGCCCCGGTTGAGCCCCGGATCGCATCCACGCGGAAACCGCCTGCGGTTCCCGTCTTGACCGGCACGAGCACAGTGTTGATTCGAGTGATCACCGGCGACCCATAATGGATAAACAGGTCACCACCACCGGAATATTGGGGGAACAGGTCGACTGGCGTCGACCACCGAATTTTCTGAGGAATTTGAGAGGGATTCCCGCCGATCGACGAGTGTTGAGCATCGCGACTGTACCCAGCCCACCCTTGCCCGAAGCTTATGGTCGACTGACCAAAGACGATCAGGCACATGGTCAACCAGAATGCCGAGCGTGGAGACCTGGCGACGATCTTGATTCCGTCCGTGTGCATGAGATCAAATCCTCTCAAGGACGAGTGGTGCAGGCCGGAACCGCACCATCGGCGGTAGCAGAGCATGACCGGGTGGTGGGGGACATGACGGAATACACTCTGATTGATTGTACTTCAGTCTATAATATTGTGGCTTCAGGCTGCAACAACGGGGCGCGAGATAGGGCCGCTTCAAGGGGATCAGCAGAGCGAATGTTGCCTGAGTGCCACATGCGGAGAGCGATCAAGGAATATCAAATACCTGTTGATGAGGGGTCGGCTCCAGATTGCTTGCCATATCTTCCGACTGCGCCGAGACTTCGAACAGGCCGATACGAATGCTTTCGAGCGTAATCTCCCAGTCCCGAAACCCCGGAGTTCGAGCGGTAGCCTCTCTCCCGTTGACTCGCACAGACTTGATGTCTTGATCATCAAAAGCCACGCCGTGAACGAGCAGTTGCCCGGGCCCCACGTGCTTGACTCCCAGGATGACGGTGACGGGTGGCCGATCATCCACCGGTTCGAGCGGAGCAGGGAATATGGTTGGCTCAGGCCTTGTCCCGTGCTCGGCGTAGCTTGCCCATCGTGTTTGTAAGAACCGCATGTCTCGGTAGGCCTGGCGATCATAACGAGGGTGCCAGAGTCCAAAGTCGCATCCGGAGATCGTAATATCCTGAAAAAGGCTCCCGGGTGAACTCGGAGTCAAGGCCCAGTGCGTGTCCCAGACCCGTAGATCTCGAACCTTTGAGGGGTGTCTTGAATCGGGACCGACTCCGTCAACCCCCCCTCCGCCGTCCCCAATGCCGCTCTTGCCTCCAAGGTTGACGCCATAGCGACGCTGTGTGTGCGCCTCATTCCCATCAAATTTCAAGAATGGGACCGATCGGATGTCGCGTGGAGGCCCTTTCGAACCTCGCAACGAGAGAACAGGATCAAAATCTGGAGTCGCTTGCGCATCGAATCGAAAGCCATATTCATCGCACTCGACGGCGACATTGCGAGTGAAGGCGTTTCCGGAATTTCCCCACCAGAAGCCGGCACCGTCGTTGTGATCGAACCCCATCACCTGTCCAGGTAGGGGAGCTGTCCCTAGCGCCTGGACGGCCAGGTTGCGATCGAGCAAGTTGTTGGTCTCGGTCCCATCCTCAAGAAAAAAGCCGTGTCCTTTGCTGCGGAAGCCGACGCAATCACGCACGACGAGATAGTCGGTCCCATGGATGGTGATCCAGCGGTTGCCGCTATCCCAAATTGAGGCACCGATCACCGACGAGCCGCGCATCGAGTCACCCGCACGGTGGAAGTGGAGGGCGTATTTCCCGAGTTGACCAGGCTTCCCTAGGTGGCGGAACTCTGCATGCGAGATCGACCCAGTCGAGTTGCGGTGGTACATCGTGTGGCCACGAACTCGGGAAGGTTCTGCCGACTCGATGATGACGTTTCGACTGAGGTTGGCGACCTCAGCGGCGAATTCAGGTCCCACTCGATGAGCAAACGAGAGTGGCTGGTCGAGTTCGATCACCCCGCCACCCATAAGCCGCTTGATGGTTCGTTCCTCGGTCTGACCATGCTCGAGAACACTGGGTGCAGCCCCTTCGTCGGGGATATTATGCCGTTTCGTCGATGTGATGATGATCTTGTCACCGACTCTCCACCCCGAGATTGGCTCGGCCAGGGTCAACTCCGTTTGACCTTCCGAAGCCGTTCGACCACCCAGCTTGACCCAGGTCCTGCTCATCGGGGAGCCGTGCAGATCCATCTTCCCTCCGCAGCAGACAATCGCTGGACACTCCTTGGGATCAAGCCCCTCGACATCCCAGAGTCGAATCAATGCCGTTCGATCCGAGCGAATTGGGGAGTTAGGGCTGCCGACCTCAAGCGCGGGGCGTGGCCCCCGGTGGACCCGCTCAGGAACGTGGGCCTCACAACTCGGGACCGATTCGTTGGCATCCTCTCCTTCTTGAATCTTGATGAGCCCAACGTCGAGCTGGGTGTCACGCTCCGGGTCAAATCGCAGGACACCCGCGATGTGGATCGATCGAATTGGCCTCTCGGTTCGAACGTCGTAGATCAGGACATGGCCTGTGCGAACCTGGACGCGAGCCCCGGGACCAGGGACGACGCCCCCTTCCCAGCTTGTAGGGAGAGACCACCGACCGCTCTGGGCCGAGCGGATCAGTGGGGGTGGTTCAAGAGCGCCCGCTGCATGAGTCTCCACGCTGCCGATCAACGCGAGAACTAGGAAAAAGATCACGTCTGCATTTATCCTCACCGTGAAGCGTCAGAACTTGGCAATAGCCGCCTTGCGACGGAGCATTAGCACCTTGGCATCGGGATCGACCACCAAGGCGTTGGGCTCGAACTCACACTCCAATCTTACCGCAGCCGATCCGCCTGCGACCAGTGAGATCGTTGTGCGGATCTCGCGATAATCGGCCGCCGGCTCCCTGCCCCCCGCCTCGGGGAACCTTTCCTTCTGGGTCGCTGCGACCTCGACAGGCATCGTTCCGGTGCCCACATTCTCGATCTTTGCGGTGACCAGCCAGCGCTCCCCCTGTTTCGTCTTCTTGAACTCAGAGAGCTTATATTCGGGGACAACGACCTCGAAGAACCATTGTTTCGCGAATGCATCAAATGCCGAAGCGTCTGCCGAGTGGGGCCGGAGAACTGCCAGGAAATCCTGCAGAACAGGATGGTCTGGGTTGGCGTGATAGATCTCGAAGAACTCACGGATACCCGCGAGCATACGGTCACGTCCCATCTCATTCATCAGCATCCAGAGGACCCAACCCGTCTTATCATAAGTCACCGTCGTGTCACCGTCTCGCGAGCCGTCGGTTTTGACAAGCGGGCGCTCGCTGTCCGAGCTACGACCCTTGGCATAAGAGTCCTCAATTTTCTTGGCGAACTCGATCCGCGAGCGGATTCCCTTCACCTGTTCAAACAGGAGCATGGTCGAGAAGTGCGAGGTCCCTTCCGAGAGCAGGTTACCACCAGGTCCCTTGCCAGGGGTGATGATGTTCCCCCACCATTGGTGCGCGGACTCGTGCGCAGTGACCATGAACGAGGCATCGGCTCGGGCGTCGTTATTGGTAAGGAAGCCAATCGACTCGCTGAAGGTGATGTCGGTCGGGAAGCCTTGAGCGTAGCTCGCAAGTGCGGGGAACTCGCTCAATTTCAGTTCTTGCCAGGGGAAGGGGCGGAACCACTCGGAATAGTATTTCCGGGCTGCATCTAGCGCTTCGACCATGGATTCGATATTGTAACCGTGGGCCTTATGGTAGTAGATCGCCGTTCCCTGGCCCCGGCGGACCTCCCAATTTCCGGCAACGATATTGAAGAAGTTGACCGGCTGATCGCTCTCCCAAACGACGGTCCGCGTGCCATCTTTGACGTTCTCAGACCGAAGCGTTCCCACGGAGTTGTACTGGAGATGTTCCGGACCGCTGATTCGCACACGGGTCGAGTATGGCTTACGCGAGCCGAACGCGGAGTCGGTCTGGCCCACGTAGAAATCATCGGGATATTCTTTGGACTCGTACTTGTTCTCGTCGTCGATTCCAACCCCTTGGTTGAATCCGAGTGAAGGGACGAAGCTGGTCCCAAAGCTCGTGAGAACGACGCCCGAGGGAAGAATGAACTCGTTCGTTCCCCCGCCGTTCTTGGTGATTCCCTTGGGAAAGTTGCCACTGAACTCGAACCCGAGTTTGGCCGTTCCACCGGTTACGAGAGGCGATTTTGGTGTGAAGATGAATAAGCCCGAACGATTTTTGGGCTGAACGGACTCGCCGTCGAAGCTCCAAGTCGGGGATTCCCAATGGAGGCCGCCACTGACGGGGATCTCCGCGATCGCTTTCTCATGGTTGTTGATCAGAGCATAAGTTCCTACGACCTTGAGTCGACCTGAGACTGGTTCGATGTCGACCGAGACATCAATCGCCGTGATATCCGGGAGCGGCCAATCGACGTAAGTTGCCAGATTTTTCCGCCAGTAGTCTTTCTGTAATTTCTTGGGTCCTTCGCCCTGGAAACCGCGATCAACTTGAGCCCAGAGCAGCCCCCCGGCAATCAGGGGAACGAGTGCGACCGGGAGGAGCCAAACAGCGGACTTTAAGAGCGGCAAGGGACGGAGCCGATTCACAGTTTCCGCCGCGTCGAGATCGCGCCTTGCGTAGAGCCGAGTGGTGAGTACGGTAAAGAGCATTGCCAGCCCGAGAGCCATCGTCCGGTTGAGTCCAAGAGCGAGCCGATCCAGCTCGATCACGCTCATGTCGCTCCACTGGACCGCGCTCCAGAGTGGCCAGTTACCCACCCAGTTGATCTTGCCTGTGACTTGTCGATACCCGGTAAAACCAAGCACAACGATCGCGATCCCGTAGGTTGCAAAACGGTTGCGGGTCAGCGAGAGGGTCGCCATCACGAACGAAGTCCAGAGCAAGAGTGTGGGGATCAGCATCAAGCCCCAGATCAGCAGAAAGGGCAGGATCTCGATTCCCACTTTCCCTTGATAAAGTAACCACCCGCAGCC
Source organism: Isosphaeraceae bacterium (assembly GCA_025356475.1). Lineage (GTDB taxonomy): Bacteria > Planctomycetota > Planctomycetia > Isosphaerales > Isosphaeraceae > JANXSX01. The sequence continues at coordinate 29,851 of JANXSX010000017.1, read as the reverse complement.
GATCGCGAACATCAGGAGCATGATGGCGACTCCCACGAAGCTGTTCGCGAGCCCCTTGCCCAGCAAGATCGAACCGGTACGAATTGGAGTCGCCATGCTGATCGCTGCAAGTCGGGTATTCCGCTCGCGCCAGAGCGATTCCACCGTGTAGAACAGCAGGAGCAGACAGACAAGGCTTGTCAGGGGGTTGAGCGTCCGAACCGCGAACGTCCCCGAAGTCAAGAGAATGGGTGTATCAAAGGCTCCCACGGCCAGCATGTTCGGGCCGACGGCCTCAAAGATCAACAAGGGAACAAATAAATAGAGTCCAGGGCTTGAGCGGAGCTCGGCGAGTTCGCCACACATCACCGTCCAAGCTCCTGAGAACAGTCCAGGCCGACTCGCAGACATCGCTAACCCGGCCAGAGGCTGAATCGCGGGCGCAAGGCTGATGGACTCGACCGCATCCTCGGCTGGTCTCAGTTTCCATGCCCTCTCCGCTCGCCGCGAGACATTTCGTAGGCTCGCTTTGAAGTGCCAATGCGTACAGGCGACGGCCAGGAGGCCCAAGCTCAAGAAAAGCAGGCGATTGGCGATTAACAACCCATCCATAGGAACGTGTGCGGAATTGTAGAAGTTGACCCCGCGATCGACTTTGAGCTGAGTTTCGTTCAACCAACGGAAGCCCGCCGGGTCGATGAGCATCAAGAAGCGATCGATATTGGGATCAAGCCAACTGGGGGACCAATCCCAGAGGAAGAAGATACTGCCCAGAAGGGCTGCGACCGGCAAGAAGAATACCAGGATCGGGCGGCGGGTCCATTCCCCAACCGCGAACGTAAGACCTGCGTAGAAGACCAAAGTTGGCAGGCCGAAAATCAGTGCAGGTCGAATGTAATTGGCGACCTCGAGAGGACCTCGAAACTCTTGGGTCGTGCCGGCAGGGGTTGCGTGATTGCAGATGATCATCGCGAAGGTGTGGAGTGCCAGTACGGCGGCTGAGCTCACGAGAACCGCGAAGAATTTGCCCCAGATGTATTCGCCAGGTTGAAGTGATGTCGAGTGCAGAAGCTCGCCGACCCGATATTCGTCGTCCTGGATGATTGTCATTCCGGCGACGACGGAAACAAAAAATCCGTAGATCAACGTCATCAGAATCACGAGGATCTGAGTGACAGCGAACTCGGAAGTGATGAAGGCTTTGGTGCCACCCACCGATGAATCGCCCGACTGGATCCTTGCGACACCCGAGGAAAGGCTCCAGGTAAAGAAGACCAGCAGCGCGACCCAGATCCAAAAAACCAAGCGGCGGCTATTATGCGCCATGTCCCGACCAAAGACCGTGGAGAAGCGTCGGAGGCTCATCGGGACACCTCCTGGCTGGTACCATTGGTGACATACTTACCGGTCAGTTCGGTGGATTGGAACGAAGTGGCGTATCCACGCATCAAGACAAGGTATCCATCTTCTAATGTTGGTGTTACCGACACAAAGCCATCGGGGGGTGCCCCATCGGGCTGATAGACCCGAACTCGGTTCTTACCTTCGACGAGAAAGGCTTGCGTCACGCAACGATCCTGCCGCAGGAGCTCATAATCTTCGGGCTGGACCGTCCCTTCAAAAATCGACCCATGAAGTCCGTTGCGAACCGCTGAGGGCGTGGTCACAGTCAGGAGGCGCCCCGAGCGAATCACCGCGAAACTTGGGCAGAGAACCGCAACATCCTCAACGATGTGAGTTGATAGGATCACGGTTCGATCGGCCGCCAGTTCGGAGAGCAACCGATAGAACCGGAGTCGTTCTTCAGGGTCAAGGCCAGCCGTTGGTTCGTCTGCAATCAAGAGCCGCGGATTGCCTGCTATCGCCTGTGCGATACCGAGCCTTTGCCGCATACCCCCTGAGTAGCCCTTCACTTTGCGCTTGGCTGCAAAAGTTAGGTTGACCCGCTCAAGAAGCTCGCCGCAGAGATTCTTCAAACCTCCGGGTGCCTGGACTCCCTTGAGCTTCAACAAATACATGAGCATTTTCTCACCGCTGAGGTGCGGGAAGAAACCGAAATCCTGCGGTAAGTAACCAAGGTGAGGCCAAAGCTTCTCGGGGTGGCCGGTCAGATCTTCACCATCCAGTGTGATTCGACCGGAAGTCGGTTCGAGCAGCCCGGCCACGATCCGCATCAGGGTCGTCTTCCCTGCCCCGTTGGGTCCGAGCAGGCCGAACATGCCTCGAGGGACGTCGAGGTCGACGCCTTGCAGAGCCGCGACGGGCCCAGGGTAGATCTTGACAAGCTCTCGAATCTTCAACATGCGGGCCAGTCCTCAAAAAACAGTCTACGGAGACCAGCAATCGATTTCTTGTCTAGGGACGCGTCATCGGATCTTCGCGCCGTGGTTCCGAATATTGCCCCAGTGTAGCCCAAGCAAGTGGATCGTGACGAGGTTCCATCAACGTTCATCCAGGGGGGTCCCTTTTTTGGCGCGACTCGATCTTGGGGACTCGATCCCGAGGTATCACCTCAAAAGGAAGGGGGGACTCTCGCCGTCCGGCCACGGGGAGGCTATCATTCGCAGTGTCTCGACGCCCGAACTCTGCGCCGTGGCTTACGAACCGATCAAGAACCGAATCAGGGACCTGCACCGATGCACGAAGACCTACTGAGCTTGCGGCCCAAGTTTGACTTCAATCGTCGCGAGTTCGTCGTCACGACCCTTGCCGCAGGGTTCGCCCTCGCGGTCCAGCCGGTCACAGCCGATACAATCACCACCGACACTCAGGATATTGAGGCCGGCGAGGTCAAGGTTCCCGTCAAGGATGGCGAGATCCCCGCCTACCGCGCCATGCCGGCCAAGGGTGGTCCTTTCCCCGTCGTTCTCGTCGTCCAGGAAATCTTTGGCGTCCACGAGCATATCAAGGACATTTGCCGACGATTCGCCAAGCTCGGTTACTTCGCGATCGCTCCTGAGATGTATGCCCGTCAGGGAGATGTCTCGAAGCTGACAGACTTTCAGGAGATCTTCAAGATCGTCTCGAAGGTCCCCGACGCACAAGTCATGGCTGACCTCGACTCTGCGGTCGCTTATGCGAAAGCTTCCGGCAAGGCCGATACCGCCAAGCTGGGAATCACCGGGTTTTGTTGGGGGGGCCGGATCGTCTGGCTCTACTCCGCGCACAATCCCAACCTCAAGGCGGGCGTCGCCTGGTACGGTCGGCTCGTCGGTCAGGCCAACGACCTCCAGCCCAAGTATCCGATCGACATCGCCGCAGACTTGAAGGCCCCGGTGCTCGGCCTTTACGGCGGCGCGGATCAGGGGATTCCCGTCGACACTGTCGAGAAGATGCGTGAAGCAATCAAGGCGGCCAAGAAACCATCGGAGATCGTCCTCTACCCCGACACTCCGCACGGCTTCTACGCCGACTACCGACCGAGCTATACCAAGGACAAAGCCGACGACGGATGGAAGAAGCTTCAGGAGTGGTTCAAGAAGAACGGCGTCGCCTGAGAATTTGTCATTGCGGTCCAGTCAAGGGGGTAAGATCGAGACGTACTCGCTCTATCCTCCTTGACCTGACCATGTGGCTCTGCGTTGAAGAGGTGTCCAGGAAAATCTCCGAGGAAGTTCATCATGATGTCGGTCTTATTCCTGGTCACTACAGCGTTGATGACAATTGATGATGCCCCTGTGTCCCCCTGGTGGGACGCAAAGGTCGATGCGTCGCTGGTGCGGTCAATCGAGCGTAAGCCGGCCTGGGAGACGATGCTCCTGGCGACTAAACCGGACCAGCGGTCGGGTATGGCCTATCTGATGACCGACTTACCCTTACGCGACCTCCAGGTCCTCCCGCCCGAAATCCTGGCGTCCAACGTTGCTCTGGCCTACCAAGTCCGGGCCGAAGTCTCCTGGGGGGCAAGATTGCCTGAGCCGATATTTCTCGACGCCGTCTTGCCCTATGCGAATGTTACCGAGCCTCGCGACTCGCTCCGCAAAGAATTTCACGACAAGTATTTGGCGCTCGTCAAGGAGAGTCAAACTCCCGGTGAAGCTGGGCTCAAGATCAATCAAGCTTTGTTCAAAGATTACAATGTGACTTATAATACGCGCCGAATTCGTACGGATCAAAGCTCAAAAGAAACGATCGCTCAAGGGATGGCGACATGCACCGGCCTATCGATCATGCTGGTCGAGGCCTGTCGCGCGGTTGGTGTGCCCGCTCGTGTGGCAGGGATCAACTCATGGCCGGGTCGGGGTGGCAATCACACTTGGGCCGAGATCTGGGACAACGGTGAGTGGCACTTCGTAGGTGCCGCCGAACCCGATCCCAAAGGACTTGACCACGCTTGGTTTGAAGTGGATGCCTCCAAGGCGATTAAGTCTGTCACCAGGAATTCGGTCTACGCCGTGACTTATCGACCGACCGGAGACTTCTTCCCCGTCGTCTGGAATCCTCAAGCCAAAGTCAATGCAGAGAACGTGACCGATCGCTACACCAAAGGGTTGACGAACCCCGCAGTCGCTCCTCGTGTGATGGTTGAAGTCTTCGGCAAGGACAAAGAGCGTGTTGAATCCGAGGTGACCATTCTTGATCTCAAGACAGGTGAAACGCGGCTTCGTGGAAAGAGCCTCGGACCCCAGTCGGATATCAATTTGCACCTCTCAATGCCCGCACGAGAGGGTGGAAAGTTCCTGATCATTGCGAGATACCAGGGACAATCGGCTCTTGGATTCGCCTCGCTCTCCATTGCCGACACCGTCGTCAAGCTCGTCTTGGGGAGATCTGACGAAACGCTTGCGAGCCTGCTCTCCGACCGATTCGGGACCGACGGTCCTAAGCAAGACCTCGCCAAGAAGTTGCTCGCCGCGATCCCGTTCGACCACGATCATCGAGCCACTGCGACGGCAGCATTTCAAGCATCGGCCCGCCACGATCCGCTCCGCAAGGAGTTTGACTCCAATACAGTCACGACCTCAAACCGAACCAGCCCTTACCTCTGGCGAGAGGTTGGTATCAAGCCAGAACGAGGTTGGGGGCTCGTCATCGCTATGCATGGCGGTGGAGGAGCCCCCAAACGCGTGAACGATAGCCAGTGGGAGAGTATGTTCAAAACCTATTACAAAGAACATCCCGAGGCAGGTGGATATCTCTACCTGGCGCTTCGAGCTCCCAACGACGAGTGGAACGGCTTCTACGATGATGCGATCTGTCCACTGATTGATCGATTGATCCTTCAGTTTGTCCTCTTCGGCAAGGTTAACCCCGACCAGGTTGTGATCCTGGGCGCGTCGCACGGTGGTTATGGGGCCTTTGTGATCGGTCCCAAGACCCCAGACCGTTTCTCGGCGATTCACGCCTCTGCCTCAGCGCCGACTCCAGGTGAGACCCTCGGCGAAAATCTCAGGAATACGCACTTCACCTTTATGGTTGGCGAGAAGGACGTTGCCTACGGACGTGCCGATCGTTGTCAGGAGTTCGCCAAGGAGTTCGAAGCCTGGCGAAAGGAGAACGGTGGTTATGAAGGGGGCTTCGAGTGGAAACCCGGCGTTGGCCACTCCGTCCCAGATCGCGATAAGGTGGCTGAACTTCTCAAGGTCGGCTTACGCAATCCCTGGCCCAAGCGGGTCATCTGGGTCCAATCCGACGACGTGATCCAGCACTTCTATTATATCGAAGCAAGCAAGCCGAGGGACAAGTCTCGGATCGACGTCTCGGTTGTCGATAACACGATCAAGGTCCAGTCCGACACCAAGGACGATCTGGCCCTTTGGCTCGATCAAGAACTCGTTGATCTGACCAAGCCGGTCACGATTGAGCGTGTTGGAGGCAAGTCGGTGACTTTGACACCGAACCCGACCTTGGAAACCTATTGCTCTGGTCTGGAAACCCGGGGTGATCCGCACCTGGCCGCGCCGGTACGGGTTCTCGTGCCCGGACGTTGAAGATTCGGCTCATGTTACCAATTTGGTGGTATGAGGTGATCCAAGGACTATTCGTAAGAACGCTTCGGTGACGGTCTTAAGGTTGTGAGCCCACTCAAACATGATGACGTACTGTTCCAGGTAGATCTTGTTCACGCCTCGGAATGGTCGCAGGAAGTTCCGCATTCCGGTCCAGATTCCTTCCATCGTGTTGCAATGCACCTCGCGAACGCCGTCGCCATCATCATCTCTCGCGAATTCGCCTTGGCCGTGGTTGACCGTCGCGTGTCCACGGTTATTTCGGCCCAGCGGGTTGTAGCCATTCCAGTCGTCGGTGTACACCATCGCCCCGGGCTTGGTGGCGGGCAGGACTGTGGCGTCAACGAGTTCAGCCGATGTGCTCCGGCGACCCCTCGGAACCACGCCCGTTTGCTCGCGCGGCCGACCACTCCGGGGATCGGCGGTCGGTCAGTCTTCCAGGTGCCGTGGCCCTTGGCCTGGTTGGCTCGGCGACGCGGAAGGTCGTCGGGATCGGTATGCGGCACCCCTTTTTTCCCCCGCGTTTTGATACATTTTGTCGGCCTCGGCTTGGTCGTCCGGGAGTGGAGAGTGATCCGCGGCATCGAGCGCGTTGGACTGGATTCGAAGCCGCAATTTCAACAGGTGTTGGCGGCTGATCGCAAGCTCTCGCGCGAGCTTCGCGGTGGGCACCCCTTGAGCGAAGCCTCGGAGAATCAAGAGGATCTGGGCCGGACTTCGGTGTGTCCCTAGCCACTGAGTTCCTGTGAACATATTGAACACCCGTCGGCATGCCTTGCAGCGGTAGTCAACGACCGGATTCTCGGGATGACGGCGGTGGATGTTGAGCCCCTCGCGGGCTCCGCAACGGGGGCACGAGTGCCCATCGGGATGGAGCAGGTCGAAGAGCTTTTTACGGCAAACCTCCTGGTCCATCAGGTCGTCGATCGGAAAGTCCATGAGATCGGCCCCGAGCAATGGAGCGGCGGCTACTTGAATGGCCAGAAGAGCACAAACCAACGTGGCGGGAAAGGGCCAACCACCAAGTTGCGTCCATGAGCCAACAGTTGTTACCCTCGGCCTGTGAACGCGTAAGATGCGCTACCCTCTCCTGATGAGAAAGCCTCCAATGCAAACGACCTCCATTAGCAAACGTGTCTCTGCTCTTGTCCTGGTGGTGAGTGCGGGTCTCTGTTCAGGCGATGCCTCGGCTGCCGACCCCGAGAACGGGATCAAGCACGGCTTTCTCGCAACTGGCGGCGAGACTTACATTGCGGACGGGAACGGGGCGATCCTTTGGCGTTATCCCTTGGGGGCTCGCGATGGTTGGGTTCTGCCCAGCGGGAACGTCCTTCTGGCCGTCTCAAAAGGCAAGGACTATCCCGGCGGGGGAGTGGTCGAAGTGGAGAGGTCCGGCAAGGTCGTGTTCGACTTCAAAGGGACCCAATCCGAGGTAAACACAGCGCAGAAACTTGAAAACGGGAACATACTCTTGACCGAGGCTGGAGACAATCCTCGGATCCTCGAAGTCGATCGGGCGGGTACGACTGTCGCCAATGTCGCCATCAAAGCCCAGACCAAGGACCACCATCTCCAGACCCGAATGACTCGAAAGCTTGCAAACGGCAATTACCTGGTTCCTCAGCTTCTCGACCGGGTCGTCCGTGAGTATAACCCCAAGGGAGAGGTCATTTGGGAGGTCAAGACCCCTAACATGCCGTTCACAGCCATCCGTCTTATCAATGGGAATACATTGATTGGATGTACCTTGGGCGATCTGGTGATCGAAGTCGATCCCAAGGGTGAGACGGTCTGGACTGTGACGAATGATGACCTACCAGGCCGCCCGATCAATGACGCCTGTGGCGTTCAGAGACTTGCCAACGGCAACACCGTGATCACGAGTCACCACGCCAAAGGGGACGAAGTTCGGCTCTCTGAGGTAACCCGCGACAAAAAGCTCGTCTGGGTCCACCGAGACTCCAAAGCCCCCGGAATCCACCACTTCCAGATCCTCGACACCAACGGCAAGGCCCTTGATGGTCCCGCGATGAAGTAGAGGTTCGGGGATTGGCGAAGTCCTTTCGCTCTCAAGGCGTGGCCTTTCTGAGCATCGCAAGCGGCACATAGTAGGTGTGATAGCGGTGGCCGTCTGAGAAAGGTCGACCGTCGGGATGGTTCACGAGGATCGTCGCACGTTTGGTGATGCGGTTGACGCGTCCGGTGATTTGTTTGCCTTCGATCTCGAAGTGGACCAGGTCGCCGAGCCGCACTCCATGTCGATCGGCGGCGATCTCGCGAGGAGTGATCAGGTCGTGATGCACTCCGGCATGGCCGAAAATTTGGCCGGAGAGCCCCTTGAAGTTGTCCGCTGAGCAACTCGACTTGCCCCAGGCCAGGAACTCGGCAAGGTGGATCAACTCATGCTCGAAGATCCGTTGTAGGGCTTCGAGTCGGTCGAGGCAGGGGAGACCGCCGATGGTCACGGATCTGGCTTCCCCGTCGAAGCTTTGAAATAAGAGCAAGGTGGAGACCGCAATCTCATAATGCGTGTGGATCCTGCTGCCGAAGATCGTCCGCTCTTGCTTGCGCCGGAGGATCGTCTTCCCCGCCGCACGAGTGAGGCGGGCCGAAAGTCTGAGTTCGACTTCTCCCGCTCCATCGTCGTGGACCATCTTTACGAGCAGGCCGCCGAAGAACAAATCGTCATAGAGCTTCAGGAGTCTCTTGAGGTCTTCGTGCCCGATGGCTTCAAAGTTTCCGCTCGCCAGAAGCTTAGATCTTGAGAGCACCGCTCCGTAGATCAATCGCTGTCGGTCGGCGATGACCTCAGGCTGATGTCGAAGGCCAAGCAGTAGGGCTTGGCGGTCGCGACTGGGCTTCATGGGAGGGAGGGTCGGCATCAGCAGACTCGGTGAATTGGCCAGTATCAATGAGGGTCGATCGGTGAAGGACTCGCCGGGCGACCGAGGAAGTGATAGGATTATTTCAGGAAATTGTCTGGGAAGAAATACGCCAACGTGCCGGTACGTGATGAAACCTGCCCTGCTCGACGCTACGACGGAAGAGTTTGCCGCCTGGATGCGCCAGAATGGCCAGAGTCCGTACCGGACTAAACAGGTGTGGCACTGGATCTTCGAGCGTCGCGCCCAAGACTTTGACCAGATGTCCGACCTTCCCAAGAAGCTCAGGGCCGATCTTCAAGAGTTTTGGACCATCTTCGGTACCGAGGTCGTCCGGCACCACGTCTCGCCGGATGGCACCGATAAGCTTCTCCTCACCTGTCAAGATGGCCGGACGATCGAGTTCGTTCTGATGGTGGAAGAGGATCGTCGGACGGTTTGCATCAGCACCCAGGTCGGCTGTGGCATGGGCTGCGTCTTTTGCGCCAGCGGCTTGAAGGGACTCGAACGCAACCTCACTCGTGGCGAGATCTTGGAGCAAGTCCTCCGGGCGCGGAACCTGCTGCCTCTTGAGGAGCGATTGACGAATATCGTCGTGATGGGGATGGGGGAGAGTCTCGCCAATCTCGACAATCTGATCGGGGCCCTGGACGTTGTCTGTGACCCCAAAGGATTGGGGATCGGTCAGCGAAGGGTAACGATTTCGACGGTTGGCCTCCCCGAGAAAATGCGAAAGCTCGCAGATCTCGACCGCCGGTACAACCTTGCAGTCTCTCTTCATGCGCCAACCGAGGCGCTACGGGACCAACTCGTGCCGATCAACGAAAAGGTTGGCCTGACTGCCGTTGTCGAGGCCGCCGACTATTACTTCGAGAGTTCGGGCCGCCGTGTCAGCTTCGAATATGTCATGCTTCGCGGGATCAACGATCGGCCTGAAGATGCGCAGGCACTTGGAAAACTGTTGCGATCGCGCAAAGCTCATGTCAATCTGATACCTTACAATCCCGTCCCGGGTCTCCCCTACGACCGACCGACTCCCGAGGCCATCCGCCGTTTCGTCGAAACGGTGGATAGCTATGGGGTTGCCGTCACGGTTCGTAAGACCAAGGGGCGTGAGATCGATGCGGCCTGTGGCCAGTTGCGACGACAGGTCGAGGCGGATCGTCCTCAACTCGTGGAAATCGCCTCCAGCTAACCTGAGCTTACGAAATCGGATCAAAAGCGGAGGGGACTCGTGGCTAACGGCGAGACGCTGGAGCAGCAACTGGAAGCCCGCGACCCTGATGTCCGGCTCATGCTTCAGGTCCGCGACGATGTCCAAGGAGCATTTGAGGTCCTTGTCGAGCGTTACCAGCACCGGCTGGTCAGCGTACTCACCCACTTGATCGGCAGCAACGAGGAGGCGGAAGACCTCGCCCAAGACGTCTTCCTGCGAATCTACCGGGCTCGCAAGGGTTACAAGCCCAAGGCGAAATTCTCCACCTGGCTGTTCACCATTGCGAACAACTTGGCGTTGAACCACCTGCGAAGTAAGGGCCGAAATCGAGCCTTTACCGGGACTGGGGGCGATTCGGGCGAGGGTTCTTCCACGGGCCTTCGATCCTCCGTCGAACGCGCGATGGGCAGGGAAGGAACCCCTTCCGCCCAGATGCGCCAGGTTGAGATGGCTGAGGTTGTCCGTGAAGCACTCGACATCCTCGGCGAGGACCAAAAGATGGCTGTGCTCCTCAATAAATTTGAGGAGATGAGCTACTCCGAGATCGCTCAGGTGATGGATCGGTCGGAGGCCGCGATCAAGTCGCTGTTGGCTCGGGCTCGAACTCACCTCCGCGAGCAGCTCGAACCTTACCTGAAAACAGGACAGAAAACGTAGCGATTGAGGCTTGCTTTGTGATTGGTGCTGGGCGTTGGAAAGGCCCCGGCTTGGTGTGGATGGATCGCCTCGCCGGTTGGGCAACGGGTTGCATCGCAGCGGGGGATGACCTCCTCTTCCCATGGGACTGCGCGATTTGCTCTGCCAATGCCCAGGGTGCGCTTTGCCTTGACTGCCGAACCGAACTACTTGAGGCGCGAGGTCTTACGTGCCCACGTTGTGCCATGCCGGTCGGACCCCACGCTCGACTTGATCGAGGTTGCTCGGACTGCCGGGGGCGTGTGCTCGGATTTGACCAGGCGATGGCACTCGGACCTTATACCGGTCCGATCCGAGACCTTTGTCTCCAACTCAAGCGTCAGGAAAACGCCTGGATTGCCCAAGATCTTGTGAAACTTTTCGTCGAAGTTCACCAGGAGCGGTTGCGCCAAATGAGCCCGGCTGCGATCGTCCCCGTCCCGCTCTATTGGTTGCGACGCCTGACCCGCGGTTACAATCAAGCCGATGAGTTGGCGACAGCCCTCGGGCATTGCCTGGGGGTGGGAGTCCATCGCGGTCTGCGGCGCTCCATCAACACTCCAAAGCTCGCTGGGCTTGGGCGTCTGGAACGCCGCGAACGTCTCAAAGAAGCGTTCCGGATCCAAAGTCGCCCCGAATGGGCTGGGCGAACTGTGCTCTTGGTCGATGATATTTTGACAACTGGGGCGACCACAGGGAGCGCAGCTCGGACCTTGAAGCGGGCCGGTGCCAAGCAAGTGGTGGTCGCCGTGGTTGGTCGTGCCGAGGGGAGATCGTGATGTTGGCTGGGAAGAGGGTTCGGATCGGTACTCGGGGAAGCCAACTCGCTCGATGGCAATCGGGCTGGGTCGCGGATCAACTCCGCCAGCTTTACCCAGGTCTCGACGTTGAGTTAATCGAGATCAAGACCCACGGCGACCGCGACCGCAACTCTCCATTAGCCGCGATTGGTGGTCTTGGACTATTCACCAAGGAGATCCAGCGTGCATTGGTCGACGAGTCCGTCGAGATCGCAGTTCATAGTCTCAAAGACCTACCCACGCGTGGCCCTTCGGGCCTGGTCTTGGGTGCAGTTCCTACCCGTGAGGAAGTCTCGGACGCCCTGATTGCTCCCAAGTATTCCTCGCTCGCCCAGCTTCCCCAAGGTGCGTCCGTGGGCACCGGTTCACTTCGCCGCCGAGCGATGTTACTGCACGCTCGCCCCGACCTGAACGTTGTTGGACTGAGGGGGAACGTCGAGACCCGCCTTGGCCAGGCGTTGGACGGGCACCTGGATGCCGTTGTTCTCGCCGAGGCCGGTCTCCGACGCCTCGACCTCGACGCCAAGATCACCGAACGACTCGGGCCTCCCCGGTTTCTTCCTGCGGTTGGGCAAGGGGCACTTGGGATCGAGTGTCGGGGAGACGATGAACAGACGCTCGCATTGCTGAGCGCCCTGGATGATTCAGAAACCCATCGCGCGGTGATCGCCGAGCGCGCCGCGTTGGCCGAGTTGGAGGGAGGCTGCATGATCCCGATGGGGGCCTGGGCACGCGATGTCGAGGGAGAGCTTGTCCTGGATGCCCATATCTTTGATCCCGACGGCCGCTTGATGATCTCAGCCAGTCTTCGAGGCGACCTGACGCAGCCCTCTCAGCTCGGATGGGCAGTCGCCCAACTTCTTCGCGAGCAAGGGGCCGAAGCCTTGTTGCGACGACCGACCTGACGACTTGCCCGGCACGCTTGGAGTGAAGCTTGGCAAGCTGGGCCGGGTTCTCCGGCAATACTTGTGTCCGCTCAGAAAAAAACCCCACAAAGTCGGCGCAAACCCTACGGTATGATCTTGATCGGTCGAGTCATCCCGTTACGATGGCGGTCCACAAGCAATGACTGGGCCGAGGGCTCGGTTTTTCCAAAGCGTCTCGGCCCGCGTTCCGCATGCGGGTTCCACAGAACCGGGAGAGGGCCAGGACCGCATGATCGCCAACACGGATGGCGGCGCAATCCGCCGATCGTCGGGGTCGGGCTCGTCCTACGGGATCGGCGAAGGGGTTTCCGAGATCGCGCTCGAAGCCGCTCTGGCGAGAACTCGACAGTGGTTCCTCGACCATCAGCACAGTGAAGGTTATTGGCTAGGTGAGCTCGAAGGCGACACGATCCTCGAATCCGAGTTCGTACTCTTGATGGCCTACCTTGGCCGCGAGCACGAAACCCTTTGCCTCAAGCTCTGTAAAAGCGTCCGGGAGCAACAGCTCCCGACCGGTGGTTGGGCGATCTATCTGGGCGGACCTGCGGAGATCTCCGCGAGTGTCAAAGCCTACTTCGTCCTCAAGCTGGTCGGTGTCTCTCCCAATGAGCCCGACATGGCCCGAGCACGGCGGACCATCCTGGAACTCGGTGGGGCGCAGGCGTGTAACAGCTTCACTCGCTTCTACTTAGCCCTCTTGGGCCAGGTTGGCTACGACGAGGTTCCCAGTGTTCCCGCCGAAGTCACGTTGTTCCCCCACCGGATGATTCTGGGGAGGATGTCGGTCTGGACCCAGACGATCATCGTTCCCTTGATGATCATCTCGGGCCTCAAGCCGTGCCGGCCTTTGCCCATCGAGCGGGGCATCGCCGAACTCTTCCGGGAGGATCTTCCCAAGGGGATGAAGCGGTCGCCTAAGAAGTTCTCCTGGCGGAACTTCTTCCTTGGGGTGGATAAGGCGCTGAAGTGGTGCGACAACTGGATGCCTCAGTCGTGGCGGAAGCCTGGTCTTCGTGCCGCCCATCGCTGGATGCTCGAACACTTCGAGAACTCCGATGGTCTGGGTGCGATCTTCCCCCCCATGATCTACACCGTCGTCGCCTTGCGGGCTCTGGGCTACAACTCCAGTGATCCCATGGTCCAGTGGGCATTTCAGCGGCTCGACGAATTGGTTGTGGATACCGGTGAGACCGCCCACCTCCAGCCTTGCCTTTCCCCCGTGTGGGATACCGCAATCAGCATAATTGCACTTGCTGATGCAGAATTGCCGGCTGACGACGCTGCGATTGAGAATGCAACGCGTTGGCTACTGGACCGCGAGGTACGGAGCAAGGCGGATTCCTCACTCGGCCGGCGGACGAAGCTGGAACCGACCGGCTGGCCCTTCCAGTTCGCGAACGCGTTTTATCCCGACTTCGATGACACGGTGATGGTCCTACTCGCGTTCAGACGGTCGAGTCTGGCGTCAACTCCCGCAGTCCAGGCTGCCAGCAAGCGGGGGCTCGATTGGCTCCTGGAAATGCAGAATCGTGACGGAGGCTGGGCGGCCTTCGACAAGGACATCACGCTCGAACTCCTGCAACATGTTCCGTTCGCCGACCACAACGCAATTCTCGACCCAAGCTGTGCCGACATCACAGCGCGAGTCCTTGAACTGCTTGGCCTGCTCGACTTCACGACCGACCATCCCAAGGTCAAGAAAGCTCTTGACTATCTCTGGAAGACCCAGGAGCCGGAGGGCTGTTGGTACGGGCGCTGGGGGGTGAACTATGTATACGGGACCTGGCAGAGTCTTCAGGGTCTTGCCACGCTTGGTATCAAAGATGGTCACCCCGCTGTTGCCAAGGCCTGCGATTGGCTCGAATCGGTCCAGCAGCCCGACGGGGGCTGGGGCGAGTCCTGCGAGAGCTATGCCGACCGCAGCCTAATGGGCCAAGGGGAGCCCACCGCGTCGCAAACCGCCTGGGCTGTGCTGGGGCTGATCTCCGCCGGTCGAGCCAATTCCGAAGCGGTCCGCCGAGGGATCGAGTACCTTATCGATACCCAACGCCCCGATGGCGACTGGAACGAAGAACCGTTCACAGGCACCGGCTTCCCTCTGGTGTTCTATCTACGTTATCATATGTACCGAAGTTACTTCCCTTTGATGGCTCTTGGACGTTATTCGGCGGCAGTGAATGCACCGAAGTCACGACCTGCCTACGCCAGTGGCGTTCCTGCCTCGCCCAAGCCTTTGGATCTCTGAACTTCGCCCGAAACACAGACGCCGCCGGATTCAAGGGACGCGCTCGGCGACCCGCCCGACCGCGAGGAGATTCCCGATCATGGCTCTGCGATTTCCGCTCGAGATGACGACCAGCATTGCCGGCTACATGATCAAAAAGAAGTTGAAGCGGACCGAACGCTTCCCCATGGTCTTGATGCTCGAACCGCTCCACGCCTGCAACCTGACCTGCACGGGTTGTGGTCGAATTCGCGAATATGAATCGACCATCAAGCAGAAGCTCTCGATCGAGGAATGCCTCGCTGCCGTCGATGAAGCCAATGCCCCCGTCGTGTCGATCTGCGGCGGCGAGCCGATGATCTATCCGGGAATTGGTGAGCTGACGGCAAAGATTCTCGAACGGAAGAAGACCGTCTACCTTTGTACGAATGGAATGTTCATTCGCAAGAAGATCGCCGACTTCAAGCCTTCGAATAAGTTCTTTTTCAACGTCCACCTTGATGGTATGAAGAAGAGCCACGATCTCGCGGTCGAGCGTGAAGGGGTCTTCGACGATGCCATTGATGGCATCAAGGCGGCCAAAGAGGCTGGGTTCCTGGTCTGCACGAACACCACGGTGTTCATGGAGACCGACATGGCGGAACTCGACCAGATGTATGGCATGCTGACCGAGCTTGGTGTCGATGGCTTCATGATCTCGCCTGGGTATGGATACTCAGCGGTGAATGTTCGTGAAATCTTCATGACTCGCGACGACATCCGGACCAAGTTCCGCGCGGCCGAGGCCATGTTCCGCAAGTATAAGTTCAACACGTCGCCGATCTACCTGGAATTCCTCCAAGGCAAGCGCGAACTCAGTTGCACCGCGTGGGCGAATCCCACCCGCAACATCAAGGGCTGGAAAGGCCCATGCTACTTGATCACCGATACCCATCACGAAACCCTGGACGACCTCCTCAACAAGACGGACTGGGAGAAGTACGGGCCTGGTAATGACCCCCGCTGCGACCATTGCATGATGCACTCGGGTTTCGAGACTTCGGCTGCGTTGGGTGTGAACGCTAAGCTCGGCGACACCTTGAAAATGCTCAAGTGGCAGTTCACTTGATGATCCGTCAGGTGAGCCTATGAACAGCCAGTTTGGCCTGACAACTCGTCCGGCCCCATCCCCGACCTCGGCGGACATCGGCCTGATTGTGGCCATGCCGATCGAGGTCGGTCCCTTGTTGGCCAAGCTCGAGTCCGTTCGTAAGTTCTCAGCAAACCAATTCTCGGTGATCGAGGGGGAACTGGCGGGCAAAGTTGTTGCGGTGACCATGGCCGGCATGGGCCGTAATTCCGCTGCGCGTGCCACCCGCCTGCTCATCGACGGCCACCACCCTCGGTGGATCGTCTCCGCAGGCTTTGCCGGTGCCCTTGATCCCGGGTATCAGCGCAACGAGATCGTCATGGTCTCGGAAGTCATTGACCGCGAAGGAAGTCGATTCTCGATCGATGTGAACGTCCCTGCGGGGGGGGCAATTCGGACCGGTCGGTTGTTGACGGTCGACGCCATTGTTCGAACAGCCGTCGAGAAGGCCCAGCTCCGGAAGGAGTATCAGGCGCACCTGGTCGACATGGAGACGTCCGCTGTCGCACGTCTTTGCTCAGAACGCTTCCAACGATTTCTGTCCGTCCGGATCATCAGTGACGCAGCCGATATGGATCTGCCGTCCGAGATCCTCGCGATTGTTGGCTCATCCGGGAGTTACCGCATCGGTGCTGCCCTTGGAGCATTGTGGCGCCGCCCTTCGGTCCTTGGCGAACTGCTGAGCCTTCGCCAGCAGGCACTCGATTCCGCCGAACGGCTTTCGGCCTTCCTTGAAGGGGCCTTGACCCAACTCGGCCAATAATCGAGCGGACCGAAAGAACTTCCCGCTTCTTGAGTCAATCTGTTTAGGAAACTCGTTCCCATGGTCCTCCGTGGGAATGCAGTCTGCGACGCTCCTGCGTCCTCTTCGATCCGGAGATGTAAGTGAGGTCGTATTGTGCCAAATCCACGTGTCTGAGAGCTTCCATGGCTCAACCAGGGGACGCAGGAGCGTTTAGGACGGCATTCCCACGCGGAACATGGGAACGAGTTTTGGCGCGTGGTCCGTAAGGCAGAGTGATTCGTGCGTGGGAGAGAAATCGGGAAATTGTGATCGTCCGGTCCCTAAGATTTCCTAGTTCATCGCGTATTGTGGGTATCGGATCCTGCAAACACGTTGACTCGGGAGGACGATCGCATGTCACGTCGCGGCCTGGTTCTTGGTTTGATCGTTCTTGGGACAGTCAGCCCTCTGGGATGTAGCGACTCGTCACCGATGGCTTCCGTGGCAGAATTTTCGGGGCGGGCGGCGACCGCAGAGAGCTATTCACGAGCGGCAAAGGCGGTTAGGTCGGCGAGTCCTGCCCCCTCAATGCCAGGAATGGGCGGGAGCATGATGGCGGGAGGGGCGATGGGTTTCGGAAGGGCGCCGATGCCTTCAACCCCTCCAGAAACCCCACCGGCGGAGGTCGGGACGTCTGCAACGCCGATCCCCCCGGCACTCGACCGTAAGATCGTTTACAATGCGCTCGTCGATATGAATGTCGAGAACCTGTCAAGTTCCGAAAAGGGGCTGACTGCCCTTGTCCAGCAGAGTAAGGGGTACATCTCCGAGACGGATGTCAGTGGCAACACGGGTGCCCGTCGACGAGGCTCGTGGAAGGTCCGCGTCCCGGTCGAACAGTTCGGCAATTTTATGGCCGCAGTCGTCAAGCTCGGTGAGCTTGAGAAGACCCATCAGGACTCGGAGGAAGTCACCGCCGAGTTCTACGACATTGAAGCTAGGATCAAGAACAAGCAGCAGGAAGAGTCGAGGCTCAAGAAAATCCTGGAAGAGGCGACTGGCAAGCTTAAAGAGATCCTCGATGTTGAGAAGGAAATCAGCAGAGTTCGCGGCGAAATCGAGCAAATGCAAGGTCGTCTGCGCGTCTTGACTAGCCTCACATCCATGTCGACCATTACGGTGACGATGACCGAGGTTGAGAACTTCAAGCCAATCGAACGGCCCACCTTTGGTCAGATGATCGCCCGCACTTTCGCCCTGAGCACCGAGCGGCTGACCAACTACCTGGGCGGGCTGGTCCTTGCGGTCGTCGATTTCATCCCTTGGCTCACCCTTTGGGTGCCGTTCCTGGCCGCCATTTGGGTTGTGGCGCGTGTTGTGAGACGCCGGCTCAAGTCTCGTCCGCGCGGTGAGCCGGCAATCCCACCCACTCCCAGTGTTACTTCTTGACGGCATCCTTCTCTTTGGCCGGGTCTGGTGCGGCAGGTGCCGGTGCCCCGGCCGGAGCGGACCGTCGCACGGCCTTACCTGGTTCGGTGAGCTTGGTTTGGGCGGCGGCGGGTGACCCTCGCGTAATCCCATCGACTGCCATTGAGGTCAGTCCTGGGAAGAGCATGAAGGTCGCCAAGCTCAGCCCCAGCCCGTGCTGGGGGTGAAACTGGTAGATCAGCGTGAAGATGCCAAACCATAGGAGCGCCTGAAGCGCGCTCCATTGCAGATATGTAGTGAACATCGTGTCGAACGAAGGCTGGAAGTAGGTTGCGGCCACCGCAGCGATGAACGAACCAATGGTCACTTTCAGTCCCGTTGAAGGGGTTGGCTCGTCGTAGAGGTAGTTCTGGCCGTACTCGACAATCATGAAGTGGATCGTAAAGAACACCAACCAGTAGACCAGGAGTGGGACAAGGATCGTCCAGAACACAGTCCAGAACATGGGGTCGTTCCGTGGCGAGTGTGAGGGGAGTCGCGAGTTACACGTATCCTAACTCGGCTGGCTCACCCAGACCACCGCCCGCTGGCGAATCGGCTCAGTAGGGACTAGGATAACGCGACCAGCCCGACCCGAACCTCAAGAGATTGCGTCCATGATCCGCCTGAGTGCCTTTGCCGATGAGATTGCCACCGATCCCGCTGAACAAATGGACGTGCTGACCTCGCACGGAATTCGCTACATTGAATTCCGAGCCATCCATGGCTCGAACGTGATGGTCCTCTCCGACGAGCAACACGAGTCGTTCCGAACGCTCCTCAAGGAACGAGGCTTCGGCTTGAGCGCGATTGGATCACCGATCGGTAAGATCAAGATCACCGATGCGTTTGAACCTCACCTTGAACAATACGCCAAGGCGCTTACGCTCGCCGATTTCTACGAAACACCACGTATTCGGATCTTCAGCTTCTACATACCAGAAGGAGCCGATCCTACCGACCATCGTGATGAGGTCCTCCGTCGCTTGAGCGTCATGGCGAAGCTCGCGGAGGAGCGAGGGGTGACTTTGATGCTAGAGAACGAGAAGGGCATCTATGGTGATACCGCCGCCCGCGTTCTCGACGTCATGAATTCGGTGGGATCGCCCGCAATGCGGCATGCTTTTGACCCGGCGAACTACCTGGAAGTTGGCCAATCGATCGACGAGGCCTGGTCGCTCCTCCGACCCTTGGCCGCCCATTTCCATGTCAAGGATTACGACCCGATCGCCCACAAGTGCGTTCCATGCGGCGAAGGGGCAGGGCAGATCTCCCGGCTGATCGCCGATGCGGTCACCCATGGATTCGATGGCTTCTGTGTCTTGGAGCCGCACTTGGTTGTGGCTCAGGCGATGTTTGGCTTCACCGGCCCCGAGCGCTTCGGTGATGCGGCCCGTGCCTTGCAAGGATCGCTGCAACGCGCGGGTGTTGCTTACGCTTGATCTCTTGATAAGCAAGTATGTTCAACGCAAAGAGACCTGAATCCGCCAAGGTGTGGCGTCAGGTCTCTTTCTGCTTCGCTCAGGCATGCCGACAAACGCGCGGCGGCGAACGGATTTGGGAGCGACGTCCCGAACGCCGCTTCCGGCCTAGCCCGCGCCTAGATCGGCAACGGAAACCTGCCGGCACTTGATTTGTTCGACCTGACCGGATGTTGCGACGAGGAGGAAAGACTCCGGTCGATACCCAGTAAGAAATCGTCCCACCATGCGAGTTCTCTGCACAGATAAGCTCTTCTTCGACTGACGCTGTGGCGTGATCGTCAAACTCGGTGTCTGTATCCTCGGACTCAACCTCGGGTTCTGGAAGCTCGACAGACTGGATCACAAGCGTCACAACCTGGTCGGTCGAAACAGACTCGCTCCCAGATCCATCAATGCTATCAGGGAGATCCTCCGCGTATCGCTCTTCGGATTCGGTGTCGTGAGCCAGATCCGACATCCCCGCAAATGCTTCCGGCGCGTTGCCGTGGTCATTCGCTTCGTCGAAGGCGTCCGGCGCGTTGCCGTTATCCTCCGCCATGTCGTCTTGCCTGCCTCGTTCGACCTCTTCCGAGAAGGATTCGTCGGCAAACTCCTCCAATCCCTCGGCCAATTCCTCCGGCTCCACATCGGGCTCAAGTTCTGTCACAACAGTCGCCGAGTCGAACTCGTCGCTCAGCTCGTCCTCGATAGGAAGGGACGCTGGGGTCGGTTCGATCGGTTCCCCAACCTCGCGCCCGGATGGATCGTCCACCAGGTCTGTGGTTGGGTCCGTGGCTGCTTCCTCTTGAGGTAGCGAGTTGTTGGAAGCTTCCGATCCCTCAACCCTGACGAACTTCCCGGGTCCAACCTGTATCCAGGTTGCCTCCGAAGAGACTTCGGGCTGGGTCTTGGCAGATCGCTTACCTCGACTCTTCCCTCGCCGAGTCTTGCCCGAACCGGTCGAATTTCCGGTTACGTTCGAAGATCCAGACTCTTCCTCGTTCGTCTCGTCCGGGGACAGATCCTCGTTGCCATTGTCAGGTGGTTCGATGGTGGTATGCGGTCCGACCAGGATCGATGGTTGCGGTTCTTCGTCGTTTGTACCGCCAGGGGCGAACAGGACGAAGCCCATCACCAATAGATAAGGAGGGACCAACCACCACGAGACCGTGGCAACAGCGAAGGAGGTCGCCACAACCAGTCCGGCGAGTCCGGCAGTCAAGGCCGAGGCGCGTCGCCTGACCCAGACCTGACGGACCGCGGCTGAGGTTGCGGCTGCCCGTGGACGAAGCTCGGAGAGTGTTGGAATCTTTCGCACGCGTCCCGCTCCGTTCGGTCCGTGCCCTCATCCGGCAGAAGCAGATCCAACCCCGTTGTCGGACCACCCCAATGTGGGTTATCGGACACCCGAGCCTCACGCTTGGGCCTTTCCTGGCCATCCTGACGCGTACGAATCGTTACAATCGGACCGAGGCCCTTTTGGAAAGATTGCTCATATTGAGAGACTTTAATCCGTTTGAAACGTCGTCTCAAGCTTGAAGCCCCGCAGAATAGGTATCGAGCGGATGATGGCTTCGATCCGGTCGCGGTCTCCTGCCTTATTCAGGGTGCCAAAGACTTCGAGACGAGTGCCGGTCATGCGGACTCGATCGAGGTGGGCAGCGTCTCCCAATTGGCGACGGATCTGGGCAGTGAGATAGGGCTCCGCATCATCGGGAGTCGTCCCAACCGCGAGGGGGTTGCGGGTCGTTTCGCTGGGCGGGGGGAACTCCAGGCGGTCGACGACCTCTTTGACTCCTGGGGTGCGTTGCGCTGTTCGATAGGCCCGCATCGCCTCACGTATCGAGGGGAGCTTGCCTGAAAGCGTGATCACACCATCGTGTGACGCGACTCGAATCGTGGATGTGGCGAGTTCCGGCTGACGCACGAGTGCGGCCTTGACGCGATCCTCCAAGGATTCGGCCTGGGGAACGACAATGCGAACCGCAGGCTCAGGGGGACCGGGGGGTGGCTCAGCGCTGGGAGGAGCCGGCACTGGCGGGGCAGGAGTCTCGCGGACTACAAGCCGATTGATGACATTCGTGACACCCGGCATTGATGCGAGCCGTTCCCCTGCGGCGAATTTAGCCTCGGCGGAAGGGACCGTTCCGCTCAAGATCGCGACCCCGCGCGGATCGATTGCAGCCTCGATCGGAGTCGGCGTGACGGCACCAGAAGTGTCGATATCAACAGGACTTGGAGGTTGGCTCGGCGGGTCGGACAAAGCCACGGGGCCGAGCGGCTCGGGCCTTCGCCGAGCCGACATGCCAGCCCAGTCTGGTGGATAGCTGATGATCGGCGGCTCGAACCCATAAAAGGGATCATCAATTCGACCGAACAGCGGGGGTGGATAAACATACGCACCGGCCCCGATCGAAGGAGCGGTCCCCCAGTAGCGTTGGGGCAGGCCCGTATCCTGCAACACGCGATATCCACCAACCTGGGCGATGACGCTCGTGTCGATCACAAGTGCATCGACAACAGGGACCCCCAACTGGATTGCTGTCCCGATCGCCTGGTCGTGGATCGACTTCGTGCCGACCCGACCCGAGAGGGTAAGGCGTCCGTCACGGTTCTTGACCGTGAACGTGTAGGGGGCAGTGATCGGGTCACGCTTCAGCGCCCCCAGCAATTTCTCCGAGGGCGTGACCGACTGAGCTTGCGTGAGCTTCGAGACCGAGAGAAGTTGCAAGACAAGTAGATATGTCAACATGTGGCGGATCATGATCGGTCACCTCCCTGAGGAGGGCTGACCGTGGGAGAATGTCCGGCAAGCCCTACTTAACACCGTACCTTGGGTCCAATGGCATTGGCAAGTAGGTGCTTACCATCGCTTCACTTGCCGGGGACCGCCACTCCAGTGAGTGGCGGATTCGCCGAGGTTTCGGGCCTGTTCCGTTCAACGAATCTCGAGCGGTTCCAACGTCAACTTGCCAAAGACCTGGCCAACGGAGAGGAGTGGCTCGAATGGAGAGACCCCATCGAGACTCGCGTCAGAGAGCTTCAGATGGGTTGCATCGACCGTAGTCTGGTCGAACGCAGCGTCGATCGCGACCCAGCGTCGATTGACATAGACCTCGTCCCACATATGAAAACCAAAGCCGTTGAGTGAGTCGGCATAGAGAAGCCCGACCGCGACGCGGGCAGGTATTCCGGCAGCGCGACACATCGCGGCAGTCAGAACACTATGCTCGGTACAATCCCCCTTCAACGTTCTGGCAACTTCCTTCGCCGAAGCAAACGCAGTCTTGTAATTCTTATCTTTGATGTTCGTAAAGACCCAGCGATTGATGGCTTGTGCCTTACTCCATGGATCGTTCGCGACCCCGGTCAAGGCTTGGTTCGTGAGCGCGACAACCCGCGGGTCGTCGCTGTTGATCATCGAATTCGGCTTCAGAAAGGTAGGGTCGACCGATTCCGGTCCAGGTTCTCCCTGGTTGGGGCCTGCCGAGGCGACTTCCATCGTCGCCGACTTGCCATCGCTGCTAGGCTTCAAGGTCTGGCGGCGATCGTTGGGAAAGAGCTTGGCGGGGTCGTCACCATTGATCGAAAGTCTGTAGAGAATGCGTGTCTGCAATTCGGGCTTGGGGATCGGGCGAGGGATTTTGATGATCGACGCGGCCAGCAGGTCCAGGGGGGCTCCCTTGGCGAGTGCGGCCTCACGTGTTGTGCGGTAAGTGACCATGCCTCCATAGGCATCCGTGAATGACTTCATCACCTGACCGGTGCTGTCCACCCAGTAGGTGGTATTCATCTCGGGAGTCGACTTGCCCTCGGGCAGGGTCGAGACCGATTCCACACGCATCAGCGAGCGAGCCACCCCACCAAGGTTGATATCTTCGAGGTCTTTCGCCTTGAGGGCGACCGTCGCAACCACATTGAGCGAGGGGATGTACTGCTTGACGTCTCGACTCTCACCAGGCTTCATCGGTAACCGGGCGAGGCTCTGCTCTATGGCGTAAGGTCCGCGAACATCAGGGCCCCAGGTCACATTCTGCTCGCTCTTCTGACCACCGGCTTCGAGCTTCAGCCCCATCGTTCCGTTAATCACATCGCCATACGTGCGGATATGATCCTGGCCGACGTTGGTAAGCGTGTCGAGACGGAGGACCTGGCCGGTTGGCGTCTCGATTGTTCCGTAAGCCAAGGTGATCTTGGAGATATCGCTGCCCCGGTTGACACTCATTTCCCAGTCGACCTGGACCCGGAGCAGCTCACGACCACGGTCCTTGATCGGACTGATCTTGGTCTTGATGTGACCAACCTTAGAATTGCCGATATAGATGGCGTCCCACGATTCCTGGGCAGAGGCTGGCAGCGAGCCAAGGAATCCTGCGATCAGCGCAGCCCAAAAGATCCGTCGTAAGAGGCGCATGGTTGGCTCGTCCCCCGAGTTGGGTCAAATCACCGGCAAATCCGTTGCCAGTATCAACGATTCAACCGACAGGCTCAAGCTCAACCGTTCGGAGGCTCACGGGCAAGGTGCGCATATTGCAGAGATCAATCGCACCTCGGACCGTGATCGCTGAGGCGAATCGATCACCTGCCAGCAGTTCGAGAGCCCCATGCAGGGCCAACTGCTTGGTGTAATGCGAGGGGACCTGACCCCCCACAGTGTAACAACCCTGGTTCTCGACCACAGTCAAGTTGCGAATCCGCCCGTGGGTGGAGACTCGGACCCGATCTTCAATCTGTTGGACAAGGTTGGCAACTTTGGTCGTGGTGTTGAGACTCATGGTTCTAACTCTCCGTGAATCACGACCGGAGGTGATCCGATTTTGGGTCGGCTCCTCCGAAACGCGATTGTAATGCATTCGCACAGACGGGGCCGAGGAAGAAGGTGAGCAATCCGACCATAGGACGAAACCGGGAATCCGACAACTGAGCGACAAGAAATCGAGCGATCACCGAGGTCCGACGGCTGGCAAGACTCATTCAAAGGCCGGAACGATCGCCGGGCTGTCAGGGTTTCCAATCATGATTTCGTCATGGTGGGGACCCATACTGGTCAGTCGGGTGGCAGATCCGACCGTCCAAGCTACCGGGGTTGCCAGGCCTTCCCGCTCAGGGTCGTAATGGATAATGACCTCTGCTGAACCTAAGGCTGCGCAGAGAACTTCCTCAGCTTCGTGATTGGTGTCATGGAGTTTCTCGACCGTCCACTCGATAGGGACCACCAAGTGGAAGTCGATGAAGGTCTGATCGCCAGATTGCCAGGCCCGCAGCTCATGGATGTCGAGCCAGCCCGGTCTTCGTCCGCTCTGAAGAGCATCGACAATCTTTGCAAGCAAATCTGGGTCCGAACGCCCCATCAGTCCTGTGATTGACTCTTGAACCAGGCCATACCCCGTCCAGAGGATGTTTAACCCGAGAGCAATCGCGATCACGCTATCGAGCCAATTCCAGCCGGTGAGCCAGACGAGTGCGACCCCCGCGACAACACCGAAGCTGGTGTACGCATCTGCGAGAACATGCACGCCGTCGGCCATGAGGATGGTCGAACTCGTCTCTTTCCCCCACCGGACGAGAGCCGCCCCCAACACGAGGTTCACCACACTCGCCAGTCCGATGAGGGCCAGACCCAGGTCAAGCCTGGTGAGCTCCTCCTCGAAGATCAGGCCTTTTACCCCTTCGTACAAAATGGCCAGGGCCGCCACGGCGATCATGCCGCCTTCGAAACCAGCCGAGAAGTAAGCGATTTTTCCATATCCATAGGGATATTTCGGGTCAGCCGGCTTGGCGGCCATGATGATGCTAACGAGTGCAAACGTTGTCGCTGCGACATGGACCACCGACTCCAAGGCATCGGACAAGATCGCGTTCGAGCCGGTAAGCCAGTAGGCAGCCCACTTCCCAATGAGCATGCCCACCCCTACGGCCAACGAGAGGAGTGCGGCTTTACGCCGGAGGTTGTGGCGGGACTGTTCGAGACTCATGAACCGGTTCGCTCCGTGTGGCGGGACTCGCTCGACTCTTGCGATGCGGGTCGCTTAACGAGGTAAATTTGCTGCAATTCGTGGGCCAGCGTCACAAGCTGGACTTGGTCCCAATCTAAGACCGGGACCTTCCACCGATCCCAAAAAGGCTCACGGCCCAGGCCCGTCAGCTCGCTCAGTCGACCCAGGTTATAGCCAAGCTGAAAGACTGCGCGGGGGTCGCCAGATTCTCGGGCGGCAAGCTCGCAAATCTTGGTCACACAGTGCTCGATCGGGTGTGCTTTGGGTTGCTCATCCACCATCAGGGGTAATCCTTGCCCAAATTGAAGGCGTGGCCGCTTTGGACGTATGGCTCATCCTTCCGGAGAACTTCACGAACCCGTCCATTGTTACAACGGGAATCCTCGATAGAACCGACGTGACCGTGTCGCTTCCTTCAAAGTGATTCCAGGAAGGCTGCCAGATCCGCTCGATTCTCGGTGGTGAGACGATCGGAACGGCCTGGTGGATGAATTTTGAGAACGTCGTCAAGTGTCTTCGCCCTCCCGTCATGAAAATAGGGAGCGGTCCGACCCACCCCTCGAAGACTCGGCGGGTTGAATTCGGTATGCCCGGACTCCCCATCGTTCATCCCTACATCTTCAATCCCGACACTCGTGTAGGTTGGGGGCGAGTGGCAAACTGCGCATTTCAGGGAGCTAAATAGCTTTGCTCCACGCAGGGAGGCTGGGTCATTTTGGGTTCGTTTGGCAGGCGGCAAGGTCAGGCTTTGGAGATAGGCCGTCACATCTTCGCTCGACGCTCGGTCGGCATTCCGACCTCGGAGACTCGATTGGAACGACTGGTGGACCTGATCGACCAAGCTGGGAAATCGGCCAGTCCACGTATAAGGCGCGGTCGAGCCGACCCCAAACAGGCTGGGGGTATTCTTGGCCGCTCCGCTGTTGCCATCCCCTTGGGTATCGAAGTTCAGGCCCGAGGTGTGGCCACCCCCCGAGTGGCAACTCTCGCAGCTCATCCAGCGATCGAACCCGCGTCGGCCATCACGAAAGATGGCTTCCCCTCTCGCCACCGAGTCCCTCTCGACCGGCCCAGTCGAAAGAGCGATCGTCCGGAGGATCGATAGGTCGTCGAGCTTCACAATCGAGATTGTGTCATCCATGCTATTGGCGGTCGCAACCAGGGTTCCAGTGGGATCCAAGGCCAAGGCCACAGGAGATCGGCCCACCTCAACGGTCTGGAGCCGCCCAAAGTCTCCCAGTGGGGCAAGTTCCGACTTGGTGTTCGGCTTACCGGCGAGCGAGCGGTCATTGAGCATCAGTTGGTTGGCCCCGGCGAGCACGATCAGGATCTTGGTCCCGTCCTCCGAGCTGACCAGAGAGGTCGGATCCGCCGCGCCATTTCCCGAGCCATCCAGGCTGATCCGTCGTCCTGAGACTTTCGTCAAGGTTGGCGCGGTCTCGGCCGTCAGGTCACTGAGTGGAATTGCGCTCAGCTTTGAGGAGAGGACCAGCCCCCAGTCGAGGTTCGCCTGCGAGATCGCGACCTCGCCGTACTGAACCTGATGCGTGACGAGCAGTTCTTTGCCGTCGGGAGTCAGCCCAATGGCGCGAGGGTTCGCCCCATCAAGGGTTCGAACTCTCACCAAGTTCTGCGGGGGATCAATGATCGCCAGCGAAGACCGAAAGGCATCAGCCACGATGATTTGACGGTCGGGTTGGGCGACGATCGCTCCCGGCGAGAACGGCAAATCGAACGAAGACTCAACCTGGCCGGTCGCCAGATCAATCACCTTGACGGTCTCGGACCACTGGAGGGAGATCGCGGCTCGCCCCTCCGGAAGCGCAGCGATCCGAACCGGGCCTCGACCGAGCTTAAAGCGTTGGGTGACAACGCCATCGCGAACGACGACGACCTCCCCATCATCGCTGCCGACGACCAGGCCCCCCGGAATCTCCCCAAGAGAAGCCGCCCGGCATCCGAGCGAAGTCTCTTTGAGGAGCGTGCCGCGATCAGGGTCGATCTGGATCAGGCTTTGTCCATCGCGATTTGCAACGAAGATCCCCTGGCTGTTCCAGGCTAACCCGACCGGTACGCGAGGCTTCTCGGCTGGTGGAGGGCTTTCGGCTCCCGAGCCCATCATCAGGATCAGCACAAGTCCGGTCCCAGCCAGCAGTCGCGTCATCGCTGTATTCTCCGAGACTCAATCACGTCTGGGTTTGGCCAGCTCGATTACAAGTCGATCCATCACCGCTCTCGCGGAGAGTTGCGACGAGCCTTTGAGGTCGAGATCGGCCTGGAGCAATAGCTTGGGGAGTCCATCAACGCGCGATGGTCCAAGATGGGCATGCTGCATCCCGGTCGTCTTGATTGCGAATGGGAGCACTCCTGCGATCTTGCAAGCTTCACCCAAGTCGTATTTAGCTCGACGGAGTTGGCCTGCGTGGTGGACCTTCTTGAGCGAGGCTGCCCATGCCGCGAGGATACCGACGGGGTGCTGGCCGGAGGCGATGAGCTTATCGATATCTTCGAAGGCTTCAGCCGCTCGGCCGGTGGTCGCGGCGTCGAGCGCTTTCCAGACAGTCTCGATCTTACCGGCACCGACCATTTTCATCACATCATCGGTCCCGATCGACTTGCGGTCGCCGACGTACACCCAGAGCTTCTCAACTTCCGACGCCAGTAGACCCACCTCTGCCCCGACGAGTTCGACCATCAGCTTGGCTGCATTGTCATCGAGCTTGATCTCGAACTGGTCCTTGGCAAAGTTGACCAGCCACTTGGGGAGTTCACGTTCCGAAGGGGCCTTGCAATCCACCGACATGCCGATCTTCTCGACCAGCTTGGCGAGATTCGTGCTGCTCGGCCAGAGTTTCACGACCAGGACGAGAACACCGGTCGATCCCGGGCGCTGGGCGAAGGCTTCAAGCTCTTTGCGATGGGCGGTCACGAACGGATCGGCATTCTCGACGATCGCCACCCGGCACTTGGCCAGAAACGGTAGGGTCCGGACCTCATCAAGGACCTTGGCAAGCCCGGTCGACTCGCCGGGAAACCGCGTCACCGCCATATCGTCGGCACTCCCTCCTAAGGAGAGCTTGACGATGGAATCCAGGACTTCACTCTTCAAATAGACATCATCGCCAAACGCCGCATAAATGGGCTTCGGTTCGAGTTTCGAGGTTGAGCGAAGGAATTCGAGGGCATGCATTCGGTCGGTCCTATCGAACTCTGGACTCTCCCCACATACTAGCACGACCGTCTCGAAATCGCGCCCGACTCACCAGGATCGACCTAGACCTGGGATGACAATTTTTCCGAATGAGGCGTCTTGGGGATGGGCGATCCCTCGGGACGTGAGTCCTCTTGATCCGGAGACCTCCATAACCGCAAGAAATGACGAATGTTGAATCCCAAGTCGCGCAGGGGCTCAAAGCAGATCGCCAGGGGTATGAACCCTGAGTCTCGCGTGGGATGAATTCCGAATTGCCAAAGAGCGGGACAGGTTAGCGAATCAACACTGGCGAGGAGACTCGCCTTCGTCGCTCACCGGTGGGTCGACCGGCGCGCTGATCGGCTCGGAGACCACGGGGCGAAATGGTTTGAAAGTGGTCTTGGGTTGAGGATCTCTGCTCGCAAGATCTTCACGACGCCTTTTGGCGTCACGATCTTCTCCGGCTTCAATCCGCTCAATGGCGTCGGCATCGGCGAACTCATCCTCGTGAAGTGCCTTGTCACCGTAGTGGAACAGTGCCTCTTTCCACATTTTGAGTAGGTGAGACTCGACCTTTTTGATCTCCCGAGTGAGCTTGGCCAGCGTCTTGTCGGGAGACATGGTTGGGCATTTGTCGATCAAATCGCGCGTGCCTCGATCCTCGACCTCGTGATCGGAGATCGTCTCGCGAAGCTCGGCGATTTTGCCATTGATGTAATTGAGGACGTGCTTCTGACGCTTCTCTCGGTCAACGACTCCCGAGGGCGGATTGTAGGGGTGCTCACGCATTCGCTGATTGAACGGTAATCCCGCAAGCGAGAGTGTAAGGATGTGATCCTCGCTATCGAATGCGTACGTAAACCGGTGCGAGTTGACGGTCTCTGCCAAGTATTCCCACTGGTCGAGCAGGTAGCGGCAGCCGTGCAAGCTACCACGCAATTTCATAACGGTCCAGTCGGGCTTCTTGAGGAGGTGCTTGGCAATGTCAGCGATCGCGCTCTCGGCCATCACATCCCAGAGCTTGCCCGTGCTCCGCGCAACTTTTGCCGTAACCATTGCGATCGCAACGGTTAAGTTGTCGTGCTTAGCGAACAGCTCGGCGTACAACTGACCGTGCCAGGTCATCGGATGGCACAAGGGATGGTCACGCCTGGGAAGATTTCTAGGGATCGTGTTGCCGCCGACTTGGATGTCGGCAACTCCCTGTTTCACGGGTACGGACATGGGGA
>JANXSX010000129.1 GCA_025356475.1 Isosphaeraceae bacterium | reverse complement strand
CGGCTTGAGCGGAAAAACGAGGTCGCGAACAATTGGTTTTGTCGCGGACGTCAATAATGGGATCCTGGAAGATGGGGCACCATTTTCTTGGGCACGTTGTCCATCGACGATCACTCTTACCCTGTTACTTGGTATTCGCATCTTCACTTTCCTCCCCCCGCTTTGAGTCATTAGACAGGATTTCTCGTCCGCCCGCCATCCTATCCCGTGCCATGTTTTTCGCGAATCTTCGCCACTCCTCGACGGTTTGACGAATTTCCTCCTCCTTCTCTTTCAGCGCCGATGAATGCCGCTCAAAATCCGCGAGTATCTTGGCGGCTACTCGATCAATTTCCTGTTCCCTGTCAGGTTCGCGTGTCTCCATATAAGCATTAAAAAAATTGGCGTCTTTTCCGATCCTACTCGATAGGGACGGAAAGTCAACACAAACGTCGCGAATGTTCTTTTATGGAATGGTAGGGGATCGTGCTTTCCTTCGGCCCCATTTCTTTGAAGGAAACCGACATCGTAAAGCGTTCGCTGCTTGGGGATTTCTTCGTGGAATTATTGTATGCAAGTATTATTATTATGCTTGCCTTCTGGGAGTCACTCGGTATGATCGCATCGGCGGCGAAGGACGATGCCTCGGGAATCGTTCCCGAGAGTTTCACGTGCGATAATTCAATAGGAAGGAGGGCGATACACGTCTGGCCAGATAAACTGTCAATTAGACGTTTGAAACGATTTTCCCCACACCTCAGGATCGGAGACAGCAACATGCGAGTCAGAAGTACCCTCCTATTCATCATGGCCTTAGTCAGCCTGATGGTAGGGAGCACCAGTCCTGCCAGAGCAGATTGGGAGGACGACTGGACCCTGGCCAAGATTAATTTCTACCTCAATGCGTCGTTGCACGCTGGCCTTTTCACGACCTACAACAACTTGACTTGGTACAGGCAGGGAAGCGGCGAATCCAAGACCTTTCCTTCCCAGATCTTCACGGAAGACAATCTCGGGATGAACTGCGTTGCCGACAACCACCGACGGTTTCTTATCGATGCGGTGGAGAAAAGTCTAACATCGCAGAACAGCAAGCCTCTGAAGACGGTTGGTGATACCCAGTCCTACTCGTGCACGATCGGCTACTTGCCAATTTGGCATCTCGATCTTCTCACGGGCTTCGGTCACATCAATCTACGGACTGATGTCACCGTCAAGGTCATCTCACAGGTGCTTACCAAGGATAGGAAGACCGGCAAAATCACGGGTGCGATCACCGTGGTTCAGTTCACCTCGTGGAGGACGCGCCTCGACGACGACTACGATTTCAACGACAACAACTGGCCTGCCGTGTGGGCCCTCCCGCTCATCACTGGGGCGGAGCTCACTAGGATCCAGAATCACGGGTACGCAAGGACGTTCAACTGCACGTCGGACGTCGTGAACTTCACCAACAACGCACGTGTCGCTGGCAACTACACGACGTCTACCATCCCGAAGTGAGTCGGACCCGAGCAGGTGATTTCTTTCAAATCGCAGAACCAGAACCCGTGTTGTTTCGGGTTCTGGTTTTTGTTGACATAATTATATTAAAGTGAATACTTACGGAAAGGTGAAAGGGTCAGGAAAGGTGAAAGGGTCATCCTTATTGCCAACCGATGTTTAGGGGTTTTGGGTAGGATCTTTGCCTTTTCGCTGACCTCCTCGTGACCTCATACTGAACTCCAGGCCGAGATGCTTGGCTGTCTCCTGAGTCCATGTCTCCGAACCAAACGGGCGACCGCGAAGGATCGCAAGTTGGATCGCCTCGGCCTCGGCGTCGCTCATCGGCTGATTCACGAATTCGGTCCAATCTCCCCGTCGAAGAAGCTCATCGCTTGCGAGCTTCGGCACCACGTCCAGATTCGCACCCGAGGCTCCCAAACTCGACCATGGCCAGTCTTCCGCTCTGGCCACCAGCGCCGCTCGAAGCGGGTTCCTCTCGACGTAGCGAACTACCGTGACCAGATGCTCGTCGTCCTGAGCGGGAAACGCTTTGAATCGGCCTTGCCAGACGTGACCGCTATGGCCGTAGTGCGTGAGATAGCGTCGCACATGGGTGGTCATTAACCATTGCATCCAGTGCGAGAGATCGCCGTCGCAATGAGGCCTCAGCACCAGATGAAAGTGGTTAGGCATGAGGCAGTAGGCCAGGAGTCGCATCGGCAACCGCACGGACGATTCGTTTATCGCCTGTAGAAAAGCGGTGTAATCCTAGGCTGATGCCAACTTGACGTTGACATTCGGTCGCGTTCATCCCGGATTTGGTACGCTTTCAGGGGTCGTCACAAATAGCCGACGCACCATCTGCACCGTTGGCCCGAATAGTTTCTTCGCCCAGCTTTCCGCTTCCTTCTTCGGAACCGACTCCAACGCCTCGCGGACTTGCTCCTCCGAAGACTCGCCCAAAAACGCTCCCACAGCCAAACTCAAACCCGTAAAATCGTCCCCTGAATAACTCCCCTCCAGACGCTTCAACTTCCCAAACACCGACTCCAAAACCTCCGTACTTGCCACCAACTTCTCACCCGGCTCCGCTTGCAAACCTTCGACCCGCACTGCCGTCCGCAACCGGGCCGCCACTTCACTCGCACCCGCCGTCAGGGACAATTCCGACCATGCCGCGTCGAGCTTCGTCGCCGTCGCGCAATCCAAGCCGCGTGTGCGAATATGCGTCAACGCCACCTCCACAACGATCTGCTCACTCGTCCAGTTTGTTAAGCAATCGCGATACTCCCGCAACCAACCGTAACATGCCTCCGCTCGCGCACTCGCTCCGCGCGAGTCGAGCAATCGCAACAGCCGATTCGCGAATCGCACCATCGGAGCCAGGTTCATGAACCGGGCCTTGGGACGCATTGTCGGCGGACACAAATGAGCCTCGCGAGTCTGACGGACCTGTGCCCCCGCAGTCGCCAATTTCGCCACGAACTCGGACCATCGTTGGTCGTGCTTGCGACGCTGTTTCAACACGTTCGCGGCTTGATGTGCGAGGTCGTGAACATGGGCCACGCCTTCATGTTGTTGCTGAAAGAGCTTCACACCACCGTTGAGATCGGTGCCGTTGTCGGAGACAATTTGCCTGGGAATCCCAGTCCGTTTCG
>JANXSX010000126.1 GCA_025356475.1 Isosphaeraceae bacterium | reverse complement strand
CAACCGATTCTCAGGGATACCACACTTTGACGACATGTGTTGCGTAGTCGGGACATTTTCCCCGAGATGCAAAGTCAAAAATTTCGGTTGTCAGGAATTTGCAGATTGTACAGCGGGTTTGGATCCCTTGTGGGGGATGGCCGGTGGGATCGTTACAGTCAGGGTGCCGCTTGGATCTTGTGGGCTCTAAGATATTAAGGATCAATGCGGGGGAGAATTGCCCCTGGACGTTCAACTTCTCACCCGAGACGAAGGACCATTCACGGATGCCGATCTCCAGGCCGCTCGGGACCATGGTGGTCCATGCACCCCCTCGCCTTCCGGTGACGACGGATCTGGCGTTGGCACGCCGGATGGGAGCGACGATGGTTGAGGTTCTTCCCGAGTGGAACATATTCCCGGACCCTGGGGAGCTGGGCCATCTGATTCGTGAGGAGGGATTCACCCTGCATAGTGCGCATGGTTGCTGGGGAAGTCGTACCCTTCGAGCCAGTCGCGTTGACCTGGCTGCCACCGACGAACAGATTCGACTCGCCAGTTGTGCGGATATCCGAGCATGTGTGGAGTGGCTCGACCTGGCGGGGGGGACCTATCTGATCGTCCATCCCGGAGGTCTCTCTGACCCGTTGGACCAGAAGTCAAGGTCTTCTGCACTCTGCGAAAGCCTCAATGAGCTGGCGGAATTTGCCAGGTTGAGTGCGATTGTGATCTGTGTTGAGAATATGCCCCCCGGCGTTTTCCCGGGAAGTAAGATGGTAAACCTCGCCGATCTGTTGGCACAAATTGGCCAACCGAACCTGGCCCTTGCTCTGGACACAGGACATGCTCATGTTAGCGAAACTCCCGCCCAGGAGACACTGGCAGCGGGTCCTCTGCTCGCGACGACTCATGTTCACGACAATAACGGCCGCCAGGACACGCACCTGCCGCCAGGTTTGGGGACCATCGACTGGGCGGCTTGGGTCGAATCGCTCGATCGGATCGATTATAAAGGCCCGATCATGCTTGAGTGCATCCGCCAGATTCGTGAGAACCCCAGTCTCATCACCCCATCCTTCCGGCAGATCCTTCGCGACCTGACTCGGCTTCCCACTCTTGGAACTTGATCCACAAGCAGCCCCCCTCCTCCGTCCGATACGTTTCGAGTGAAGCTGGTAAGGATGCGAGTGCGAGCGGAGGATGGAGCCGATGGGCGAACTGAATCGACGGGAGGCAATGGGAGTCCTGGGGGCAGTCAGCGCAGTCGCGAGCCTGGCGAGTTCCCCAACCCAAGCGGAAGCTGGACTTCTCCACCCAAGCCAATCGCGACGAGGGGTCTTTGGCAAGCTTACCGGAGCGAGGGCGGCGGTCGCAGCGCTTCAGGCCGAGTGTGTCCGAGGGGTCTTCGGCATCCCGGGTGCCCAGAACAATGAGTTTTGGGATGCGATGAAATCCGCAGGGCTTCCTTATCTGCTCTGCACGCACGAGGCCTCCGCCAGCGTGATGGCGGACGCGGCGGCGCGAGTTACTGGCGAAGTTGGCGTCTTTAGTGTGATCCCCGGGCCTGGGCTGACGAACGCCATGACCGGGATCGGTGAGGCGCTCCTTGATAGTATTCCGATCGTCGGGCTTGTCACCGATGTCGACCGACGTCGTGGGGCTCCCATTGGACAAGTCCACTCGCTCGCGAATGCCGACCTGCTGCGTCCGATCACCAAAGGGGTGTTCGTCGTCCGTCACCAGGCGGAGATCCCCAACGCGATCCACGAGGCCTTCCGACTTGCGCGCTGCGGTGAACCTGGCCCGGTCGGCGTCCTGATCCCTTATGTCTTCCTGACCATGTCGTGGGATTACGAGGGGATCATTCCTCCCCCGCACCCACTTGCTTTTGATGAACATGCGTACCAACGAGCGGTTGGGCTGCTTGCTGACCGTCGTCAGCGGGTCGGCATTTATGCGGGGCTTGGGTGCCAGTACGCAACTCCCCAGCTTGCGGCTGTGGCTGAGCTGCTTCAGGCCCCGGTGGCGACCTCTGTCAGTGGCAAAGGGGCGATCTCGGACAATCATCCGCTCGCGGTCGGCTGGGGATACGGAGCCCAGGCGACCCGCGCTGCGGAGAAGCGGTTCAAAGACGTCGATATCGTCCTTGCCGTAGGTGTCCGGTTCAGCGAGGTCTCGACAGCGGGTTACGCGTTGCCCAAGGATCATCAGATCATTCATGTGGACATCAATGCCAATACGCTTGGCAAGAACGTCCAGACCGCAGCATGCGTTCATGCCGATGCTCAACTTTTCTTCGATCGGCTCCTGGCCGATGCATCAAGGGTAAGCCGCCCCCCCTGCCCGCCACTCTGGAAGAAGATCAAGACGGACCGCGACGTTGATCGAGCCCAGCATGCGGTGCCGATCATCGAACAGTGTGTCGATCCCATGTACTTCTTGACCCAACTCCGCTGTCAGTTAGGTCCTGAGGAACTGTTCTTCGTTGATGTCACAGCGAGCACGCATTGGGCGTCCGAATCGGTGGAGGTCCCAGGCCCACGAAGGTACTTTGCTCCTGCGGATAACCAGAGTATGGGGTGGGCGATTCCCGCCGCGATCGCCGGGCAATGGATTCGCCCCGACCGACGCGTGGCGTGTGTTACCGGAGACGGTTGCTTTCTGATGTCGGCGATGGAAATGAGCACCGCTGCGCGGATGGGCTTGCCCGTAAAGTTCTTCGTTCTTGACGATGGTGCCTACCATTATATGCAGATGCTTCAAGAGCCCGTCTATCGCCGGACGACCGCAACCGAGCTGGCACAGATCGATTACGCCGCCTTTGCCCAGAGTCTCGGGCTGTCCTACAATCCAATCGCCCATAATATTGAAGTCGCGGGGGGGATCGCTCGCGCATTGGCCATCCCAGGCCCCGTTCTCACTCGAGTGGTCGTGAGTTACGAAGGGCGCGAGATCCGCTGGCTCTCTGCTCTTAAAGCCTCGTATTTGAAGCATTCGACAACGGATCAAAAGGTCCGACTGGCGACCCGAGCTGTG
>JANXSX010000115.1 GCA_025356475.1 Isosphaeraceae bacterium | reverse complement strand
GCAGCTCGCTGATCACGTTGGCCCAGTGTTCCTCTCGACTGTCTTGCTCCGCCATCATAAAGCCTCCTGAGGATTGACCGATGACGATAGCTTCGCCAATTCCAACGCCTCAGGACAGACGGGGTTCACCGGACGGTTACGTACATCTGCATCTGCCCGAGATCTTGGTGCGTCAGCTTGCCGACCTTGAGATCCACCAGCACGAAGGAATGTGTGAGCCGATTGTAGAACACCAGGTCAATGAAGAAATGCTGGCCGTCGAGCGTGATCCGCTGCTGGCGGCCCATGAAGGCGAACCCCTTACCCAACTCAAGGAGAAACTGTTGGAGTTTGGCGATCAGGGCCTGTTCCAAATCGGACTCGCGAAATCGCTCGTCTTGACGGAGCCCTGTGAATTCGAGGACCAGAGGGTCCTTCACCAAGTCGGACGGTCGCGTAATCTCGTGTCCCTTGTTGGCCAATGCGATGACGCCTTCCTTGTCACGGCTCAATGCCAGCCGCTCGAAGAGCAGTGAGTTGATCTGGCGCTCGAGTTCACGAGTTGACCAGCGGGCGTTGACCCCCTCGGTTTCGTAGAACGCCCGAGCGTCTGGATTATCGACACGGAGTAAGTGCCGGTAATGGGTCCAGGACAATTCGTGACGCAGTGCGTCACGAATGGGATAGGTCACGAAAAACGATCGCATATTGCGGAGATTGGACGGGTCGTAGCCCTTACCGAATTCCGCCTGGAGACGTTCGGCAAGTCCTTGCAGGATCCGCTTACCGTAGCCAGCCCTCTTCTGCCCGCCCTGCTCATCTTCGACGATGACGCGACCGACTTCCCAGTACGCGTCGATCATGACCGTGTTGACGGCCTGCCAAGCTTGCTCTCTAGCTGCGGAGAGGATCTCGCGGACTTGCAGATGGAGTGCGTCGAGACGCTTGTCGATCTCCTGGTCCACCGCGTCGGAACGGCTCGTAGGAAGTTTGGCCGACGTTTTCTTGGTAGGTTTGCGCTTCTTTGCCATATCGCCGGTATAGCATGAAGCCGCCTCGCAAGCGAGTGCCTTTCCTATAACTATACGTTATGGTGAGGGCAGCCAATTCACGGTTCACATTCTTGGCTGAGGCAACACGCCAGGGAATTCTGATTGTCGCCATTCAATCTCTTGTCGACCGAGGTTCGAAGCGGGTTTTATCGCGATACTGGCCTCGGATTGGAGGGTATTCCTGCCCGGCATCCTCCTTGGCCTGCCGGAGAGTTTCTTTGCCGCCGGGTTCGATGAGCGAGAAATGGAGCATGGTGCGGCGATTGCGGCGCCAGCGACCGAAGGGGCCGGCAACAGATCGGCCAAACCTCAACCACCACCTCACTTCTCGACGATCCCGTGGGTCGGTTCAGGAAGGCGTACCAATCAGCCTGGTCCCTTGCCCATCGGCAGAAGCACATATTTCATGCCCTTATTGTCCTGACCGGACAAGATCTTGCCATCGAATGAGAAGCGGTAGCTCACGCCATTGGCTCTCATCTTGATGATCAGGCCGCTGGGAGTCGTCGCTTCGGGCATGATCCACCCACTGAGGATCGTTTTCTTGGTGGGGGTCTTGATGGCGTAGGTCTGGGCAACCACACCGTCCTCGTCGCTGGGGTCGGGCTGGAAGACCAGGGCGATCGCTTCCTTGGGTCCCTTGGGAGGGATGGCACTCCCCTCAAAACGCTGGGATTCCTTGGCGATCGCGCGCATGGCCAACGCCAAGCCTGGCCCCCCTGCACTGTTCTTGATCGTCGCGGTTGCGGTTCGCGCGACCGGTACCTCGGGATCGGCATCAGCTGCGGGCGACTCGACGATCTCCTCGGCCGGCGGCTTCACCACTGGGGTGGGAGGACTGGCGATTCGCGCGGAGATCGGTTCGGGAAACCTGACGATGAAGGGTGGTATCTCATTGAAGTTGGTATGACCCTCGCTGGTGGGATCGGTAGCGAGCAAGACTTTGAGTGCAGTGGTCGCCTTCTTGGGGGCATCAAATTCCAACCAGAATCGGGTCTTGGTTCCAGCGGGAAAATCGACGTGGGCGCCTCCGTCGGGATTGCCGGCGATCTCACGAGCAACGCTCGGGTAAGACTCGCCGTCGGCGTCGACGACATAGGAGCGACGGAAGTTGAGTTGCAGAAAATTGGCCCCGTCCGCCTCGTTCTTGATCGCGAATTT
Source organism: Isosphaeraceae bacterium (assembly GCA_025356475.1). GTDB lineage: Bacteria > Planctomycetota > Planctomycetia > Isosphaerales > Isosphaeraceae > JANXSX01. Next base: position 21,863 of record JANXSX010000115.1, on the reverse strand, counting down.
CCAACGCATCCGCCCATTGGAATAAAGGGTCACGGTTTCGACATGGGCGATCAGTTGGCGATAGTGCAGCGAGGCAGGACCGACCTGTTCCAATTCCCAGATCTTCACGGGGCGAACTTGCGCCGAGCGGACGACGGGTACGGCGGGTGGCGCGTCCTCGGGCTTATCCTTCGCAAACTGAAAGCCCTTCTTGGTCTCCTCCTGAGCATGCGCCCGCTTGAGTGTCGCATGCAGGCCCAAGGTCACCAGTGCGCAGCAGCCGATGGCAAATGTCCGATGGACGGTCATCGCGGCGATTCCTTGTCAGCGAGCAATGGGGATGATGAACAACGCGTTGCAGTCGGGGCACGTTAACTCTTCGCCGTTATAGCCCGGCGGGAGCGGGCCTTTGGTTTTGCAGTTCGGGCAGGTGGCGATCAGCGGCACGGCAGGAGGCCTTGGTGCCTCAACACGTTGTTCGACGACCTGAGGGCCCCCACCCGGGCGGGGCGGCGTCGGCACCCCTACTTCGCTCGGACGAGTCAGCGAGGTCAGGATGTGGGCCGCCCAGGCACGAGGTGCAAGATGCGCTTCGGCGAGATTGAGAAAGAGGATCAGCCCGAGGGCGGCCAGAGCAAAGGACGTCCTCGACACGGACCGCGACGAGTCCGATTCCTCCGGATTCAGGTCGGGGTCATCGTAATAGGTCAGTCGGGTGCCGAGAATCGGATCGCGGCCTTGCTGCAGAATGAACACGCCGTCACGTTCTCGGAGAATCTCCTCGGGTTTGATGAGTTCGCGCTGGATCGCTCCATGGCTCACGCCACGCGAATGCCCGCTGGATCGATTTGCGGACTGGCCACCGTAGCTGGATCCCTGGTTCGTGCCCGATTGATAATTGGGAGCGGCAAGCGTCTCTGTGCCGATATATTTCGAGATATACGTGGCCGTATCGATATCAGAAACGCCGAAGAACTGCTGGATCCCGCAATTGGCGAGAATCACCTTGGCGCGGGGACCGGGGAAGGCGACCTCGAGCTGGGCCAGCGATTGCACGATAAACCAGAGCCTCAAGCCAAACCCCCGCAGGAGGGTGATGGCCTGTTCCAGGCCAGGCACCTCGCCAAGTTGGGCGACTTCGTCGAGCATGAACATGATTTCATGCCGTTCGCTGGCCCCGGCTTGCTTGACGACGAGCAGCAGCGAGGTGATCCATAAAAGCATGAGCCGTGCGTGACTCTGGATATATTGGGCCGGCAGAATCAGATAGACCGTGGTCGGCGTCGAGGCGATCGTGCGGAGATCAAACGACGTGCTGGCCATGTTGGCCCGGATCAACGGTGAGTCCAGGAAATTGGTGTGGCGATTGGCACTCGACAGCACCGAGCCGAACTCCTTTTCGGGCATGGAGAGGATCGTACCGGCGGCACGGGCCAGCATGCCCTCCTGAGCATCGGACTCCTTCATGAACTCCAGCGCGGCCTTGAGCTCGTCCTGATCGCTCAAGGTGAGACGCACCTTGTCGAGGGTCCGCTCATCCCCTTTGCACTCGACCGCGACCAGTAAGATGATCGCGTAGAGCAGGTTGATCGCTGACTCGTTCCAGTGCGGATCGTTGTCCTTCGCGGAGCGGATGACCAGGGCATCGGCCAGGGAACGGACATCCTCCATCAGCGTTGGGCTATTGACCGCGATCAGATCGAGGGGATTGAGGGTCGCGGACCGCGAGCCGCTGATGCAGAAGGGATCGAGGACGACAATCCGCTGGCCGTTCGCCTTGCGCTGATCAGCCGTGAGTGCGAAGTTCTCACCCTTCAAGTCGGTGACGATCACCGAGTGCGGGTATTGCAGCAGGTTGGGTACGACCGTGCCGACCCCCTTCCCCGCCCCGGCGGGGGCGACGGTGATCAGATTGACGTACTGGCGCGGTGGTACCCGAACGATTGTTCCGCCCCGCCGCTGCAAGAGATTGAGCCGCCGTCCCGTCAGCGCGGTGAGGAATCCCCGGCAGATCGAATCCGAGTCCCTGAGCGGACCAGTGACGAGTTGCGTGAGGGCGGGGATCAGCCCGAGAGCCACCTCGCGATAGCGGCCCAGGAGCAGTCCTTCCTCACCGAAGTAGCCGTCGGCCTGAAGTTGGGGAGCTCGTGCCCAGCGAGCCGAACCATGCAAAACTCCGAAATTCATCCGTCCGCTGTTGATCCGCCAGAGGACAAACGCGGCGCCGATCAGGAGGTAATAGGGCAGGCTCCACGCCCAGACCACGCCGTAGATGAGGATCCCCAGCAGCGACGCTCTGGCGAACAACGGCACGGGATGGTGCGCGAGCAGCCACGGCGCGGCCTCGTTGACCTCGTCCCGAAACGTGTTACGCATGAAGTCATCGCTCTCGGCATGGAAGTTGAAGTTTGCGTCTTGGTTCACACCGATCGCGACATCTTGGTCGGATCACTCCCGAGCGTATTCATCGGTACATGCAAATTTGATACGGGAATCACCGCTCATGATCGTGGCTTTTGTCCTGGCCTCGCGCGGGCGTGGTTCGGGCCTTGGGAGTAGTCGCCTTACCGCTCTCGCGCTCTTGCGCAAGCTTTTCGACAAAGCTTTCCTGGCCGGAACGTTTCCCCTCGGTGCGATTGGCCTTTTCGCGATCGGCCCAGCCTGCCTTGGTCTGACCCGCCTCCTGGGCCGGCTCGCTCGTGGCGGACTTGGTTGCTGAAGTCCGATCGTCGCGCTTGGTCTCATGAGCCGCCTGAGGTGGGGCCTGCTGGGACGATGGCTGATGGTCGGTCGATCCCTTCGAGGGTCCAGCCGTCCGCGAAGCGCTCAGCCGTTCCGCCCAGGTCGTCTGGTTGTGCGGGATGATCTCGGGCTTGCCGTCCTTCTCGACCGCGAGATCGCGGGCCCGACCACGCATCGACCAACTCTCCTTGGTGTGCGAAGGGCTGTCGGTGGCTAGGTCTGGTGACGGCGCGTTAGCCCGAACACCGTTCCTTTGCAGGGCGGCTCCCAGGTCGGCGAGCTGACTCCTGTCGTCGTCGGATAGATCCCGATTGATCTTGGCCGCCATGAGCGAGGTCTCGATGGGTCACAGGAGTCGAGCGCGTGGGTTATGGAGACAGTCGTGGCGAAGTCGGAAGGTGCCGCTTACGGAGTGGTCGGGGTGGCGAGCTCGGCATGTTTGGCCGTGCCGTTGGGACCGTCCACCGCGGCTCGGGCGATCTCTTCCCGCAGTTTCTGAGCAAGCATCTCCACGGCGGTGAGCATCTGCTGCCGGCTCCGGGGCTTGCCCGAAGTCGAGGGAACCAGCGTGATCTTCTGGGACGTGACGATGGCCTCAAACCCCGCCAGATGTTTATACGTCAAGGTCGTCTTCGCCTTGGGACGACCCAATTTCTTCTTGGGTTTCAGAAGCTTGGTGACCAGCTTCTGGGTTTGCTGGGCGTTCAATCCCTCCGCCTTGACGATCTCCCAGACGCGTCGCTGGGCCGCCTCGTCGGGCAGCCGGGCCAGCTCCCGGGCGACCCCGGCGCTGAGGGCGTCGGACCGAATCTCGGCCTTGAGGTCCTCGGGAAGGACGAGCAGCGAGACCGAACGCGTGATCGTGGTGAGGGCCACATGGAGGTAATCGGCGAGCTCGGTCGCCGACCAGCCGCACGATTCCATCACCTGGGCGTAGGCTTGCGCCTGGTCGATCGCGTCGAGGTCCTCGCGTTGCTGGTCGATCGTGAGCTGGACCAGCGCGATCTCTTCGGGAGTCGGCCTGGTCGAGAAGACCAGCGATTCGAGCACCGGAAACTCGGCCGCCTGGGCGGCTCGAAAGCGGCGTTCGCCATCAATGATGACGTACTTGCCCCGGTCCTTGTCGTGATAGGCGAGGATCGGCACGATCTGGCCGGAAGTCTTAAACTCTCACTGAGGCTCGCCAGCGTCTCGGGGTCAAAATGGACCCGGACCTGGGCGTTGGCCTCAATGTCGTCAAGCCGCAGTTTGATCAGCGTCGTGGCGGGCCTGGCAGCGCCCCCATCCGCTTTGGCATTGGGACTCAAATGAGTGACAGTCATAGGCACCCTCCTCTTCACGGTTCAGTCATGTCCAACCCCAACTTGCCAGTGGCAAGTTCGAATTTTCTTCGCACATCTCAACAACCAAAGCTGTGCTTCGGGGAGAGGTCTGTGAAAATATTGCTTGTGTCCCAACAGGGACACGTTACTCTGGTATTTATGCTCAGAATAACGCCAATGCGGCACTCAGGTCAAGCAAAAAGCTACTACACTCAGGCCCTCGCCCGCGAAGACGGCGTCAGCCGCGAAGCTTACTATTCCGAGAGCCAGGAGGCGGTCGGAAGCTGGGGGGGAAAGGGTGCCTTCCGCGTCGGGCTTTCCGGCCCGGTCGAGCAACGCCAATTCGAGCTCCTTTGCGACAACATTCACCCGAATTCCCAGACAGGCGAGAGCCTCACTCCTCGCACCAAGACGACACGCCGCGTCGGCTACGACATGAACTTCCACTGCCCTAAAAGCGTCAGCCTCTACCAGGCGATGACCGGTGACGGACGGGTGCTGGACGCGTTCCGCGACGCGGTGCAACAGACCATGGTCGAGCTGGAAGCGGACACCAAGACTCGCGTCCGCGTCGGTGGCCAGGACACGACCCGCACGACCGGAGAGATGACCTGGGCGACCTTCGAGCACTACACGGCCAGGCCCGTCGACGCCGTGCCCGATCCCCACCTCCATGCCCATGTCGTCTGTTTCAACGCCACGTTTGACCAGGAGGAGAAGCGCTGGAAGGCGATGGACATCGCCGACATCAAACGTGATTCGACGTACTACGAGGCGGCGTTTCATGCGCGGTTTGCTCTGGGTCTCAAGGAGGCGGGGTTCGCCATTGAACGGACGGCGGGCCGTTGGGAGTTGGCGGGCTTGGACAAGACCACGCTCGGCAAGTTCGAGGAGCGGACCAAGCAAATTGAACGGATCGCCGCGGAGATGGGGATCACCGGTGGGGACGAAAAGGACGCGCTGGGAGCGAAGACGCGCCAGAGCAAGATCAAGGAATTGACCCGCTCGGAGTTGCGTGCGGTCTGGGACCAGCGGTTGACCGACGCGGAACGTGCCGCGATCGCGACCGTCGCCCGGCACGAAGTGAAAACCAAGACGGCGACGATCTCCCTCGATCGAGCGCTGGACTACGCCAAGCAACACGGCTATGAGCGGGAGAGTGTGATTTCAGAAAAGCGACTCATGGCCCACGCACTCCAGCATGGCGTTGGCTCGGTCTCGGTCGAGGAGGTCAACCGCGAGGTCGTTCGCCACGGCAACGGGTTGATCACCCGCGAGCTCGACGGCCAACGGCTCACGACCACCCCCGCGGTGCTTGCCGAGGAGCGCCGCATGTTGGCCTTCGCCAGAGACGGTCGAGGCATGTGTCGTCCCTTGGCCTGGGGCCGGGAGATTCGCAACGACATGCTTTCGACCGAGCAGCGGGCGGCGGTGCGGCACCTCTGGGAATCGGGGGATCGGGTGATGCTGCTCCGCGGCGCCGCCGGCGTGGGTAAGACCACGCTCATGAAGGAAGCGGTCGAGGGTATCGAGTCGAGCGGGACCAAGGTCCATAGTTTCGCCCCCTCCGCGAGTGCCTCGCGCGGCACGCTCCGCGACGAGGGATTTGCCGAAGCGGATACGCTCGCCTCGCTGCTCCAAAACCGGCAGGTGCAGGAGCAGGTCCGGGGAGGAGTGATCTGGGTCGATGAGGCCGGTCAGATCGGCAGCCGCGACCTCGGCAAGCTCTTCGACATCGCTCACGCGATTAATGCCCGCGTGCTGCTCACCGGTGACGTCCGCCAACACGGGCCGGTCGCCCGTGGCGATGCGATGCGGCTGCTCCAGGAGCAAGCCGGTTGCCATGCCGCGGAGGTCCTCGAGATCCGTCGCCAAGCCGGGGATTACCGCGAGGCGGTGAAGGCGCTGTCGCGTGGCGACGCCGCCGAGGGTTTCCAGAAGCTCGACGCCCTCGGCTTCATCCGCGAGGTCGAGGGCGAGGAACGGCACCAACGGATGGCGGCCGATTACCTCGCCTCCATCAGGGGATCCAAGGACCCCCGCAAGGAGGCGATCTGCATCGCGCCCACCCATCGCGAGGGAGCGGCCATCTCGGCGGAAATTCGCAGGTCCATGAAGGAACGAGGCAGGCTCGGCAAGGACGAGCGGAAGCTTGACCGGCTCAAGAGCCGTTCGCTCACCGAGGCCGAGCGGAGCGACGCCGTCAACTATGAGACAGGCGATACGATCCAGCTCGTCCAAAACGTCAAGGGCTTCACGCGTGGCGAGCGTCTCATCGTCGTGGGCCGTGATGCCACCGGCACCGTCCAGGTCGGTCGAGTCAACGGCGACGTCGTAGCCCTGCCGTTGGGACAGGCGGAGCGGTTTCAGGTCTATCAAACCGGATCGCTCGCCGTCGCCCCCGGCGATGTGCTCCGGGTGACCCAAAACGGCTATTCGCTGCCCGGCACCCTGGGCAAGAAACACCGGCTCAATAACGGCGATCTCTTCACGGTCAAGGGCTACACCAAGTCGGGAGACGTGACGCTCTCCAATGGCTGGGTGATCTCGAAGGACTTCGGACATTTCGATCACGGCTATTGTCAGACGTCGTACTCCTCGCAATCGCGAACCGTCAAGCACGTCTTCATCGCGCAAGGCGAGGAAAGTCTGGCGGCGACCGACCTCAAGCAGTTCTACGTGTCGGTGAGCCGGGGCAAATCCGAGTGTCGCATCTACACCGACTCCAAGGAAGGATTGTTCGAGCGGATCCAGCGGTCGGAGCCACGGCTCGCGGCCGTCGAGCTGATCGGGGGCCACTCGCAGGAGGCGGGTCCACGGACCGATCGGCTTCGCGGACAAGCCGAACTCAACGCCCGACTTAAGACGCGCGACGCGGCCTCGCTCGACAAAGGCCGGCACGAGTCCCCTACTCTGCCGCCAAGGGCCCCCGCTCGCGACGTTCCCACACGTGAGGCTGGCCATGAACGATAAGACGAAACCAACCCAATCCTCGTGGGCGGCGAAGAGCGCCGCCCAGAAACCCGAGGAGCCATCGGACGGTCCTGAAGCTGCGGGAAAGGCGGATGGCTTTTCGACGCTGAACGCGGCCAAGCGGCAAGCGCAAACCATGCTCAATCTGCGGTACAAGAACGGTTCGTCGCTGGGCCTTTCCTATGCCTATCTAAGCGCGATCACGTTCGATCCCTCCCTCGGCATCACCCTCGAAATGGCAGGCTACACGGTCGTCATCCAAGGGGTGAATCTTCGAAAGCTCTACCGGCGGCTGCTCATTCACAGTGTGGGCAGTATTCAGGAGCGGGACGCTTTTGCCGATCAGTCCCAAGGCGACGATCCCAAAGCCACGGTGGTGTACAGCATCAAGGCTGAGAAGGCGTGATCCGTGTTGATGTCGCGAGGGCGAGAACCAGGCGACACGGTCGCGGTTACGTAGCGTGAGTCGCAACCTGAAGACGTCATGTTCCAACTCACGGCCCGGGAGTTCGCCGCTTTGAGGTCACAGTCCGTGACCTCAAAGGGTCGTAGCGGACAACGGACATCGCCTTATGCCTTGACCGCGCAGGGGGTGGCCATCCGCGTTTTCGGAGACGCGGATATCCGTGGTCGTTTATCCTTGCGCTTGCTAGGATTCTCCGCTAACATGCCATTTCACGCATTCGGCTTTTTGGATATGCGAAAATTTAAGACGTCAAGTTTCCAAGGTTTCTTTATCGTGTTATGCTGATCACTATTGCATCATTCAAAGGCGGCGTTGGTAAGACGACGACGGCGATCCATCTCGCGGCGTATTTTCAACAATTGGGCAAAACGGTCCTGATCGATGGCGATCCCAATCGTTCGGCCTCCGCCTGGACTGTGAGGGGGAGCTTCGCCTTCGACGTGGTCGATGAATTTCAGATGGCCAAGGTCACTCGTGGCGGTTACGAACACATCATCCTCGATACGGCTGCACGCCCCAATCCCGAGACGCTCAAGTCGCTCGTTGCCGGTTGCGACATGTTGATTCTGCCTTCCACCCCCGACCTCCTCTCGCTCGATGCCCTGCGACAGACCATCGAAGCCCTCCGAGGTTACCAGGCGGAGCGTTACAAGATTCTCCTGACCATGATTCGTCCCAGACCCGCCCGCGATGGCGAGGTCGCTCTGGCCATGCTCGAAGCCGCGGGCCTGCCCGTCTTTCGTCGCACCATTCGCCGCTACCAATCGTTCGTAACCGCGGCGTCCTTGGGTCTGCTCGTCGCGGGCGTCCATGACCCCAGGGCCCACTTCGGCACCGAGGATTATCAAGCGATCGGCGAGGAGTTGACTGCATGACCAAAAAGCAGCCGCATCACCTCGAAGGCTTGAACACCATTCTGGGCTCGCTCAAGGGGGACGCTCCCTCCCCGTCTTCGCCGATGTCGGGTGGGTTTCGAGGCCGGCCCTCAATGGGCAAGAAAAGCGACGAGGCGTTCTGTCAGACCACGATCTCGATCCGCAAGGCCACGCGTAAGCAGGTGAAACAAGTTCTCCTCGACGCGGAGAATGGTCAGGACGTCAGTGAGTTGGTGGAAGAGCTCCTGGTTCAGTGGTTGAAATCGCATTGACGCATATGCGGGAATGCACGTATCCGAACGTCTGGAAAGCTGGACTTTCGCGTATCCGCGTCTCTGGGTTCGCGACATGACGAACACGCCGTGGAGCGGCGATCGGCAAGGGTGTCAGCGACTTTGCAAATTGCGAGATCATGCCGAGCACGTCAAGAGACCACCCGCCGGAGCGGATGGCCTCTCGGGAGTGGTTAGACCTGTTCGCCTTCGTGAGCTCCCTCGACTGCGGCCGGCTCTCTGAGAGTGAGTTTGCCGTCGATGGGGTGCGCGATGAGTTGAAGGTTCAACCCCTTGCCGTCCTTGTTCCGGTAGGCGATGCCGACTTTGGTCCAGAAGGCTTTCTTACCTTCACCGCCGTCCTCGACGATGTAAGCGTAAAAGTCGGGCTTGTGGCTTTTGGTGGTTATGTTGTCTGTCATGATGTTTCTCCTTTGAGTTACGAGGACCGACCATCGGCCCTCTGCATCCGATAAAAAGGACGGAATCAGGGGGCGGGTCAAGGTGTTTTTTGGAGCCGGCGCTCGCGAGGAATGCCCAAGAGCAGGGGAAAAAACACCTTGATCCCGGCCCCGCCGTACTTCAGGTTTGCAGTCAAGAGGGCCGATGTCGTGCCTCGAACCCGGGAAACACGGAACGCGTCATCACAGATCAAAACCAACGAAAGCCATCACAGAAGCCTTCTTGCACTCATCGGTGTGGGACCCGGATGGCACAGCCGCGAATGGACCGGGGAATCTCGTGCGCTCGGCCAGGGGTTGCTCTCCCTGAACGCACGCCCACACTCTGACGGCCTTCTGTAGGGCGGCAACGGCTTTCGAGGATGAAGACGAGGGCCGATGTTTACCAACCTCAGAGTCACCCGATCGAGCGAAACTGTCTCGATCGTTTGTGGATCATCGCGGCAGGTAGGTCGTTGACACTGAAGCCTTCAAGCAGGGTGGCCTTGCCGAGGATCTTATTGGCAATCCGAATGTCCGCGTCCGCGAAAACGCGAGACCCTTCTGGCCCTTTTCTCCCCGCATCCCCAACGGGGACGGGTGGGGGACCAAAGCGATCGCCGCGAAGCGGCTTCCGCATCAAACCTTTCTGGGTCCGTCGCCCCCCACAGGACAATTGGGGCGAAAGGGACTGGAATGCCAACAACGGGAGCGGAGCGACCCACTCTCAGGCAACGGACCAGCGATGGCCATGAACAACAGGGACGTTGGGCGGGGGCATCGCCCGTTGCCGACTCTCGCACCAGGGATAGAAAGGGGTTCAGCCTGCAACGCAGGCCGAGCGTTTAGCGAGCCCCTGGATAGCCCGGCGCCGCTTGCGGCGGGTGCCTGTGGGGATATTGCCTCGTGTGACCTGAAATCAGCTCCACGTGAGCGTGACCAGGGACAGAAGTCTCGGCTCGCACCTCATCCAAACCGCTTTCGATCACCATCTCACATGACGGTCGCTTCGACACAGTCTTACCTTCCTGAGGTGACTTGAAATCGTGCTTCTGATCCCAACGTCTGCTCCACAAAATCGCTGGCGTGATCGCGAGCAAATGTCGTCATCATAATACGTTGCTATCATTGGCTTATGGCATCGTGGCGTGATCCATTGTTGAGTTAGCCGCCGGTTTGGTGGCAACAGGTGGCATTTGATGATCTGATGACGTGCTTCAGAACCGGCTCATCTCGGGACGTCCCTGCCGCGTCTTCGGCTTTGCGAAACGCGAAACATAGCCGCCGTCGGACAGGCCGGAATCCGGCGCCAGAGCCGCTTCGGGCGAAGACGCGACGACCGGAGCGTCAGCCGCGGGCTCGTGCGATGGTGCTCGCAACGCATCCTGGCTCCGTTTGAGAATGCGGGTCGTGACCGGCTCTTCCGCCGTCATCCGGGGACGTTCCTCCGAACGTTCCGCCGCCGGCTCAATCGTATGCGTGGCCTTGAGTGCTTGGATCTGCTCGGCGAGTATCGCGGTCACTGGGACGGCATCGTCGCCGACCGGTTGCGTGCCGCCGGAGAGCGATAGCTTGAGTCGGTCACGCAGGTCGGTAAGGGCCGCAAGATACTCCTCATGGAGGAAGGGTTTGCCGAGCCGGGCTTCGTAGTCGCGAAGTTGGCCTTGGGCGATGGTGAGTTCCTGTCGCGATGTCGCCGCCTGGGACTCATAGCCCCCCGCCAGACGTTCGATCGCATTCGTGACCGCTCGCGGTCCCTGATGCTCGCGGGAGAGGGTCGCCACACGGGTGATCGCTCCTTCGAGATAAACGTCGGGGGCGTGGTGCGGATGCCTCATCAGGCCGAAGACCAGTCCGCGATAGGTGCCCAAGGGAACTCGGCTCGGCTCACGAATTGTCGCGGGCATCGCGTCCAAGACTCGACCCAGCACGGCCAAGGCGTCGTCGCGAGCAGGGGTCCGGCCTGCAATGGTGAGTGGGTCGTCAGCGTGGGCCTTGAGCGTGGCCATGTCCGTCACTGTCTGTTCCAGCCGTTCCGAGACCCGCGTGATCGTCTCGGGAAGTGAGCGAAGATTACGGCGGGCGAGAAACTGCTCGTCGGCGTGGTTCTTCCTGAGGATGGCAAGACGTTGCAATTCCGCGTCGGCCTCGGACAGGGTGAGCACGGCGGGGTTGCCCGAAGCGATCGCCTTGACCTCGGCATAAGAGAGCTCCTGACCGCCGATGTCGTCGGCACGGCGAACCGCGCTTTCGCCGGTCATCACCTGCGAGATGAACCGAGCCTTGGTCTCCAGAGCTTGCCACATGTACGAATCGAACGATTTTTCCGTGACATAGCGGTAGATGGCGACTTCCTCATTCTCGTTGCCCTGGCGGAGAATGCGGCCCTCGCGCTGCTCGACCTCGGCGGGTTTCCAGGGGGCGTCGGCGTGATGCAGAGCCACCAAACGTTTCTGCACGTTGGTCCCGGTCCCCATCTTCTGCGTGCTACCGATCAGCACTCGCACCGAGCCGTTCCTGACCCGTTCAAACAGGGCCTGCTTCTTACCGTCGGAGTCCGCGTCCCCCACCGCCGCGATCTGGTCGCGGGGAATGCTACGCGCCACGAGCTTGTCGGTCAGTTCCTCATAGACCGAATAGCCCCACCGGGTCGCATTCACACCCATGTCGCAGAAGATCATCTGCGTTCCTCGACTCGGCGTGGTCCTTTGCCAGATCGCGGCGACGTTGGCGATCAGCGCGTTGACCTTGGCCTCCGCGAAGTCGCCGGCCTCGGCCGAGAGGAGCCGGGGATCGAGCGCCAGCTTGCGGCCATCGGTGGTGATCGCCAGGGCATTGTCCTCGCGAGGATCGACCTTCTGCGAGCGAATCCGCTCATAGCGGGCGACGAGCGATTGCTGCAGGGCGGCTTGCTCGTCCGACATGGGGCAAGCCACCACGATCGGTTTGCCTCCCTCCAGGCTCGGGCGGGGCAGGTCGAGCATCTCGGCCGTCTGCACGTCGGCGAACGACCGGAACATTTGCTGAAGCTCGGGCAGATTGGTGAACCGGGCGAACCGGCTGCGGGGGCGGAGCGAAGCCCCATCGGGCGAGATTTCCATGGTGTCGACCACCTCGCCGAACGTCGCCGCCCAGGCGTCGAAATGCTCGATGCCGCGTGCCTGTAAGCCCGCCGCGTCGAGGAGCCGTTGCATCGTATACATCTCCACCATTGTATTGCTGATCGGTGTACCGGTCGCAAAGGTGAGCCCGTGGCCGGGGTGGATCTCGTCGAGATAGCGGGTCTTCATAAATAGATCGAAAGCCCGCTCGCTGCCGCCGGTCTGGATCCCCGCCACCCGTTCCATCTTGGTGGGCGTCTCTAGGTTCTTGAAGAAATGGGCCTCGTCGATGAAGAGATGGTCGACCCCCAGTTCGTCGAACACGAGGCCATCGTCCTTCTTCTCCTCGGCGAGCAAGTCCTTGAGCCGGGCCGCGTGTTTCACCTTTTGCTTTTCGATGGTCTTGATGATGTTGCGATGGGCGCCGTTCGCTTTGTTCTTGGCACTGCCAATGAGCAATTCATCATATTCCCCGATCTGTTCAAGAATGAACTGCTCTTGATAGTCGCGCGACATGCCGATTCGCTCGAACGAGCTGTGGGTCACGATGATCCCGTCCCACTCGCTGCTGGCGATCTTGGCCGTCAGGTGCTTGCGACGGTCCCGCGTCATGTCCTCCTTGGCCGCGATCAGCAAATGGGCGTCAGGGTAGAGCTGCATGAATTCCCGGGCGAATTGTTCGAGCATGTGATTGGGAACGACGTACATCGGCTTCTTGATCAGTCCAGCCCCCTTCAGCTTCATGCCGGTCGCGGCCATCGTGAAGGTCTTCCCCGCCCCGACCACGTGGGCGAGCAGCGTATTGCCCGAGCTCATGCCCCGCCAGACTGCGTCCTTCTGATGGGGATGGAGTTGCAACGTCTGGTTCATCCCCGGAAAGTCGAGGTGGCCCCCGTCGAAGAGCCGAGGGCGAATGTTGTTATACGTGTCATTGTAGATCCGAACAAGCCGTTCGGTCCGTTCCGGCTCCGCGAAGACCCAGCTTCGGAACCGGTCCTTGATCAGCTTCTGCTTCTCGCGGGCGGCCAGTGTGTCGTCTTGATTGACGACCCGAGTTTCTCCGTGGTCCGTCACGATCGTGTCGTAGATGACGGGAGTCTTCATGTTGAGGGCCAGGTCGAGCAGCCAGGTGCCGTTGGCCCTAGGCGTGCCGAACTCGGCCGTGGCCGCCACCGACCGCTCGGCGGTCCCATCGGCCTCGACACTCCAGACCGCGTCCTTTTTCAAGTGCCCGACGCCGATCGCCGAAGGACCGACGCCGAACAGCTCGGCCGCGAACGTTTGCAGATCGCTCGTGGGAATCCAGGGCGCTCCGAGATTGGCGTCGATGTCGCCGGGGAGCACATCCTCGGGCTGTACTGCACGCAGAGCCACGACATTGCGAGCATACTCCGGTCCGGCACTGGCCGCGTGAGCAAGCTTCGATCGCACGTTGCCCGAGAGATAGGCGTCGGCCGTCTGCCACGATTGCGTCTCGGGGTCACGATAGATCAGGTCGCCCAGTTCGCTGATGATCGCGTCGTGCGGCTTGCCATAGAGCTCGGCGATAGTGGCCAGATCGACCATGCCCCGCCGGTCGAGCGAGACGAGTAGCCCCTCCTCGGCAGTGGCGACCGCGGTGACGGGCGGAGTTTTCCCCACCACGTCCTTGCGCAGGATGGCGGCCTTGTTCGCCTTGCCGCTGACCTCGTCGTACTCCTCCAGCGACATCACGAGCATGGCGTCCGGGTCTTCGCGGAACTTGACCAGGTTGGGCATGCGGCGAATGGCGGTGCCCTCGGCAGTCTTGCTTAATGTGGTCTTGTTGATGGGACCGTAGCTGCCCACGAATAGGTCATAGACCCGGTTCAGCGAGCGACGCGCGGCATCGCGTTCCGAGGCGGGCCAACCCTCATTTTGTGATTGCAAGACCCGACGAGCCTGATCACGCAGCTCGACAAGGGCGGCGATGCGGCGACCCACCAAGGTTCCCCCGGCCTGAAGCGTGCTGCCGCCGTAGGTCACCGGGACGGTCTGCCCTCCCAGCGATTGGCGGATGGTGCGACGCTCGTCGACAAAGAAACTCCCCTCGGTGATGTGGTTCAGCGGCGGCGGAGGCGTGAACGACGGAGCGGGGGTTTCCCGGACCGTCGCGGTTAGAGACGGAGCGAACTCCGGGAGCCGGCGAATCGCTCCGGCGAGTTGCTCCGCGAGATCGCCATTGGCGAGCAGGCTATAGGCGGTGTCGCCCCCATAGAGCGTGTCCTTGCGGCTCCAGGTCCCCAGCACCATTTCCGGATGGTTCTGGAAATAGCGATTGATCGGAACATCGGAACCTTCAATCGCCAGAGGGGCCGTTTCCAGCCAGGCTGCGTCGGCGTGGTGGGCCGCCTGGCCTGGCGAGCGTTTCTGGAGGAAGACGATGTCGGTGACGACCGCCGTCCCCTCGCGTTTGAACGCGTCGGAGGGGAGCCTGATCGCCCCCAGGAAATCCGCCCGCTCGCCCAGCGATTCGCGCACGGCCGCGTTCTGATGTCGAGGGTGAAGTGCGTCGTGACCAAGGCGAGGATACCGCCTGGCTTCAAGGCATCCACCGATTTGGCGAAGAAGAAGTCGTGGAGAGCGAGCCTCTGGCCTCGGTAATCGAGCCGGACGTCGGCGAACGGGACGTTGCCGATCACCGCGTCGATGCGGCCTTCAGGCAGCCGGGAATCGCGGAAGTCCTCGATGCGGATGTCGTGGCTGGGATACAGGGCCCGGGCGATCCGTCCCGAGATCGAATCGAGCTCGATTCCGATAAACTTCATGTCGTCCTGAGCCTGGCTCAGGAAGTTGCCCACGCCGCAGCCAGGTTCGAGAATCGTCGCGTTGCGAGAAATACCGAGACGGATGATTGCCGCGTAAATCGCCGCGATGACAATCGGAGATGTGTAGAAGGCATTGAACGTCGTACGTTTGGCACTGGCATATTCTTCCGGTGCCAGCAGCGATTCCAGCTCCTGGCCCAGGGCCTGCCAGCCGGCGTCCTTAAAGCGCCGGGTCACCGGGTCGGGAAAGATCGACAGAGCCACCGGACCGAAGCCGGCGAACTTGGCGAGGGCCAGTCGCTCCTCGGGGTTGGCCGGTCGTCGCTCCCGCTCGATCGCCCGCAGGGTGCGGATGGCGGCCACGATGTCGCGGGCCTTGGCCTTTTCACCACTGGCGATCGGCGGAGGAGAGGCCGGTGCCGATGTTACTGCAAAGGCGGGAGGTGCTCGGGTCGAGGCGATCGGCGGCTCGGGGGCGGGGGAAGAGGAAGAGGAAGAGGAAGAGGAAGAGGAAGAGGAAGAGGAAGAGGAAGGAGGCCGAACTTCGGCACCGAACATGGGCAGGAGCTGCTGGCGACGGGCGGGTCTTACGCGGTCGGCGTGGGACTTCGCGGGTTCACCGTCTCGGGTCCGAGAGAAGCCGGTTCGGCTTCGTGACCCAAGGAGCGTAAATGGCTCTCCAGATCCTTCAGCGCGAACTCGAACGCTTCGCTGGAGATCTGGCTCGGGGCGCTGGCCGGTTTCCTCTGGGCGAGCTGTACCTGCCAATCCTCGTGGCTCGTCTTGAGCTCGCTGGCGTAGAAATCGAGGGTCTCCAGGATCGTCCCCGCCTTGCGGAGCCGATCGCGGAGCGGCCGATTCTGATGAATCAGTTCGAGGATGATCGTCTTGTAGAGCATGGTCTGTCTCCCTGGAATCCGTGGCCTCGGTGGTCCCGCTCCCCGTCATGCCGCCCGGCTCGGGCAGGAACCCGGGCAAGAACGATGAGGAAGGCGGACGTTTTCTGGCCATAAATCATTACATATGATACAATTATATTCCTTGGATTTTACACCGTTTCCATCGTGAAGCCAATCGTTTTCTTGCGAGCAAGATGGTGTATCCGCGTTTAGGGACAAGCGGATCAACCCTGACGCATGGGATTCAAGTGTGATTAATCGCGTCGCTTGTTTACTCAAGAATGGCATCGAAGCCAAGCAATTGCCTGATGTGCTGATCTCGCTGGCTCTTTTGCCAGATCCGTTTCAGCGGCCCGGTTGCCGTTGCCAGGCTGGTCGGACCGGCTTGAGCGGTCCAGGCGGCATCCAGTTCCGCCTGCTGGTCGGGCGTCAACGATTTCCAATGGGCGTCGACGGCCAGCCGTTCGGTCTTGGCGTGGTCCTCCTCCTCCTGTTGGCGGCGGCGGTCCTCGGCGACTTGGCGTTCCTTGGCCTGCCTGGCCTCTTGCCGCCGCCCCCGCTCGGCTTGGGAGAGGAAACCCGTGGGTGTGGCATAATCGGCATGGATGGATTGGACCAGATATCCCGATGGGCTCTTGGCGACGCGCTTGTCTTGGGCTTCAACCAGCCAGTCGAAGACATCAATCTTGAGCCGGAGGAATTCCGCCGGGTACTTGTGGATCAGCGCTTCGGCGGTCGTCTTGGTGACTCCACGGCCTGTCAGCTCCGTAACAACGGCGAGAGCCGGCAACTTGGTCGCTTTGCCAAGCAGGGTCGCTTTCGTCTTCTTGACGAATCGGATCGACCAGGCGCGACCCTGCTTGAGAAACCGCTCATCGTCCGCCAGGGGCTCAAGAAAACCGAGGCTCTCCAGCTCCTTGATGGCGGGCTGAAGCTTGCGGACAATTTGCCTTCCTCCTTCGTAACTTCGGCTCAGGCCGATGTGTTCGTAGGCAAGAGCCTTGAGGTCAAACGACCACTCGGGCCTGAGATGAAATCGCTTGCCCAGGAATCGATAGATGCGCAAGCTAATCGCATGTTTCAGATTCATGCAAAGCTGAAAATCAAGGCTGCGCAGATACCCCGCCTGAAAGCTGTCGAGAATGATCTGGTTCCAAAGAATCCGCGATGGGAATAAACCACCTTGGCCGTCGGTCTCGCGGCTGTCATTCAGCTCCACCGTGTCGATGATCCCGAAAATCTTGGTCGTCCACGTCTTGCGGCGATTGTCCCACCACGAATTCTCAAAATGGTACGTCACCCCCGCAAGCCGATGGAGCGACTGGGCGATCCGTTCGTAGCTCTGCCCTTTATTGGGCCAGCTCAGCAGGCTGATCAGCTCGTAACGTGTGAACGGGACTTCGCGGGCCGTAAAGCCGTTCTTGAGCTTCGTGAGTTGAATCAGGGCGAGGATCACCGTGTCATCGGTCGCCGTGGGCAGACCGTATTCTTGAGAGCCTTCGATGATTCGCTTGCGGGTGATCTGCCGTTTTCTCTGGTCGTCGTAGATCCGGTCCTCGAATTTGAGACGCGTTCCGCTCGTGATCGGCCGGTCACTGAGTGAGGTCATGGGGAACTCGGCCAGATTCATTTCGTCCTTGCCGACGTGGAGGAACGCGGAGAGAGGTTCTCCCCCTTCCAATGATTTCGATGGCTCCACGGGTTTGCTGCGCATATCTTTACATAACCACTCTTGATCAAAGCGACAACAAGTTTCCGAGACGTCGCTGGCCTCGCTCAGGGTTGTTGTTGTTCTCTCTCTGTTCTCAAGCAAGTTATTTGTTACGTACCAACAATCATTGACTGATAGGCACTTAGGGACGATTCTCTGCCCGGACGGTCGTACGTTCCTGCCCCCAAGGTCGATCGAACCTGCCCGGAGGGTCGTAATGGTCCTGCCCGGAGGGTCGATGGAATCTGCCCGGAGAGTCGCATTTCCTGTCCCGAGGGTCGAATCGCTGCCAAAAGGATATGAGAATGGGAAATTCACGGGGTAGCGACGTCATGGCATCCCGGCAAAGTATGTCCATCCTGCCCGGACGGTCGATTTGTCGCCATGACGTTTTCGGTTGTGAAATGGCGCGCGGTGGCAGTCCTCAGGCGGATTGGCGGGGACTCGTGGTATTGCTGGTCGTGGTCGGGCAGCTCGCGATGGTGGGCCGACCTCAGTCCGTACAGCATCGGCTGCCGCTAAGGGACTAATCCCAGCGCAGAGGAAAACGCATCCGGGCCCGAAGTCAATCGGGCTACCTGCTCCAGCCCTCACGCTTCAAAGCCGTACAGAACACCGCACCCCGATTCAGCGCCTTGGGACTCATCCCCTGCTGGTGAGCCTTCGCTGTCGACTCCGCGGGGAATTCCCCCTGGTGGACCGCTTCAGCCACCTGCAAATACGCTCGCCAGTAACCCGCGTCGTTGTCGAAGTCGATCGCCAAAGCCTGGGCCGCCAGAGGAACCCATTCGGTCGGACCACCTGGAAGCTCCAAGATCAGCTCACGTGTCGTCGACGGAACCACCCGGTCTCCAGGCCGAGCACGAGGCATCAGCTTCGCAATCGACTCCGCCGCGCAGATCCGATCGAAGCCCAGCCGGTGCGGGGCCAGCAATTCCTCACGCTTCGCCGGGGCGAGTTCCCCGAACCGGACCCGAGCTTCAGGCGGCAAAGCGTCCAGGTAGGCCCGCTGGCCATCGGTCAGGGGCGTTGGCCAATTGAGCACGGGCGGGATCGCTGCCACTGGCGCCGGCCTTTCACTCACCTTCCTGACAATCACGTCCGCAATCGTCGCTGGGGTTGGTCGAGAGGAATCGAGAGCCATCATCGCAGCGACGGCCATCGTTTCCGATCGTTGTCGTTCCAAAGGAGCCGGAACCGGCATCTTGACTGTCTCAGGCTTTTCAACGGAACGATCTTCTTTGTGGTCGGATTCTGGCCTGACGTCAGGTTGAATTCTGGCCTGTGACTGGCCAGTCTCTGGCCTCTGGCAGGCCGGAATCTGGCCAGTGGCGGGAGGGATGTCGCCCCAGAGCAAGACGATCACGCGACCGGTCGCATTGCGTTCGGTGCGTGGTACTCGCTCGCGTCGCACGAAGCCGTGATTGGTGAGGTTATCGAGGGATTGCTTGACGGTTGAGAGCGAGACGCAGGCGTAGCTGGCGATCGATCGATTCGCGGGTGAACACAGGCCCCTGCCCTTGGCATAGAAGAGCAACGCGGAAATGACCCTGACGTCGCTTGGTGTCAGTCGTGGATCCGAGGCGATCCAGTGATGCATTTTTGCGAACCCGCCAGGTGGCTCGGGAATCGCGGCGCGCAAAACGAACGGGGTGGTGTTGCCACCTGCGGCGGACGATTGTAAATTCATGGAACGGGGTTGCCCTTATTGCCCAAGGGATATTCCAAGGTTGCTCGACGCGGGAACGTCCAGCAACCAAACACGGCCTACGCGAAAGCCCTGAATTGGCGTCCAGGGCTTTTGCTTTAGCCAGTGTTAGTCGAACGATCTCGGAAGATCTGGTCAAGTGGAAACCGGCCGGGCGAGCGCGGTTTGCACTACCTGTCGCTCATGCCGCGACCTGCTCATCCCCAAGTTCAGCTTCGGCCATGAGCAACGCCTCTCGAATCGCCGCAACGATCAGCGAGGCGTCGAGTCCCTTGCGGTACTCGACGGTAATCTTGGGGCCTGTCGTTACACGAAATGTTCGCTCGGTGACCTTCTTCTTAGGCTTGGCCCCCCTGCTCTTCGCTGACTTGGCTCGGCCTACCCGGGTGCGAATCTCCTGAAGCTTGAGTTCGCCGCCCTTGGCTTGCTCAGCGAGCTCGGCTTGCTCGACCGGATTCTCGACGCGTGAAATCTCATAGGCTGTACTGGGCCGGATCTCTCCCGAATCGACCGACTCCTGGATCGACTCTGGCAGCTTGAGCAGGCTCATGGCGCGTGTCACAGTCGCGTGATCCACTGATAGCCGTTCGGCCAACTCGCGGTGTGACATCCCGCGTGCGTCCATGAGTCGCCGCCAGGCCTTCGCGAGTTCAACCGGTCGAAGGTCGTCTCGTAACGCGTTTTCGACGATCTGATCTTCGAGCAGATCAATGGGAGTCGCGGCATGACTGACCACGACACACTCAACCGACTTCAAGCCCGCGAGCATGGCCGCCCTCCATCGGCGCTCGCCGACGACGATCATGTATCGCGATTCGGATTCAACCCAACGCACTCGGCAAGGTTGTAGTTGTCCCCTGACTTTCATGCTTTCTGCCAGCCGCATGAGCGCATCGGAGTCAAACTCTTGTCTCGGTTGATCGGGGTCCGGAAGGATACGGCCGATCTCGATAGAGCAAGCCCCCGCGAGCTTCGAGAGCCCTTCCAGTTGGCCGGTTTGGCTTGGCCCTGTCGAACCGTTCGCGATCGCGGGGCGGCGGGCGAGAGACCGCGACATGTTCCCCTGCATCACCTCCGACACGGGACGTTCGGCCATCATGCCACCTCCTTCCATTCAGGGCTTGGTGAGAATTTCACCAGTTCACCGCATCGTGCCGCGATTCGAGCGAGCATCTCGTCCGCGACCCTGGCGATCGCCTTAGCAGCGGCCCCTTTCGGCTTATGCTCGGCCACGGACTTTTGAAGCGTCACCGCCACCTTGAAGTCGGTGGTAGTCGGGACCATCGCCTCGAAAACGTCCTGTCCATAAGCGGATCGCATGCTGGCTTCATAGTTCGCGTGGATTGCGAACCCTTTGTGAACCATCGTGGGCAGAAATCCGAGCAGGACGAGCCGGGGGTTGATCTCGCGAGCCATGTCGATCGAGTCCAGGATCGCGGCCACGCCCTGGATTCCAAAGTCCTCCATTTGGGCCGGGATGATCACGCCGTCCGCCGCGACCAAAGCCGACCACGCGCAGAACTGAACGTGTGGAGGGCAGTCGAGCAGGCATAGGTCGAAATCATCGGCGACCTCCGCGAGCCCATCGCGAAGAATGAACTGATCCACTCCGGTGGTCCACGGATTGGGCACGTTGTAATTGGTCATACGATCGTGGCCTGCAATCAGCCACTGGTGTGGCCGGCCGATGTTTCGAACGAGGCTTGCGAACGAAGTCCCGACGCCATCATAGAGCCCTGCCAGCGTCTCGGACGGATGCAACTCCAGAGCCTCGCGTCCGAGCAACCCTTGAGAGAGACTGGCTTGGCTGTCAATGTCAACGAGGAGGGTCCGAATCCCCCGCTTGGCCAATTCGCCGCCGAGGTGCATCACGCAACTCGATTTGCCGACGCCACCCTTCTTGTTCACGAACGCGATTGTCTGCATTTAGCCCTCCATCGGCTCGCTTGGTGAAATTCTCACCAGCCTCGGAAGGTATCGGATTAGCCACCCCCACAGCATGAGTTAGCTCGCGTGTAGACGCGTTGCTTCCAGGGGAGTTGGGCGGTGCGGGGCAGGGGCCCTTCCTCCCTACTCGCAATCCTTAGGCTCGTCCGTCGACTCACACTCGATCCGGTTGGCTTCCTTCACGGAGCAGGGGAGTCCGCCGCAACCGATATCGACATGGACGGGAAATCCCTCGCCTTCCGCATACCCCGCCTTCTCCGGCTCGTCCACCGACTCAAACTCGACCCGGTTGGCTTCCCTCATAGGGTCATCGCAGAATGTGTTCAAAATCCTACGCTAAGCTAATCGTTGAAAGGTGGCTTCTCAATAACGATCATTGGCGTGGCTGTTCGGACGTCCAACGCTCAACCGCTTCCTGCTCAATCGAGATCCAATCTTACTGCGTCGTCGGCGTGGCCGGGCCGCTTTCCAGCGCTTGACAGAACTTGACTTCCAATGTCTGCTTAGCCCGGATTTTTCATACGAATTATGAACATAAGACTTGTGCAGTGACCTAACATATGGTAGAGTATGGACTAACAACAATTCCACTCCTCCATCTGCTAGGCCACCGCTATGACAGACTGTAACCGCAAACCCCTC
>JANXSX010000231.1 GCA_025356475.1 Isosphaeraceae bacterium | reverse complement strand
CCGATTCTTCACGCCACTGTTCGTTGATTCGATCCCAGACCGCATCGCGTACCGCTGCTTGAAAACCTCGGTCTTCTGCTCCTGACGACGTCCCGCAAGACGACGCTCCTTGTCGCTGATCACAAGCACAAATCGTCCCTTACGAGCCTCGCCTATCGGACATTGACTCCGAAACAAACAGCCACCACAAATCTCCGCAGGCATCTCTACCTTTGTCTTTCCTGACTTCACATCACGTGTACATGATAATGGCTTATGACCCGCCGGACAGGCAGTGATCACGCCGGTTCGCTCGTCAATCGCGAAGTCGTCGACCGTGAGAGCGTCGGTCGAGGTCACGAATCCTTCGTAGCCTTCGAAGCAGAGCAGCGATTGGCTATCCGGCGAGCAGTTAGGCCGTCACGCAAGTGAGCTTCCGATGACGTACCGGAACTTCTTTAGTCGAAGCTGCCCGTGAACCACATGTAGGAAAGCCGTCTCCAAAGTAACCGGCATGTCGGCATACAAAGATCCAATGGAACCTCTAAAATCGCTTCGGAGTCGGTTTTCGTCACCACCATTCGGACTGTTGCGACGCCCAATCTTGAGTGCATATTTAATAGTCTGTTGATATTTGTGCGTTTCGATCTCGTCGATACCAACTCCAAAGCAAGCTCAGTGTCGTATAATCGAGAAGAGCTTGGGGGGTCGCGAACTGCTGACCGATTAACCCATCCTTGCGCAGGAGACTTTTGGTCGCATCGGTGATTGTTGCATCATTTGCGCGGGCGCAGAGATCAGCGACGAAGAGTGGGAAATTCTCGGCGGCGGTCGGACGCAATGCCTGGCCGAGGTAGGCGTAGTTCATGGCATTCTCGACGATCCGGAAGCAGATTCGAGGCTCGGATCGGACGATGTAGACCTCACCAACGGGGTCGCGAATGATTCGATCCGCGCGCCGGGTCCGCCCCCGGATCGCTGGTCGGCGGAAGATCGCCATCATCCCCGACCGTACCGCTGAAGTCCACGACGGAGGTGAGACATTGCGGAACTCGTCGGCTTGATCGACCCTTCCTGCGGAAATGAGTTCGATTTTCTCCCAGGGGACCCAGTGCGTCGGCTCGCCACGCAGGCCACTGACTCGGAAACCGTCAGCCAGGCAGGCTGCCACATGGACGTTGTGCGGGGGGACCAGGTCGGGAAACAGGTCAAGTCGCCAGGCCTCGGCGGCGACCCCTTCATCATAAAGACCATCGAGAAGTGCCTTCGACTGATCTGCCGAGAGGGTCTTGGGCCACGTCCCGGGCACCCGGGCCACCCACTGCATCGCGTCGGTCGGGTGAGCCCCAGTGACCTTAACGAACAGGTCCCGAATCGCGGGAGGGTCGTCCGGAGCATGAAAGACGACCAAGCGATACTGTATCGGAGGCTGGCTCATCGGTCGGCCCTGCAACTCGGAGAGGGCGGGAATCTCAATCGTCTCAATGTAACAGAGCGGTTGGTCGACCGCCACGAGAACTCGCGACCGACCCGTTGCGAACTCCCGAATTGATTTGGTGGTAAACGTGGGGGATGGTTACAATGGACATCCATATTCTGATCCCCTACGCAATCTTTATCGCGGTCTCTTATGCGTGAGAACCCCACGGCTGCCGAACGTGTCGCGTTACGAAGCTATCTCCGCCGAGCCATGCAATCTGGCGCGGGGGAGACCCGGCTCGGCGACCGTGATCGACTTTAACGACTCATCGGGGAGTTGGCCTATCCTGAATCGGCAGGCCGGAATCCGGCTGAGATCGTCGCGGAAGCTCGCGGGCTCCGCGATGCCATTGAGGAAGGCCGGCGAGGCGATCGTCGTCGCGAACTCCATCGGAAGGAGAGGAGCTTTCGAGAGCAGGATCGCGTGGAGAGCGAAGTCCTACTTCGGTTCGACAGCGACGATCGGCCTGCGAAATCGATCCAGTCCGAGGAGATCAAACAACGGTGGCGAGTTAGCAACCCTCTCCCGAGTTTGGGGGGTCGTGTATGGCTTTGGCTAAGCCTGAGACTCAGCACTCGCAAAGATGTCAATATTGAGCAGCCGTTATGGGATCGGTGGATTGACGGATGAGTACGCCTTGAGTTGATGGCGTTACTCACTCGATCCTTACGGTAATTGGGACCGCCGTTTTCGGAGATTCTGCAGGCGAGGCCCAGAGGGCGATACAACGGAGACCGGTCAGAACCGCGATGATCCAGCCAATGACCGCGAGATACCAGGCCCAAGTATACTTCTTCCACAATTCGCCGGACTTGGCGTCTTCCAGCCGATCAAGAAGGAGCGACTGCTCGTTGATGGTGTCCCCCTTTTTCTTGACATCGGCTTCGAGGGAGGAGACCGCAGCACGAAGTTTATCGGCAGCTTTGGCATCGGCTTCGAAACTGAGGGCACGAGTCAGCTTGGCCTCTGTCTTCGACGAGTCTTCAGAAAGTCGCTTGAGTTCATTGGCAAGTGCGGAATTGGTCGCCGTCTGTTCGTCAACCTTCTTGATGGCTTTACCGTAGTTCTCGACCAATATCTCCCGCGCCGGGATGTTGCCGTTGGTAGGCATCAGGGTATCGAGCGCCAGCCTCTGGGCGTCGGCGGTTCGCTCGACCGATCTGCCGACCGCAGTGATAGCGACCGTTTGTTCTTGGACCTGACGATTGAGGGCCAGGATCCAGGTTACGCCGAGCATTCCGACCATGCCGATCAGCATGCCGAAAAGTGTGGTCGTCAGGGTCGATTGCGACGAGTTTACGATTGTGTGAGGGGCGGGGCGCGTTAACATGGCGATCAGCTCCGCTTCGAGGCGAGGAGAAAGACCTCCGCCACTCGGGTCGGTATTGGGGATGCCTTCGAGATCGTTGACTACTCGCGCGAGCTGCGAGCGTTGCGTCCGATCCGTAATGATCCAGAAGCCGCCGACTTCGGCAAGGTCGCCGGAGTTCCACTGGAAGAAGCCGCGCGTCTGGTTGATCGGATCCACCACATAAGCAACCTGAAGTGGTTGATTGAAGTAATTGCGGTGGATAAAAAGATCCATGCCCGACAAGAAGATACCGAAGTCAGGATGCGTGTGGTACCAGCCAACGATATCGAGGTCGGGGTAAAGCTGATCACGCTCGCGAGTGATCTCCCCCCAGGAGTCATGTGTGTAGGTAAAGCTTGCCTGGGTGTTTTCGTAATGCTTAGCTTCCAGCGACTGGGTCACCCAGACAAACGGCTCTCCGGTTTGATCATCCACGCATTCCTTACCGAGTAAAATTCCCCCAAGCTCTACGGACGTGTCCCGGAGCGCGTGGCGTTCGATCGCCTCAGACGCGGCGGCATCAAGGAAGATCGCCAGATCGCCAGGTCGTGGCAACTCATAAGCCAGGCAGGCAAACCGTCGGTCACGGTCGGGCCGACGCAGCTTGTGCGGCTCACGGAAGGTCACATCGTCAAAGACGATCTCGTCCATCGCTTCAGGCTCGATCCTGGCTCAGGCCCAGGGCACGCTCACGGTCGGCCTGGAGCAGGAAGACCGCAGAGTTGCTCGTGCCGTCCACGCGGACCATATCGTAAGCGGGAATCCCCAGCGAGGCTAGCGGGCGCTCGGCCAATGGAGAATCGGAATCAATCGAATTTAGCATGATCGGCAGGGCAGGGGCCTGACAATTCGGGCAAACTGCCTCGGCCATCGTGACTTTGGTCCGTGGACGGAAGACCTCGACCGACCAACGACACCGTGGGCATTCGAGATGGGAAACCACATCGCGGTCGAGTGTAAGCGTCAGTTGCCCATCTCCCAACGTGGCCCGAGCGAGCGAGAACAGCTCGCTCGCTTTCGATTGATGCCCCAGGGACAACGTGATCGGTGTCGGATAGGTCTCATGGCTCAAGCAATCGTCTCGGAACGGCAGTTTGGTCGAATAAAACTGGTTTGTCACCCCGTTAAAGACGAGGGCGGACCCTGCCTGGACCTCCATGCCATGGATCAGCTTGAGGGCCTCTTGAACTTCGAGCGCCGCCATCATTGCGGCGATCGTCGGGGCGGTCGGGACCTTTCCTTCCATGATTTGATCACGACGTAGGAGAGGACAACTGTAACGGAGATTCAACAGTTGATAGTCGCGCTCGGTCATCGTGCATTCGTAGCAGGATGAGGTCGGAGGTGTGAAAACCTTGACCACCCCCTGGATCTCTTGGATCCCCGCATCGACCCAGGGGGTCGAAACCTTCCAGCACTGGCGATTGACCCAGAGCCGCGCCTCACGATTATCGAGGCAACCGATCACGACGTCGACGTCGGCGAACAGCCCTAAGCCCAGATCAGTGATGACGTCGCCTTGTTGCGGGAGAAACGTGACGTCGGGATTGATCTCACTCGCTCGCCTTGCCGCGACAATCGCCTTGGACTTACCCCCGTCTTCGAGCCGAAACAGGACCGACCGCGAGAGGTTCGATGGTTCAACATCATCAAGATCGATGACATGTACCGTTCCGACCCCCAGAAGTGCGAGGTTCTTGAGGACCTCGTTGCCAAGTGCCCCCGCGCCGACCACCAAAACTCGCGCGGCGGTGAGCTTCTCCTGACGCCACCACGGAATCAACCTGAGCCGGGTGTAGCGGTCCGTGTCGTCGAGGTAAAGTGTCGAGTCTTCGGCGGCAGGAGCGTCGGGGCTGTCTGGATCATCGAGGAAAGTGAGTTCCAACGGAAACCTCGCGGGTTGGGATCACGTCAGTCGATGAACATGACTTCGGGCTGAGGTTCCGGCGGCTTCGGCGTAGGGGGTGGAGCTGGGGGCGGCGGCGGTTGTTCGATCACCGTGTCGATGAGGTTGATCGTGGTCTCGGGGGTCTCGATCCGTCCCTGGGCGATCCGAAGATCCCGGAGCGGTCGGCCATCCATCGGAAACTTGTACGTGGTTTGATGTGCGGTCCAGAGCGCCGCTTCTCGGTTATAGGGGCTGCGGACGTCGTAATTGTGATATCTGGCCATGTCCCAGAGCATCACGCAGAGTTCGTCAAGATGGAGGCTCGGCACCCAATGTGTCCCGTAGCCCCCTAGGCAGATCATGCCGATCTCCGAGATGTTGGGGTGATAGATCGGCGTCAGCCATCGTAGTTCGGGCATCGATCGGGGATAACCCGCGCCAAGCTTGCACTCGATCTCGTGGACCTCACGGACGACGATCCGCGAGCGTTCGCGTGCTAGGCTCGTTCCACGAAACTCCAAGAGGAACTCCTGGGCGGGCTTCCCCTTCGCACGAAACTGAAAGACCGAACTCTCGTCGCGCAGACGTTCGAGGGCGATCAGATCGTTTCGGAGCCGGCGAATTCGGGGAGACTCGTTGAGCATGGCAGGTCAGGGAGCCTCGCAGAGCCTGAGATCAACCGGCGACGACCTCGGGGTACACGATCAGGTGATCGCCGTTCCGGACGTTCGCCTCAACGAGGGTCTGGCTCTCCAGCAGCCGCTTCCCCCCCTCTTTGTGGTCGAGCGAGTAACTCATCGGTTGCCCGTCAGGACTCGTGACCGGTAAGTTCATTTTGGTGATAATATTGGGCAGGATCCGGCTTACCGGAACACTGAAAGCAATGACGGCCTTCACCGACTTTGCGCCCGTCTGGTCGAGGAACGTCACCTGGACGCCCGTGAGATCGGCAGTTCCGCCGTATGACATATTCGGGATACCTCCTCACCCAAGTTCGCACGTTAAGGACGATTATTGGGACGCCACTTGGTCAATTTAGGATAGCGTTTTCCATGCCAACCCGAAACGCCCCCACGAGCGAATTCCTCCGAAACGCTCTCAACCGATGGTCGCCTGTTTGCTTGTACATCCAAAGACTGAGCAAGCCCCAATGTATTCCCAACAATCGTCATGATGCGGAGTCTTGCAGAGGGCGCATAGGACTTTACGCCCGGTGATCGACTCCCCGCAAACTTTGCAGACCGGTGCATCGGTCGAGAGGTCGGCAATCCCGGGAGACTCATCAAGGATCGTCACCCCAGCCGACGAGCGTGAGGCGACTCCGATCAGCAAGCCATTGAGGATTAGCAAAGCCTCTCGGACCATGACCTGGAGTGCATCCGGGAACGGAGCGAGGTTGCGGTCGACTTGAACGAGTAAGCGTTCAGGGTTGATCGAGATCAGCATCCCACCGGGCGGAGCCATTCTCGTGAGTCGAGAGACCGCCAATTGGATCGGTTCTGCGAGGAACGCCGCCGCCATATCAGCATCGTTTGCCTGGACGACGAACTCCCGGTCAAACTTGACCTGGCCGGTGCGGACGTGCCTCGTTCCCTTGGGAGCTTGTGGGGGAGCTGGCCTCAGTTCGGGAGCCAGTTCCAACCGGAGCGGGATCCCATGCGCGAATCGGGCAACGACCCGAGTCCGAGGAACAATGGGCTGACCCGGCACGTGGGGGGCGAGTCCGACCCTGATCGTCGAATCGTTGAATCGAAAGCTGACCGTCGGGGGATCCGACATCCCCCGATATTCGTATCGACCTCGATAGGCTTTGGCAAGCTGTCGGTAGCCTTTATAGCGGGTGTTCGAAAACCAAGACGCCCCCTTTGATAAGGCGCGCACCGCGAAATAGAAGATCAAACTGATGAAACCAAGGACGATAATTTCCATGAGAACTCTGGCTAAGAACGTCGGCGATCTAACTCGTTAAGAGGGATTCGTCACCGAACGGAATGTCTTCCAAGACTTTTGACCCCGTCTGATCATCTTAAGGGCAAATCGAGCTGAGTGCCAGCAACACTCCGCAATCCTCTCCCATCGGGAGAAGACGGCCAAAGGCCAGGTGAGGGTCCGGGTTTGTCACGATCTATTGCTATATTTTCACTTGCTACTATCACTTGAATTGCGTTGCATACCTGAGCAGTAACCCGTGCTCCCACGGTCGATAGGTGTTGCAGAAGTCCACACGCTCACCGCCGGGAGGGTGCGTCGACCGGAGAAAGACATACCAGGCATCGGGACGGGGGTTGCCCAAGTTCTGGGTCTGGAGTTTTAGGAAGCCTAGAGCGCCCGCGTGATTATCCTGGGTAAGCTCAAGAGCGAATCGGTCGGACTCATGCTCCTGCCAACGACTATAGGCGAGTCCAATCGGTGAGAGCACAACATACGAACATTGAAACAACAAAAGAATTAAGGGCAGCGCAGCGAAATCCGAAAGATCGGCGATCTGGAGTCTCGGGCCGAACCGGCTCAGGACCCACCGGCCCCCGAATTGGATGGCGGCCAGACCGACCAGGATCAAAATGCTCGAAAGGAGGATACTCCGGGTGACATGACCGAGGACATAATGGCCCATCTCATGAGCCATGACGAACAGGAGTTCGCGGTCGTCAAGCTTGGCGATCAGCGTATCCCAGAGCACGATACGCTTGGTGGCCCCGATCCCGGTGACATAGGCATTCACAGCCGTCGTCTCAGTGCTCTTATCAACCTCAAAGACTCGGCCGCCCTCGATCCCGGATCGGGCTGCAAGTGCCAAGATCTTGGCCTCAAGAACCTGATCTTTCATGGGACCGAACTCGTTAAACAAGGGGTCGACGACGACCGGCTTGATCAGCATCACAAAGAACAAAAAGGGGATATATAACCCCGCCGTGATCAGCCACCACCAGCGAGGGCTTCGCTTGATCAGCAGGAACGGCACCCAGCCGAAACAGAGTGTACCCACGTAATCCACGCCGAGGTTCTTGATCGCATCGCCCAACCACTTGGCAAAACTCTCGGTCGAGAGTCCATACTCGTGTAGTCGGAGATACCCGCGTTGAAACGCCATCGGTAGCGAGACCATGAATGTGAACAAAAGGTAAATTCCAACATAAATTGCGAACGCAGGATACCAACTTTGTCCTTTCCGCCAAGCGAACTCGCGCATCTTCCGCGAGATGCCGCCCGCCAGGATCATCGCAGGGAGGCCTAAAGCCCAAACCTGACCGAATGCCCAATACGCGTGGCCAGTCCGGTAGAATTGCAACGCCTTGGCACTCGGCGGAGGGACTTCGACGGGAGGCTCGGGGTAGTCCGCACGTGAGCTGACTGCAAACGCTTGGACGAGCATGAGACTCAATAGGACGCTGCACCAACCAAAGAATCTGGTAGATTTGATGGCGACCCGCGATTCGTGTTTCTGGAGGATCTGCGGTTTATGGATGAATTGCCCGATTCGAGCGTGAAACTTTCGGCGGAACTGGTTCGGAACCTGCGCCGGGATAATCCCTGGTGGGAAGGCAAGCCGTCGATCGTCTTGCCCAAGACCCGGAGAACCTTCGTCGAAACGATCCATAAGAAACTCCGTCAAAACCTTGCCCCAATTGTCACTGTACGCGGACCCCGTCAGGTCGGGAAATCGACAGCTCAGCTTCAGATCATTGAGGATCTGCTCAAGTCCGGGATCTCGGGAAAGCGGATTTTCCGAGTCCAATGCGACGAAATCCCCTCAATGAGGAAATATCAAGAACCGATCCTCAGGCTCACAGAATGGTATGAAACGTCCGTGCTCGGTAGGACTCTCAACGAGTCTGCCCACCTTGGTGAGCCAGTGTACCTATTCTGGGACGAGGTGCAGAACCTGAAAGATTGGGCACCCCAGCTCAAACATTTGGTCGATGGTTCCACCTGTCGTGTCCTAGTCACCGGAAGCTCGGCGTTACGGATCGAGCTGGGGCGGGATAGTCTTGCGGGTCGAATCACATCATTGGATGTCGGACCATTGGGTCTTTCGGAAATTGCGGCGGTGAATTTGCTCGGCGATCTACCAGTTGCGCTGCAAGATAATGGCCTGCATCGCCTCGCAGACCAGGCCTTCTGGCATGAACTCGTTCAGCTCGGGCGTGACAATTCCGAGCTGCGTGACATCGCATTCTCGATGTTCTCACTTCGAGGGGGCTACCCGGTTGCCCAAACTTCCCCAGACGTCCCCTGGGCTGAGATCGCGGATCAACTCAATGAAACTGTCATCCGTCGAGTAATCCAGCATGACCTTCGTGTCGGCGAACGTGGTCGAAAGCGGGACGCCGCTCTTTTAGAAGAACTGTTTCGGTTGAGTTGTCGATACGCAGGCCAGTGTCCAAGTCCTAGCTTTCTGGCCAAGGAAGTCCAGCAATCGTTGGGTGGCAACATTGGAACGCAGCGAGTCCAACATTATCTTCGCTTTCTCAATGACACGTTGTTACTCCGCTTGGTCCCATCAGCCGAGATCCGTTTGAAACGTACCAAAGGATGGCCGAAAATCTGTCTTGCAGATCATGGCCTGCGTGCGAGTTGGCTACAGGAGATCGTCCCTCTCGACCCACTGGAACTCGCGAACAATCCACACTTGTCCGATCTTGCCGGCCACATTGCGGAGAGTGTCGCCGGCTCCTTCCTCCTGACGATTCAAGGCATGGACCTATCCCACTGTCCGGAGAGAAGTCATGAACCCGAAGTCGACTTTGTGATGACCCTCGGTACGAAACGGGTTCCTCTTGAGATCAAATGTCGCCGACGGATCGATCCACAGCGAGATACGGAGGGCTTGCGAGCGTTCATCGAGAAATCAGTCAACAATGCCCCGTTTGGAATCTTGGTGACACAAACCGATGACGTGACGCTCGCCGATCCGCGGATCGTCGCGATTCCTCTCTCGACGTTGCTCATGATGAAGTAAATCACGGTCATCGTTTCAAGCAGCTAAGCTCAGCTTGCCACAACCCATTACGGACTTCGCCGACCGATTGAGATGAAGCTGCCAGCGACCTACCTCAACGGGTTCAATACGACACCTGTCAGCAGTTTCGGATAGAAGTACGTGCTCTTGGGTGGCATCTTCTCAAGATTTGATGCGATGGCCTCGACGTGTTCCATACCGGCGGCGGGTACGAGGCAGGCGAGATCGCAGGCTTTGGCGGCGGTCGCGGTGAGGACTTCATCGATCAAATGGACGTAGCGGCATTCGGCGTTGCCGAGATTCTTGAGAAGGTGGTCGAGGACCAAGACATGGAGGATGCTCACGCCGAGTGCTCGCCACTCGGCCCCATGATCGGTCGCGAGCTTGTCCATCAAGAGGTCGCTACGTAATCGGGCAAGAAGATACGTGTCATCGGCGACGGTTCCGAACCCGAGGACGTCCTGGTCACCCCCCATTTCGATCTCTTCCCAGGCCGCTCGACAGGCAGCATCTCCTTGACCGACGATAGTCACGTCGAACTCGGAGGCGAGCGCGGCGGCGAGGGTTTCGGCGGTCAGGCCGGGGAATCCCTTGGCAAGTCGGTGGGTCGGCAAAATGAGGAGGCCGGGGTCGCTCATGCCCACAAGCTGCATCATGACAAAGTTGGCAGAATCGTCGTCACCGGTGAGTTCGCCCTTGGCGGCGAGATCGTCGCGGTATTTGAGACCAGTCTCATAGCGGTGATGACCGTCGGCGATGAAGATGGATTTATCGGCCATCAGCCCGGAGACAGCCGTCTGGGCGGTGCCGTCGATTACGGGCCAGAGGCGGTGTACGACGCCAAGGTGGTCGGTCGCCTCGAGAGGGGTCCGGTCGCGGACACCCGCTTCGATGGCGCGAATGACCTCGGCGTTGGGGTCGGGGTAGAGCCCAAACACGGGGCTGAGGTTGAATCCAGTCGCGTTGTAGAGTGAGAGCCGGTCGGCTTTGGGACCGGACAGGGTCTGTTCGTGGGGATAGATCTTCCCTTGACCGAACGGTTCCAACCGCACGCGAGCCAGGAACCCTGTTCGCGTAAAACTCTTGCCGTCCACGGTGAACGTCTGGTCGTGGAGATAGAGAGCGGGCTGGTTATCTTCGCGAAGGATCCCCTCGCGACGCCATTCCTTGAGGAACCTGGCCGCACGGGTATAGCGGTCTGCCCCAGGGGCATCGTCGGGCTCAGGCTTATTCAGTTCGAGCCGGATGACGTTGTAGGGGCTTGCCGCATAGAGCTGATTCTGAAGAGCAGAGTCGATGACGTCGTAGGGAGGTGCCACAACATCGGAGAGGGCTCCGACCAGGGCCATGTCGTAACGAACCCCGCGAAATGGGCGAATCTCGAGCATAATCGACTGGGTCCGTTCCGTCACCAAAGGAGTCGAACGAGCGCTTCGAGGCTCGCCGCAAGATCGCATCGTAGCGAATTCACGCCCTTTCGGGCAATGCCGGGGCCTCCGAAGCTTGCGGCCTGTTTCCGAATAACCTGGATCTGGTGCCGAGAATTTGCTCGGCCTGTTCCCCTTGAACTGCCCAGATCCCCTCGGAACGTCGTGGCACAACCTGTGAGTCTATCCCGTCGGAGTCACCCCTTGTCCGGCCCAAAGCGAGAATGGACTCGCGCCGGGGATCGACTGGACGCGTTTCGCCGCTTGACGTAAAGTCGGCATCGTGAGGAATCCCCCTCGTGACCACGATTGTCACCGAGCCTTCGGCTCTTGACTCGACTTTGCTCAAGAAGGCTCGCCGTGATCCACACTGAATCCTCAAGTTCCGCCAGCGATAGTGGTTCCGGGTCAACAGGTGGATTCGCCAGCACGATGGCTTTGACGACGTTCGCCGTCCTCTTCACGATGAACCTGCTCGACTACACCGATCGCTGGATTTTGACTGCGGTTCTGCCTCAACTCCAGAAAGAGTTAAAGTTCGACGACTATCACGCCGGTTGGCTTTCCACATACTTCCTGATCAGTTATTCGATCGTCGGTCCGATCATGGGGTATGCCGGCGACCGCATCAAACGGACCAGGCTCCTGGCGATCGGGGTGGGGCTGTGGTCGTTAGCGACGCTTTGCACTGGCCTGGCAACCACATACAACCAGCTTGCGTTGGCTCGAAGTTTCCTCGGAGTTGGCGAGGCGACGTACGGAATGATCGCGCCGACGATGTTGCTCGACCTTTTTTCACGTCGGGTCCGATCGCAACTGCTCTCAATCTTTTATATCGCCATGCCTTTGGGTGGAGCGATCGGATATAGCCTGGGAAGTTACATTGCGCCGAACTATTCGTGGCAGCTTGCGTTTTATATCGTCGGCTTCCCCGGCTTAGTTGCGGCGATCGCCGTCCTGTTCCTCCCCGAGCCGGTGCGAGGTGCAAGCGAGGAAGTGTCGTCCGATCGCCTCGCCCTACACCAGCAGGCAGGCCCCAGCAAGGACGACTACTTCGACCTCATGGTCAACTCTTCCTACACGTATTCGGTGTTGGGGATGGCCTTTTACACATTCGCGATCGGCGGGATGGCGTTCTTCTTGCCTAAGTTCCTGATCATTGCCAAAGGCTACGACCAGACCAAGAGTGGCTCTACGATCGGGTTGGTCACACTCTTCGCGGCGATTATCGGCATGAGCGCGGGAGGATGGCTATCGGACAAGCTTTCAAAGAAGAGCGAGCGAGCCTTCTTCGTCGTGCCGGGAATCGCCATGCTTCTCTCGATTCCGTTCGTGATTTTCGCGATCTTCTCGGGTATACCGGTGATCGTCTACGGCTCAATTTTCATCGCCCAAGCGTTAATGTTCATCAATACCGGACCTTGCAACGCGGTGATCGCCAACGTCGTCATGCCCAACATGCGAGCGGCCGCCTATGGAGTCTCGGTCTTTGCAATCCACTTCCTGGGAGACATCTGGTCCCCCCCACTCATGGGCTGGGTTAGCACCACTTTCGCGGCCAAGGACGGCATGGCATCGGTGTTCGGCCAGGCACTCGCTTCGATCGGGGCGACCCCATCGGTCAAACCAGGATTCGATCCCGCAAACCTCACCGCAGCGATGCTTGTGGTCGTCCCAGCCCTCTTGTTATCGGGCATCGT
>JANXSX010000189.1 GCA_025356475.1 Isosphaeraceae bacterium | reverse complement strand
ACTCCCGTATTTTCTTCGACCTCGGTCTTGAGAGCGACCCGGTTCCGCAAGAACTGCTGCCAACGCCCCTTCCAGAGGTCCCGATCGGGATCATCTTCCGCCGGAAGCCTTAACCCAGGCTCGTCGGCGATTCGGACCTTTTTGACAGAAGGATCACCTGCGGGAACGAGTGGGTCGTACCCTTGGCCCCGAATCCAGATCACATCATCGAAGCCACGCCCGTAGCCCTGGCCAGCGTCGCGTAACAGCGGGACATCCGAAATCAGCGCCGTGCGAACCCCTTGATTCCAGAGCAGGTCGGGGAGGATCGCTTCATCAGCCTGGAGAGGAGTCCACCCCAAGGCCGGGTCGGCAAACCCATACCGTCCCGTCCACCAACTGCGTCGAGTTGGCAGAGTCGTCAGGTTCTCGGGAAAATGCTGGTCGAACACCACCCCCTCGGAAGCCAGTCGGTCGAGGTTCGGCGTCTCGATCCAGGCATTGCCATAGGTGCCCAGGAACCCGAGGTGCAGACTGTTGCAGACGATCACGATGACATTTTTCATAGAACCGAGTGTATCACAGGCTGTTGGGAATGTTGACTTCCGATGGCCAATTGGATCTTCACAGATCCGTTCAGTCCTCCTCGAATCTCCAGTTGGCGTCGAGCAACAGCACGCGAATTGAACGACGGCTCTCAGGCTTGACGGGCGGCTGAGTCTGGTGATCACTTCCGAATCACGATTGCCTGGTCTGTTCTATCCGTACAATCCGTATATCATGCCAATGGGGTCGTTCAGTCGTTTAGAGTATTGATGATTTGTCGGCCTTGCAATCGTCACAGAATACCAATGGGTTCGTTCGGTATTTTGCCCTTCGTCGCGAGTCGTGCTGTCATAATCGTCACAGAATACCATCGGGTTCGTTTCGTAGTGCGCCTTTCGTCGCGAGCTGTGCTGTCATAATCGTCACAGAATACCATCGGGTTCGTTTCGTAGTGCGTAGACTTGAAAACGTCGTTCCAACTTCCTGCCGATGAGGTTGGATCTCACTGAAAAGTGTGCGATGTTTCCAACACTCTGTTCCACTTGGCTGGGAGGCGTTCGCTAGAGACAAGGCTGAACGTTGAACACTCATCGATCGTCTTCGATCAAGGGTCTATCCACGTTCCGCCAATTCTCGTGACGCATGATTTCTACTATTTTACCCCAAATCTAGTCTTTGTCACTATTTGCTTCAAAATATCCAGATTGCCTGTTCAGTGTCCAGAAATAATGATGATCTATTCTGAGTTTTCTGACCCCTCGGGTTTACAGTCAGTGTCCAGCAATTGGAATGACCCCAACATAGTTTTGGCAGGTTGACTATAGCCCCTTACGCTAACAGGAATCCCATTGGCTTTAGGGAGAAGTAGCAAAATTCTTAGGGTAAAATATGGCGGACTAGGGTACAAAGAGTTACCATGGTAAACAGGCGTATCGCATTCGTCGCCTTAGAAATCATCAACCATGGTTTCTAGGTTTCGAACGACGGCGTGTTGATGTTGATACGTGAATGGATACAAAGCAATTGCGATGAGGCATATTTTCGGGCCACTGGTGCCTTACAAGGGTTAGTATGCTCGATATAACTTCTGACGATATCGCACGTTTGGATGATGAGAAACTCCG
Source organism: Isosphaeraceae bacterium (assembly GCA_025356475.1). Taxonomy (GTDB): domain Bacteria; phylum Planctomycetota; class Planctomycetia; order Isosphaerales; family Isosphaeraceae; genus JANXSX01. The sequence goes on along the minus strand of JANXSX010000189.1, from coordinate 5,366 downwards.
CTCGCTCGTCGGCCTACTTTGCGAAGCGGAAGTAAGGCGCCATGGGCTTAGCGTCTCTGCCGTGACCTGGGGCGGAAATCAAAATGCCGCCGACGGCGGCCTCGACGTTCGAGTTGCCTTACCGACTGACGCCGAGATCAGCAGATTTATTCCGCGTCATGCGACTGGGTTTCAAGTAAAGAAGCCCGACATGCCACGTAACGCGATCCTGACAGAAATGTGCCCATCTGGAACGATCAGACCGGTCATCGCCGATCTGGCGAATCATTCGGGTGCTTATATCATTGTAAGTTCAGGAAGTTCGACCTCCGACATCATGCTCAAGAACCGGCTTGCTGCTATGGTCAAAGCGGTCAAGGGCCTGGCTAATCGCGATTCTCTCTTGCTGGATTTTTACGACCGTACCCGGATTGCGACCTGGGTGCGAGACCATCCGGGCTTGATTGTATGGGTGCGGGAGGCAGTCGGACAGGCTATCAAGGGATGGCATTCCTACGGTGCCTGGGCGTATTCCCCAGGTGGTGTGAACGACGAATACCTCCTCGATAATCAACTGCGACTTCACACCGGCAAGCTTGAAGTAACGGGAGATGGAATTTCAGCCATTGAGGGAATTCAGCGGATTCGGGGCTTGTTGTCACAACCCAAGAGTATTGTACGCCTGATCGGGCTATCGGGTGTGGGAAAGACACGCCTGTTGCAGGCGCTGTTTGATGATCGCGTCGGCGAACAGAGCCTCGATCCGGCGCTCGCGTTTTACGCCAACTTGGCAGATGAGCCCGACCCTCAGCCGACTGCCCTTGCGTCGACCTTGATCGCAACACATACCAGGGCGGTCCTGATAGTTGACAATTGCTCGTCGGACTTGCACCTTCGCCTCGGGGAGTTGTGCCGGGACATCCGAAGCAATGTAAGCGTGATAACGGTCGAGTACGACATTCGCGATGACGATCCGGAGGGAACGGAAGTCTTCGAGTTGAAGCCATCGTCAATCGATCTCATTAAGAAATTAGTTGGTCGTCGTTTTCCCGGGGTATCGGAAGTAGATCGAGAAACAATCGCGGAGTTTTCGGGCGGTAACGCACGTATCGCTTTCGCCTTGGCAAGTGAGATTGGTCTCTATGGCACCATCGCCGGCTTGAATGATTATGAGCTGTTCAAACGCCTATTCCAGCAAAGTCACGGGGATAACGAGCCGCTGTTCCTGGCGGCCCAGGCGTGTTCGCTGGTCTATTCCTTTAATGGCGAAGACGTTTCCGGCGGGGATGCAGCGGAACTGATCAATCTTGGCGCAATGGTTGGAAAAACTGCGTCAGAGATCTACCGGAACATCGCCGAGCTATATCGCCGCGACCTGGTTCAGAAGCGTGGAGTCTGGCGAGCAATCCTGCCCCACGCGATAGCCAACCGATTAGCCGTGTTGGCGTTACAGAATATTCCCTTTGATGTGATCAAGCTCCATGTGATCGAAGGCAACTCATCTAGATTGCTCAAATCCTTCTCACGAAGGCTTGGGTTCCTGCATGCAAGCCAGGAAGCGGTCACGATTGTCAAAGCGTGGCTCGCAGTGGATGGACTATTAGGCGACGTTGCCAATCTCGATCAGTTGGGCAGGTCCATGTTCGACGATGTGGCTCCAGTCGACCCGGAAGCCGCTCTCTCCACGCTGGAGCGCGCAATGGCATGCGCAGATGTTGCCATGATTTGGCAAATATTTAAACATTATATCAACACTATTCGCAAGATTGCCTATGATGCTTTGTACTTTGAGCGATGCGTAACGTTGCTCGTAAAGCTTGCCGAGGCCGATCGGGGCAACGACCTGTCAGATGAGCCACAAGACGTTATCGTATCGCTTTTCCACATCGTCCTCTCCGGAACCCATGCGACGATCGAACAGCGTCTCTCCGTGGCTCGATCGCTTATTCAGTCGGAGAGTCCCGACAGGCGGGGCATCGGCTCTAAGGCGATTAGTGCCTTACTCAAGGGATGGCCGTTCACGACGCACTACAACTTCGACTTCGGCGCACGCTCGCGGAATTATGGCTACTGGCCCAGGAGCTCCGCCGACAGAAAACACTGGTACGGCACAGTGTTGAGATCTGTGGAAATGCTAGCCGGCGCAGGCGAACCAGTCGGCTCAGAAGTACGAGCAAAGCTGGCCGAGCAATTCCGTGGCCTCTGGGCCTTGGGTGATATATGCGACGAACTTGAGCATGCCTGCCATGCTATCGCTGGACAGCAATTCTGGCGCGAGGGATGGATTGCGGTACGTACGACAATGTACTTCGATTCCAATCGCTTCGACCCTAGCATTTCGGCTCGCCTCTCCGTGTTGGCGGAACTTCTTCGGCCGAAGAACCTTGCTCAAAAGGTTCGAGCGATCGTGCTTACCCCTGGGCATGTCCAAGTTTCTCCCGACAATTATATGTTAGATAGCGCATTTCCTAGTATCGATATTCATTTACGTGCAGAATTAGCCGCACAATCGCTTGGAGCCGAAGTCGCTTTGGACGAGTGGACGTTTGGTGAATTGCTCCCTGAACTAGTCGCAAGCAATAGTGGCCGCCTCTGGAGCTTCGGAAGAGGATTATTGGAGGGCGCGGAATGGCCGAAGGAGATCTGGTGCCGCTTGGTCAAGCAACTCGCGGTTACGCCTGAGAATCAGAGAAGCATCTGGGTGCTTAGCGGGTATCTGAACGGGGTTTACGAAGGGGATCGCAATCTTGCCAATGCCTTTCTCGATGAGGCTGTCCACGATCTGACGCTCGCCCAATTCTTCCCGCAACTGCAAGTGTCCATCGGTCTCGACAGAGCGGGGATAGTTCGCTTGTATGACTCGCTGGGACTTGAGAATTGTCCTATTTGGGCATATAAAGCTCTGGGCGACGGCAGGATAAGCGAGTGTCTGTCAGGCCCGGATATCCGGCGATTGCTGTTAAAGATCGCGGCGATCCCGTCCGGGTTTGAGGTCGCGGTTTACATCCTTCAAATGCGACTCTATCTGGACCAGGACAGCAAGCGAGAACATGCGCCGGAAATCATCGACGTAGGTCAGGAGTTCCTCAAGCAATTGACGTTTACGTGGAGAGACGTTCAGGACGATTATCGATTGGGTGAAATTGCGAAGGCATGTCTTGTAGGGAGTAATGGCGCTCGGATCGCGGACGAGCTACTGCGCAATTTAGACGAGGCCACATCAATCTGTAATGCTCACGCACACGACTATCATCTCCTTGTGGAAGCGATTGTCTCAGTCCAGCCGGTCGTGGTACTGAACCGGTTTCTGGGTGGTAGCAAGGCGGAAGGTGAACGGGTCGTTCAATTCTTTCACCGCATCCGCCTCAATGGTAACGATCCACTCAGTTCGATCTCGCAACGCATTCTATTGGAATGGTGCGACCAGCAAGGTACTTCTCGCTATCCGACCGTCGCTGCCGTCATCACCGCATTCGAGCCTGTCACTGTCAGTGAGCCGCCTAAATGGTCGAATCTCGCTCTTCATATATTGAACAGAGCACCCGATCGGATCAAGGTTCTAAAGCAGTATTCGCGACAGCTAAGGCCTACGGAATGGAGCGATTCACCTGCAGCAATCTTGGAAACGAACTCAAAACTACTCGAGGATCTAATGAATTATCCAGACCGAGTCGTCGTGGGCTTTATTGCCGAAGAAAAAGTGCGACTCGTTAAGGAATTGCAGGCGGCAAGGATTTTAGAGACACAGTGTGACACAGCCCGCGATCAGCGTTTTGAATAATTCAGGTGGTTACAGACGAAGAAATTCGGCTGTGGCTTGCTGTATTTTTCTTGGTCCAGGGGGCATGGGAATTATTGGAAGTTGAAGTGGACATCTCAATAGTGTTCGGCACTCTGCTTGCTCCTTATAAATGGCCGCGATAGACCCTCGGACACTTCCCCATATCAGGAATGTTCGGACAATTGCAATATTGGCATTTTGCATTTATGAACATTCCTAAGTGTTAATGTTCTTGCTCAATTAGGATTTTCGTGCAGTCGACAAGCCTTAAAACACCACGATACACTTAAGCACATCGCCAAATTGTTTCAGTATAAACACATGCGAGTTCCATGTGATTCCAAATCGGCATTTTCAAGACAGTGATGCATTCATCAGGAGTGAAATCCGCCAATAAAAACGATGGTTTAGACTTTAATCGAACTCATTTTGATTCATGCAAAGCCCAAATGCTTTAAATAATCCAAGGTAAGAGGTGAGGTTGTGTAAATGTGAAGAGATGGGAAATTACTGTGGTATGATGGAACAGGCGAGACGGCCCGGGAAAGTGGGGCACACCCCGTCCCCCTATTCTTTCTTGCAACGAGGTCAGGCCGTTACAGCCCTCCGGCGCATCCGCCTGAGCTGTACCAGTCCGAGAAGAAAAGCCGTAGCCGCAGAGACCAACGTGGCTGGCTCGGGGACCACTGCTGTGGGGAACACTGGTGTAAGCTGTGTTGCCGAAACGGTCGAACTTCCGACAATTGCGAGGACATAGCTGCCCGGGCCCACTGTCACTGAGCTAAGGGTCAAGTTGGTTGGCCCCTGAATCAGGGTCGAGTCGGGCTGCGAAACCTGAACATTATTGAGCGCAACCGGAGTCACGTCATAGAACGGATTTGCACCTGTAATATTTCTGGAGATGCTGATGTCAAAGGCATAGTTAGCCCTTGCCAGCGCGGTCGCCGAGCCGCCTGTAGAGACTGTGAGAGTGTTGGCATAGGTCAGGGTGGGGGTGAGTGTGAAGGACCCGGTGTTGACAGTGAATGTCACTCGGATCGAATAATTTGCGTTGCTGGCACTGCTGTTGCCGAGTGCATTGAAGGATGTTTCGGCCACTGTCTGGAATGGCGACCCAGCGGCACCAGTGTTCAAAAGGGCATCTCCGCGGGCGTAGTTATTAGCACTAATCCCCACTGGGAGAAAGTAATTTTGGCCTGGATTTAGACCGGGGCCCGTGAAGGACTCACGGACGTCCTGGAGATCGGTCGCGGCGTCTCCCGTGGTGGGTAGAGCAGCGCTTGAGGCCGAAGTGTAGGTCGTCAACCCGAATATTTCGGTGCCTCCACCCGCTCCTGGCACGGCGTTGAAGTTCAGGTTCGAGATCGTCTGCTGCGAGTACGCATAGAGCTGTGCCGCTTCCGCAGAAGGGTAGAATCCCACGACAAGGAGCAGGCCGCCGACGAGAGCCTTCACTCTCATGAGCCTTGCGACGAGCAAGGACTTCTTCAAAAATGCCATTCTCAATACTCCTTAGAGGTTCTTCCCATGGTGCCTTCGGTCCTGTCTCATGGAGAAGACTGGACCTTAATCAAGAGCGCTCGCGGACGTCGAGGGGGGTCAGTGG